>CP126122.1:0-375000 GCA_030123565.1 Nitrospira sp. | reverse complement strand
TCAGAGCAATGACGCGGTTATGAGCAAAGAATAGTTCGAGTCGCAAGAGGGTCAGCAACTGTCTTGCAAGTCAAGCCGGCTGACGGGCCGCTACCCGCCACGGCGTCCCGCTCTTCAGCATCGCGTTGAGCATCGTGAGTAACTTCCGCATACAGGCCGTCAACGCCAGCTGCTTCGCTTTCCCTGCTTGACACATGCGTTGATAGAAGCTCCGAATCACCGGGTTCTTTCGCGTCGCCACCAGGGTCGCCATGTAGAGCGCGGCCCGCACATGGGCGCGCCCACCCCACATCGCGCGCCGGCCTTTGCGCGTACCGCTGTCGCGCGGAAACGGCGCGCCCCCCGCGAGGGCCGCCACTTCTTTGCGCGTCAACGTGCCCAACTCGGGCACGTTGGCGAACAGCGTGGTGGTGAGCACCGGCCCCACCCCCGGCACGCTTCGCAAGAGCTCTTCCTTCTCCCGCCACACCGGACTCTCGTGTCTCGTCGTCGTGAGGTCCGTAGTGGTCGTGGCAAGTTCTCGCTCCAGCCTGGTGATAGGGGCCTGCACTCGTTTCCGAATGGGGTGCGCCGCAAGCCGGAGCCGATTCTTTGCAGCGGTGAGCATCTCGATCCGTTGCCGCCGCCGCGCCACGAGGGCGGCCAACGCCTGCGTCTGCTCATCGGGCATGGGGCGGACCGGCGGCCGAATGGCTTCGGCGAAGCGGGCAAGGATCTGGGCATCGAGCCGATCCGTCTTGGCCAACTGCCCGGTGGCGCGAGCAAAGTCCCGCACCTGCCGGGGATTGATCACGACGACCGGCAGGTCCGCGGCGGCCAGCGCCCCCGTTAGCGGCACTTCGAGGCCACCCGTCGCTTCGAGCACAATGAGCGTGGGATGCAGATCCTGCAACCGCTCCACCGCTTGGGCGATCCCGCTCTCGTCATGCGGGATCTGAACGCGGTCCTGGGGGGGACCGCCACATCGACGCACGCGTGCGAGACATCCATGCCGACAAAGATCTCTGGACTCATGGCATCCCTCCGTGTCTCCCGTCCTTGCAGAATGCGGGCTCGCGGCCCTCTCAACTGTCCGGGTTGGTGACCGGAGGAACGAGACGACCCAAGCTGACCCGCGGTCTTCAATGACCCAGATCTTTGCGATCTGTCCCGCTCACGTCGTGCCATGATGCAAAACCTCCCATCAAGATACAAGGTCTTGCAAACTGACATCTATCTGGTGCCTAGGCCACTATTGCGTATCGATTGCGTCCGCTCTGGTTTAAACACGTCGCGGACAGGAAAAAGGGGCGCCCCTATCGAAGGCTGCGGTCAATGACCAGCACTTCTCCCGACAAGGAAGAGAAGCGTGGCCTGATAAGCCGCCGCGTCGCACAAGCGCAAAAAAAGACAACCATTGGAGGTATTGATTCGGCACGCCGTATTCGCCACGAGGGCATCGATCCGGTTCCGCACGTCCTGGACCGGCCGGAAGCGGGCGCCCTTGAGGGCCGCCCGCTTCAAGATGCTGAACAGACCTTCCACCTGATTGAGCCAGGAGGCGTGGTCGGCGTGAAGTGGAAGGGTACCTGCGGATGCCGGGCCAGCCAGCGGTCCTGTTTCGGCTTGTGTGTATGGAAATTGTCCACGATCACGTGGAGTTCTTTACCCGGATACGCCGTGACGACGCGATTCATGAAGTCCAGAAACTCGACCCGTCGTCGGTAGTGACCCGCCGGACTAGGCGGGTGGCAACTTCTAAGGCGGCAAAGAGGATAGTCGTCCCATGGCGCATGTCCGCATGGTTGAAACCGGTGAGGGCCTTGCCGGTGAGCAGTTTCAGCCAACCTTGCGCCTGCTCCAGATGGCTGGCTTCTCATCGACGCACAGTACAAGGGCGTACTCCGGCGAGTTCAGATACAGGCGCACAATGTCGACCGCCTTCCGCGCAAATGTCGGATCCGTGCTGAGGCACCAGGAGCGACGGCGGTCCAGGCTGATCCC
This sequence comes from Nitrospira sp., assembly GCA_030123565.1. Classification (NCBI taxonomy): domain Bacteria; kingdom Pseudomonadati; phylum Nitrospirota; class Nitrospiria; order Nitrospirales; family Nitrospiraceae; genus Nitrospira; species Nitrospira sp. The sequence goes on along the minus strand of CP126122.1, from coordinate 373,017 downwards.
ATGCGCGCGCAACACGCGCCAAATGTGATGCCGGCTGACCATGCCCAGGGCCTTCGCCAACAGCCGGTCGTTCCAGCGGACATAACCAGCCGGGGGCGCCTCATCCAACATCGCCAGAATCGGGTCTCCGTCGATGGGCCATAGATCACCGACTGGCCGAGACGGGCAGCATCCTGCAAGCCGACGAGCCCCTGGGCTGATTTGGGTTTTCAATTTACTCACCGTGGAGGGGCGCGTGCGAAACTCTGCGGCCACCGCACCAGCGGCGTTGCCCGTTGCCAGGGTCAAGAGCAGCCGCGCGCGTCACGGCTGCCTCAGCGCCTCCGCGCTCAGCAGGATGATCTCGATTTCTTCGGTGATTTCCTCCTGCCGCAAGGAGTTACGTGTGAGGACAAGGTCGGCCATGTCTTTCTCCAACCGTTGGATGGCCTGGTCCATATGTCGAAAGCGGCGCAGGTTCTCCGCCATCAATGAGCTATAGAACACTTCGTGTAAGAGGCTGAACAAGTGCTGGTCGATGAGATCCGTCGCAAACGCAAGAGGATCGAGGTTCAAAAGAGACGGGTATGCAAAACGGGCCGGACGGTGTCCGGGGCGCTTCATCGGCTCATGCATGTGGATCTGGTCTCCTTCGGAGGCGGGACTTTGGTGAGCGATCGTGAATTCCAATCGAACTCCTGGTTTCTGGCTTGCCTGCAACGCTCTCAGCTTGTCCATCAGGTTGATCAAGGCGGCAGGAACCTCCTCAGCAACAGTCGGACCGCGCAGAGACCCCGCGACGCGCCGATCGTGTTCCAATTTCGCGCTGAGCTTCTGTCCGATAATAATCAGGAGCGGATGGCGCTGTGAACGCCGACGGAGATGCTCTTCCACGCCCGCCACCAGACGTTCGTTGTAATCTCCGCAAAAGCCCCGTTCGGAGCCGATCACCAACCATACCGGTATCCCCCTGCCCAATTCTCGCGCGGCCTGGGGATAGGAGGTGAAGAAGTCCTCCGCGGCGGTCTCGATGCTCTCTACCACTCGGCGCTGTGTTGCCAGGAAGCGGGTCAACTTTTGGGTTTCCATGAGCGCAAGGTTTTTCATGGCACGAAGAATCCCGCTGATGTCGCGCAAGGCATGCAGATGATCTTCAAATTCTCGGCGCCGGCTCATGGGGGGGGCGTCTCCTGACTCCAGTTCTTCACGGCCTCAGCCCATTGCTCGTCCTGCTGGTCGAGGGTGAGACGACTCGTGGGGATGCGCAACGCGATGCGTTCCAGCAGCGGCCCAATCTTCTCCGGCGACACATCGTCGAAGTAGCCGCGATTGAATCCCATCAGCCATGCGAGCTGAAACTCAATGGGTAACGGAGACAGCCGGCCTTGTTTCAAGATTTCACGCAGCAGGCGGCCGCGTTTGATTTTGACCTCCATGGAGACTTCCAGTCGGGCTCCGAAGCGGGTGAACACCTCCAGTTCCAGAAACTGAAGATAGTCCAGTTTCATGCGCCCGGCCTGTTCCTTGATCCGCGGATGCTGTCCCTTGCCACCGATCCGAGAGACTGATTTGGTGACATCAATAGCGGGAACAATTCCTGCCGCAAAAAGACGTGCGTCAAAGTAAATCTGCCCGTCAGTAATGGAAATCAGGTTCGTCGGAATATAGGTAGCGATTTCTCCTTGTGTGGTCTCGACGACGGGGAGGGCGGTCATGCTGCCGCCTCCTAATTTCGGCGCCAGACAGGTGGAACGTTCGAGCAAGCGCGAATGAAGAAAGAAGATATCGCCCGGATAGGCCTCACGGCCGGGAGGGCGACGCAACAGCAACGACAGTTCCCGATAGGTTTGCGCGTGGGTGGTGAGGTCGTCGTAGACCACGAGCGTGTCTTTGCCCTGCCACATCCACGCTTCGGCCACGGCGCATCCCGCGAAGGGCGCCAGGTATTTCAGTCCGGGCAGCGCGGTCGCCTCCGCGGCAAGGACGACCGTGTAGTCCATTGCGCCATAGGCCTTGAGCGTCTCAATCGTATTGACAATGCTCGACCGCTTTTGACCGATCAAGACATAGACACAACGCACCTCTTTCCCTCGCTGGTTGATGACCGTATCCAAAGCGAAGGCGCGTTTGCCGATTCCATTATCTCCGATGACCAGCTGTCGTTGTCCTTTCGCAATGGGGATGAGGGTGTCGACAACCTTACTCCCCGTGTACAAGGGACGATGGACAAAGTCCCGGGCAATGATCGGCGGCGAGGGGCTGAACATTTCACGTTGGTTCGGAGAATCCAACGGAGGATGCCCATCCAGCGGATCACCCAGCGGATTGATCACGCGTCCGATCAGCGTGTCTCCAACAGGAAGCCCCAGACCTTGACCGGACAGATGCGCGATGGTTCCCGCAGTCAACCGGGCTGTTTGCGTCAAAAGGATGGCCCCGAGCCGCTCCTTGGCCAGGTGGAACACCAGCGCACGACTGCCATCTTCGAGCAACAGGACTTCTTCTATGGCGGCGGAGGGGAGTCCCTCAATCCAGACAATACCGTCGCCGACGGACCGGACATGTCCTTGTTCCAGAAGGCGTAAACCCAGTCGGTACTCGTTGAGCCAAGCGGCTTGACTGGCGAGGAGTGAGTTACGAAGCATGGGTGGGGCTCACAGGTCGCAATGTTTCCGAGAAAAATTTCAATTCGTCTTGCAGGTTTGCTCCCAGCATCCACGGACCGAGGCTGAGACGCAGGCCGGCCAGCAAGTGGGGATCTTCCCGCCACTCACAGAAAATGGACTGACCGAGTAACGACTGGACCGCTTCCAACAGAGATTCCCGTTGAGGCGGGCTCAGGACATAGGCACTGCTGACGATGACCGGCGCGTCACCCTTCGTACAAGCCGTTCGGATGGCCTGCCGTCGTTCTTCAGGAAGCCGGCGCAGATCTTCGATCGCAACCTTCACCAGCGTGGCTTCGAGTTCGGGACTCGCGAGCCGTGCCAGCAGCCGAGCGGCGAACAGCCCGCCCTGGGTCATAGCCGCGTCTTCCACCTGGCGTGTCAGATCAGTCAATCGTCGTTCTTCCAATGCCCTGGATTTTTCGCGCTCCTGTTCCAACGAAGCCTGGAGCCCAGCCAAGAGATGAGCTTTCTCGGCGGTCACTTCTTCCAACATCCGGTTTCGAGCCGTTTCTTTCTCCCGGTTCCAATCCGACTGCCGATGTTCATACTGTTCCCGCAGAGTTTGAGCTTCCTGGCGCAGCGTGTCCGCGTCGGAGAGGGTTTTCTGGATATCGGCTTTCCGCTGGGCGACGACGTTCAGAACGGGTGTATAGAGCAGGCGGGTGAGGACCCAGACCAGAACCAGAAAGTTGATGATTTCCAGCACGAACGTTGTCCAATCCAATTCCACGCGTAGCCTCTTTCTGTTTATGGCAGGTGGGATCGGCCCGAACTTGCCGGTTTAGCCTTGATCATTTCAGCAGATATTCCAGCAGCGGATTTCTGAAGAGAATGATCAGAACGACCACCAAACAGTAGATGGCCAGCGACTCGATCATGGCCAAGCCGATAAACAAGGTGCGAGTGATCGACTTTTCCGCTTCCGGCTGTCGCGCCAGGGCTTCCAGGGCTTGCGTGATGGCTCGTCCCATGGCAATGGCCGGTCCCAGGGTGCCGATTGCGATCGCCACCGCGGCGATGACGGTAGACGTGATGATGAACCAGGTCATGTCTCGCATAGGTCATCCTTTTCCTGATGGTGATTGGAGTGCTCGTGTTTGGATCGCGCCGGCGAGATAAATCAACGCCAGCATGCCGAAAATATAGGCCTGGATCAGTGCTTCGACGATATGGAGCATCAAGAGGGGAATGGGAGCCAGAAATCCGGCCACCAGCAACACCAACAGTGCCGCCATTTCCAGGCTCATCATGTTCCCGAACAGACGGACGGCCAACGTGAGGGTGCGCGTAATCTCGCTAATCAGATGAAAGGGAAGCAGGAGCGGCGACGGCGCCAGGTAGTGAAGAAGGTAGTGCTTGATCCCTTCGATGCGGACGCCGAACCAATGCACTGAGAAAAAGACCAAGGCGGCGAGCGCCGCCGTCACCGATAGATCGCCTGTCGGCGCATGAATGCCGGGGATGAGCCCGATGAGATTGGCTAGGACGATGAAAATCCATAATGTGGCGATGAAGGGGAGGATTCGTTCTGAATGACCGGGCAGCACGGAACGGATGGCATCATCGATGGCTCCCATGGCACCTTCCAGCACCGCTTGCAGAGGGCCCGGCTCAAGGCGAAACCGGCGAGTAGCAGCCCATGAAAAGACGACGAGCGCCAGCATGATCCCCCACGTGACCACGACCGACTGCGTGATCTGGATCGGTCCGATCTGAAAAGCGGTTCCGGCTGCATCCAATCCGTGCATGGCTTATTCCTTGATAAAAAGGTAGACGTTCATCGCTCCGACACCCACTCCCAGCATGATCAAGCTGAGGGTCCATCGGAGCGAATACCCTTCCACAAGGCCGTCCAGCCAACGGCCGAGATAGGCCCCCAGGATGACTGGCACGACGAGGAGAAGCCCGAGCGTGCCGAGGTAGGCCGTTTGTGCAAGCAATGTCGGCCGGTCCTTGTCGGCCTGTTGCATGCGAGCGACCTGTTTCGATACGCGCCGCTTCAGCTCGTCGTCGTTATTCATAGGTACGGTTCACGACCGCAGCCTAAATTCCAGAGACGCTTGAACATTTCCTCTTCCAGACGGTGCAAGCTGTCTCTGACCTGCCGCAGCGCAGCCTCCTCCGTGCGCAATTGTTCTTCCAGATTACGGGTGATTCGTGTGCAGTCCCGATCGCGTAGGTATCGTCTGGTATTGAGAAATAGCTCGTTGTCGACGAAGTACAGCAATGCTCCGGGCAGGGCGAGGAATTGCCACTCGCCGTCACCCGTGCGAAATCGCGCCAAGCCGAATTGCAGCGGCGTCATCATGCGTTGGTGTCCGGCCATGATCCCGAAACTACCGGTGGCGTCCTGCCCGACGAAGGCGGTCACATCGTCTACTCGTTCATATTGCGTGGCACTTTGCAAATGCAGGACAAACCGCCTCATTGGCCTGTCCCCTTCATCGAACCGCGCATGTAGCATTGCTCCTCCGACACGCCATCGGACTCTCCGCTCAGGAATGCTTCACAGTCCTGAAGGGTAACCTGCAGCGGGACCGAGACTCCTTCGATGCCGGTGAAGGCGGCCGTGACGTGAAACGGCTGGGTGAGATATCGTTGGAGTTTGCGGGCACGAATCACAATCCGGCGGTCCGTCTCCGACAGTTCTTCCAGCCCCAACATGCTGATGATATCTTCCAGTTCGCGATACCGTGCGAGGTGTTCTCGGACTCCCTCAGCCACGGCATAGTGCCGATCTCCGAGAAAGTGTCGATCCATGAGTTTGCTGCTGGACTGGAGCGGATCGACGGCCGGATAAAACCCTTTGCTGGCTTGGGAGCGTGTGAGAATCACGCTCGTATCCAGATGATTCAGGATGCTAGTGACGGCAGGATCGGTCATGTCGTCTGCAGGCACGTAGATAGTCTGCACGGAAGTGATGGCCCCTTTGGTCGTGGAGATGATGCGGTCTTGGAGTTCGGCCACCTCACTCATCAACGTCGGCTGGTAACCGACGGTCGCCGGCATCCGCCCGAGGAGCCCGGAGATTTCGCTTCCTGCCTGGACAAACCGAAACACGTTGTCCACGAGAAACAGCACTTCCTTGCCCAGGGTATCCCGCAGGAATTCGGCATAGCTCAACGCCGCGAGGCTGACGCGAAACCGCACCCCCGGCGACTCGTCCATCTGGCCGAAGACCATCAGGGTATGCGGCATGACCCCGGCCTGCTGCATCTCATGCCAGAGTTCGTGCCCCTCGCGGATGCGTTCCCCGACACCGGCAAAGACCGAGACGCCTCGGTGCAGGATCACGATCGCATGCATGAACTCAGTGATCAGAACGGTCTTGCCGATTCCGGCGCCGCCGAACAAGCCGGTCTTGCCGCCTCTGATAAAGGGGCAGAGCAAATCGATGACCTTGATCCCTGTTTCAAGAATTCCACTTGCGCCGATCGTTTGATGGAGCGGCACAGGCTGACCGAGAATATTGCGAAACTGCTGAGCGTTGAGAGGCGGCCCACCATCCAACGGTTCGCCGAAGACGTTCAACAAACGACCAAGACAGTCCGGAGACACCGGCACGTGTAACGGTGCGCCGGTATCGAAGACGGGCATGCCCCGTTTCAAACCACCTGTGCTATGAAGGGTAATGGCCCGAACATGACGCTCGTCGAGGTGTTGGTAGACCTCGAACGTATAGCGTTCGCTGTTGAGGGCGGAACAGAGTGCTTGGTGCAGAGGCGGTAAGTGCTCGCAGGCAATATCGACTACCGGCCCGTGGACAGAGGCAATCGTCCCGATCGGAACATCGTAACACTCTTGCGTTGTCCTCGTGTCCGTCATGTGGTGCGCATTCAGTTACAACGGTCAAGCAGCTCTTTCTTCTTAGCGCTGTATTCTTCCTCTGCGATCAACCCTTGGTCCCAGAGCCGTTTCAGCCGCCTCAGTCTATCTTCTAGGGAACGTCTGATTAATTCACGTTTGCGCTGAGAAATCTGTTTCTGGGGTGGTCAACAAGGGCTATCCGTATTGAACTGCGATAGTCCGGGAGCGTCGTTGTCGGGGTTCGCCCATCATCTGGCGCCCGCTCCCTCGTTCGCACATCCGCCCGCTAGGCCCCCACCAACAGGCGCCGTCGAGCCACGTACAGATTCGCCAAGCCGCAGCTGATGAACAGCCAGTGGGTATTCTTCGCCAACCCGCGGTAGCGGACTTTGGACCATCCAAAGATTCGCTTGATCACCAAGAACACATGCTCGACTTTGGCGCGGACCCTCGACTTCGTTCGATTGCGGGCGCGCTCCGCCTCGCTCAGGGGCCGATGCCGATGGGCTTTCGTCTGGATGAAGTTCTGGGCACCGGGGGCGTGGTGCCGGATCACGTCGCGTTGCCCGCTGTAGGCCGCGTCCCCCCACACGCGGGTCTCCTGTCCATGCAGCAGCTTGGGCAACACCTGACTGTCATGCACATTCGCCGCCGTGGCGGCCACCGAATGGATCAGCTTGGTCCGGCTGTCCACCCCAAGATGGGCCTTCATGCCGAAGTACCACTGGTTCCCTTTCTTCGTCTGATGCATCTCTGGATCCCGCTCCTTCTGGCGATTCTTCGTCGAACTGGGCGCCGCAATAATGGTCGCATCCACGATGGTGCCCCGGCTGACCGTCATGCCTTGGGCGGCCAGATACGCTCCGATCCGCGCAAAGAGTTGTTCGCCCACCTGGTGGGCTTCCAGCAGATGCCGAAATTTGCAGATCGTTGTCTCATCCGGCACGGGCTCGCGGCCGAGATCAATGCCCACGAACTGCCGCATGGCGCGCGAGTCGTACAACGCCTCCTCCACCGCCGGGTCCGACAGGTTGAACCACTGTTGCAGACAATGGAGGCGCAGCATGCGTTCGACGCCCACCGGCGGACGCCCAGGGCCCTCGGCCTTGGGATAGACCGGCGCAATCACGGCAGCCAGTTCCGCCCACGGCACCACGCGGTTCATCTCGTCGAGAAATCGCTCCCGGCGGGTGGGCTTGCGATACTGTTCAAACGTGACCTCGGCAAACGTCGATTGCTGCATGGGGGCGCCTCCTCATCAGTGCTGCGCTACCCGTAGCACATCGCGAGCGGAGAATAAATCAGACCTTCCCTAGGGAGCCCGAGAGAAGAGGAGGGACTGCGCCTCCTCGACGCGAGAACTTATGTCCATGCTTCCCCACGCGATGATACCGAGCGAGAGGAAAATGAGCATTTTTCGCTGGAGTGTTTGCAGATGCATCCTGCCCTCCACTGACCAGCTCAATGAACCGGCTACGCGTTGCAGAAGGTTCGTAGGTAGGCGACGAACGTTCATGCTTCTTCTTCATTGAGGGTTCACGGAACGAGCGGCACAATGCCGGTTCCCGGGCTGCCATACTTGATCGTCCAAAACAACTCCCCATCGGTCCGCGCCTTCTGGAAGGCACAGTCCATGAAGTCGTGAGGAGCATGCGGGTGGTGCATATGGGCTGCCGGGCCATCACCCCTTCCGGTTATTCCGTGGCACAGAATGCAGGAGCCTTTCCCTTCAGACAGTTTTTTCCCTTCTGCCACTATCGCCGGCTGTGCGGTCCGCGAATCCCCGAACGGCGAGATCCAGCCCTTGGCCTCCTCCATATGATGTTCGGGAAGCAGGGCTTGGTAGGATGACGTTCTACGCAGGAGAGAGTGCTCAGTGCGAGTGCGCACAGGAAGACGGGGAACAGCTTGAACATGTTCGTTATTGCATCATGCATAGTGGTTGCTCCATTCGTGCATTGAAGAAGCGACCACTCGACGTCGGCGGCCTTAACGATCGTGCGCATGAATGCGGAGTGAGCAATATCAGTGCCGTTGCCTCAGCAAGCCAATAAAACCATGAAAATGATATTTTCGATTCATTGACAACTCATCGCTTTGGGGACTGAGAATTCTTTGTGAGGAATAACTCTACGCAGGATCTTTTGAAGTTGTTCCAAAAGGCCACACTGTTCTGAGAGAAGACCGTTGGTCATACCTGACAATCATTCGCTGTTTCCACAGGATGGATGATTTCTCCAACAGCTTACAGGTCTGAGGATGGAAGGGCACAATACCGGGCCTGAGAAAATGCCGCGCAGGGTTATAGGATGAGTGATCTTCCAGAACGAGGAAGAGATATAACTCCCCTCTCACACAATATACTGCCTGGTTTGGCGCAGACACCTTTATCCATGCCCCCATTGGCACTTTCGACCGTGCACCCGTTGGCAATGGTAGGACCAGGGGGCTGAGGTACCGCTCAAACTCAAGCGTTCGCCGCTCATCCTGAAAGCAGAGATGCATCACTGACTTCCAAGGACGATATGAGGACGTATGAGGCGAAGCGCCCGCGTTATGCGCCTGCAGCCGCTCATCAAGAGTGGTAGTGAGGCCTGTGTAGCGCTGGCTTGGAACTGCGAGGCTTGGGATGAGATAGACGCAGTCCATGAAATCGTCCCCCTTTGCAGATACTCGGAAATCTGCTTCGGGGGACAGTCTCCGCTGGAGCTTCCGCCTGGCTTGCTGCCAAAGTTTGCGTTTGGCTTGCCAGCCGAAGCTTCAGCGAAGGCTGGTGGAGGGCAGGGGAGTCGAACCCCCGACCCCTACGTTGCGAACGTAGTGCTCTCCCAACTGAGCTAGCCCCCCAAATTTCTTGTGTGCGTAGAGTAGGTCTCCGACCGACGAACAGGAAGAGCGAGCGCCTTCTGATTGACCGCAGGTAAACCTGAGCGGAAGTGCGCAGGTGGTCATGGTCTGCGGAGGAGACGGGGAGAAAGGCCGGCGCTCGCCCTGACTCAGCGGCATTATACACAACCGTCGCGCCGGTCTCTATACGAACTTATAATTTTCAACAAGACATCACGCGGGATTCATAAAGCCTTCTGCGGGCCGGCCTGCTTCTGATACCACCACCCGTCGCCCCTCCACCCGCAGCTTTCCCTCAGCATACAGTTGAATCGCCCGGGGATAGATCCTGTGCTCCTGCTCCAGGATGCGGGCCGCCAGGACATCCGGCTGATCCCCTTCCAGGATCGGTACGGCGGCCTGGATGATGATAGGGCCTTCATCTACCCCTTCCGTCACGAAGTGGACCGTGCAGCCGGCAATTTTACATCCGTGGTCGATGGCCTTCTTCTGCACGTCGAGCCCTGGGAAAGACGGCAACAGCGACGGGTGGATATTCATCATTCGGTTCTCATAGGCCTTCACCAGCACCCCGGTTACAATCTTCATGTACCCGGCCAGGAGCACGAGATTCACTTCGTACTTCTGCAAGACCTCCAACAGCGCCCGGTCATAGGCCTCGCGGCTGTCCGGCCGCCCGGCAAAGGGCTTCGAATCCAACCACACAGCCTTCAGCCCATGTTTGCGTGCGCGTTCAAGCCCCCCGGCATCCTGTTTATTGCTGAGGACCACGACGATTTCAGCCGAAAGGGAGCCCTTCTCGATCGCATCGATGATGGCCTGGAGATTGGAGCCGCGACCGGACACCAGCACCGCCAGGCGCAGAAGTCGTGACGGATTACCCGACATAGTCCACCGCGCCTTCATCGCCTGCCTGCGCCACGATCTCGCCGATGTGATAGCCCCGGTCGCCCAGTTCCGTCGCCTTGGCAAGGACCAGGTCAACATGGTCAGGGGCTACCACGAGAATCAATCCGATACCCATGTTGAAGACGCGGTACATTTCGTCCGGCGCGACCGCCCCTCGTTCCTGGATCACCTGGAAGATCGGCAACACCGGCCAGGAACCACGCCGGATGCGTGCCCCGCAACGAGCCGGAAAGACACGCGGCAGGTTGTCCGTGATCCCGCCGCCCGTAATATGGGCGATGCCCTTGATGGGACAGGCATCGACCAGGGCAAGGATCTGTTTCGCATAAATTCTTGTCGGCGTCAGGAGCGATTCACCGAGTACCCCGCCCAGTTCCGGCACGACACTATCGACCGTCAGCCCGCGCCCCTCCAACAGCACCTTGCGCACCAACGAAAATCCGTTGCTGTGGACGCCGGTCGAAGCAAGCCCGATCACGGCATCGCCCGGCGCGATCTGCCGGCCGTCGATCATCTTCGGGCGATCGACCACCCCGACGGCAAAACCGGCCAGATCGTATTCTCCTGCCGCGTAGAACGACGGCATCTCGGCGGTTTCTCCCCCGATCAGCGCACAACCGGCCTGGCGACAGCCCTCGGAAATGCCTCGCACGACGGCCTCGGCCGTTTTCAACGACAGTTTCCCGGTCGCAAAGTAATCGAGAAAGAACAACGGTTCCGCACCACTGACAGCGATATCATTGACACACATCGCCACCAGATCGATCCCGACCGTGTCGTGTTTGTCCATGAGGAACGCGATCTTGAGCTTGGTCCCGACACCGTCGGTCCCCGACACGAGGACCGGGTCCCGATAGCGATCGGCCTGAAACCGGAAGAGCCCCCCGAACCCACCCAGATCGGTCAGGACTTCGGGGCGAAACGTGGCCCGCACATGGGGTTTGATCCGCTCGACGAATTCATCGCCGGCATCGATATCGACACCGGCATCACGATAGGTAGTCATTGGGTCGGCATCTTAGCTACGCAGCAGACCCTTGGTCAACAGTGGAGGATCATTCGGTGGTGATTAGGCTTCTATTGCTAGCGTTTCAAGTATTCAAAAGTCTTTTGAAGTCGCTTAAGGCTATCCTGAACATCAACCATGTCGTTGTGTAACATGGACAATCCCAACGATATGGCCTGGAGCCAGCGCTTTTCAGAAAACACTTCAGGGTCCATTTCCCCTGCCCTTTCGAGATCAATTTTCTCCAAATCCATCTAACATCCTCCTTCAAACGGCCAGCTAATTTAAGGCATCACACTCCGTGCGCAATGCCGCTTGCATTGCCGGTTTGCAGATGGTGGGACATAGCATCCAGCAAGAAAACCCCGCCGGTGACGTCGAACGGGGCCCACGAAGACGCGCCCGTTCCCATGCGAGAAAGAATCGGAGGCGTGCCTATGTACTTCATCCCCCTTCACAGAACAGGGCCCTATGGCCTCCTGACTGCGCGCATCGAACGAGCACCTTCCGAGGTGCGCGTTCTGCGAGCAAGGGAGGCTATAGGGCCTCGTTCCCCCTAGCTTTCCGGCCGCATCTCGACATCCAGCAATTTGATCTTCCGATGCAGGTGACTGCGCTCGATCTTGAGGTCTTCGGCCGTGCGGGAGATGTTCCAGTGGTGTTCGCGGAGTTTGCGGGCAATGAACTCCTTCTCGAAGGCGTTCCTGGCATCGCGAAGGGAATCGTAGTGCTTGGTCAGCAACGTATTGGCCGGCTGAGCGGCGACGGCCGATTGCGGCGCCGACAACTGGGGACGCACCTGCAGCGCCATCGACGCATGCGAGGCCTCGATCACGGAGCCCGGCACCATGATCATGAGTCGTTCGATGAGGTTGCGCAACTCGCGAATGTTGCCCGGCCACTCATACTGCATGAACACGTCCATGGCTTCCGGCGACACCTGCTTGATCTTCAAACCCTGTTCTTCCGCATGCACCCGCAGGAAATGTTTCACGAGCAATGGAATGTCCTCGCGGCGGTCGCGCAGGGTCGGCACCACGATCGGCACCACGTTGAGTCGGTAAAACAGGTCTTCCCGGAAGGTACCCTTTTCAATTTCCTTCAGCAGATCTTTGTTGGAGGCCGCCAAGACCCGCACATCGACCTTGATGAGTTTCGTGCCCCCCACCCGTGTGAACTGCTGCTCCTGCAGGGCCCGCAAGACCTTGGCTTGGGTGTTCAGGCTCATGTCCGCAATTTCATCGAGAAACAGAGTACCGCCGTCCGCCTGCTCGAACTGGCCGCGCTTCATGGCCGTGGCGCCGCTGAATGAACCTCGCTCATGCCCGAACAATTCGCTCTCGATCAACGTTTCAGGAATGGCGGCGCAGTTCACCGCGACAAAGGGACGGCCCACCCTGGCGCTGTGCTGATGGATGGCCCGCGCCACCAACTCTTTTCCGGTTCCGTTCTCGCCGCCGATCAGGACTCGACTGTTGGTCGGGCCGGCCGTTTCGATGATTTGCCTCAACTGCTGCATCACCGGCGCCTGCCCGATCAGCTCGAACTTCCCCTCCACCTTCGTGCGGAGGGTGCGATTTTCCTGCTCCAACCGGTGTTGATCCAAGGCATGTTTCACCCGCAGCGTGACGTTTTCGAGCGAGAGCGGCTTTTCAATGTAGTCGTAGGCCCCGAGCTTGATGGCCTTCACCGCCGTCTCGATCGACCCATGGCCGGACATCATCATGACCTGCGTGTTCGGCACTAAATCCCGCAATCGCCGCAGCGTCTCCAACCCGTCCATCTCAGGCATCCAAATATCCAACATCATCAGTTCCGGAGGATTCACCGCGCAGAGCTTGAGGGCCTCGACGCCGCTCTTGGCCACGGTGACCTCATAGCCCTCATCCTCCAGGATGCTGCTTAAGGAGTTCAGGATGGACACTTCATCATCGACAATGAGAATCGAGGCAGACATGTCTTCTCCAACTTTTTCAGCCGACAGCAGTCAGCCCTCAGCTGTCAGCGTCGTCATTCGAGGATATACTTCTGCGCCGGCTGACCGCTGACTACTGACAACTTCCGCTCACACCGGCAGCTCGAAGGTAAACGATGCCCCCTTGGGCTGATGGTTCCCCGCGTGAATCTGGCCGTCGTGATCGGTCACGATCCGCCGCACGATCGCCAGGCCCAACCCGGTTCCCGTCTTCTTTCGGGAGAAATACGGCACGAACAACTTTTCCTGATCTTCCGGCGCGATCCCGGTGCCCTCGTCCGCCACCGTCACAATCGCACGGCGTTGTTTCATGTCGTAACGGGTCGTGATCCACAAATGCCCCTTGTGATTCATCGCGTGAATGCCGTTATCGCACAGATTCACCAACGCCCGTTTGATTTGTTCCCGATCGAAGTTGAACGGCGGCAGATCGGGGTCGAGATCCACCACACATTCGATCTCGCGATGCGCACTCTGATAGAGCGCGACCACTTCCTTCACGACATCGTCCAGCGACCCCATCGTCATGTGCGGGGCCGGCATCCGTGCGAATTTCGAGAACTCGTCCAGCATTTGCTTGAGGCTGCCGACCTCGTTGACGATCACCTGGGTGGATTCGTCGCAGATCCGGTCGAAGTCCGGCGCCTTGTCCTGGAACTTTTTTCGCAGCCGTTGCGCGGACAGTTGAATGGGCGTGAGCGGGTTCTTGATCTCGTGGGCGATCCGCTGCGCGACTTCACGCCAGGCCGCCGCCTTCTGCGCCTTGATCAATTCCGACAGGTCCTCGAAGATCAGCACGAACCCGAGGTCCTTGTGCGACTCGTCCTTCATCCGGGAACAATGCACGCCGATGGTCAGGAACCGCCCCTGCAAGTCCAACTGCCCTTCGAGCGCGATGTTCTCGCGATGGTCGGCCAACATGCGATCGTAGACGGACTGAAACAGGTCCAGTTTGAATTCCTTGAACACCTCGTTGGCGGACCGGCCGCGGAACCGGTCGGCCCAGAGCCCCAGAATGCGCTCCGCCGAGGGATTGAACGTGGTGATGATCCCCTGCCGATCGATGGAGAGGAGCCCCGCCGCGATCGTATCGACCACCGTTTCGATGTAGGCGCGCCGGCGATCCAGTTCCAGGTTGGACTGCCGAAGCGACACGTTGGCCTCCTCCACCTTCGTTTTGCTGCTCTGCAAATCGGCCGTCATGCGGTTGAAGGATTCGACCAGGGTGCCGATTTCATCCGTCGCCTTGGCTTCGATCCGCACCGACAAATCCCCCTGCGCAATGGCTTCCGTGGCCTCGGCCAGCCGTTGAATCGGCACGGTGATGCCGCGCGCCACATAGAACCCGAACCAGGTGGCACTGAACAGAATCATGACGGTAATCACCGCCACGAGCAGATAGGCCCCGGCCTTGATGGGGTTCTTCATCGCCTTCATCTGTTTATACTCGGAGTATTGGCGCCCGATGCTTTCCATCTTGCCGAGCAACGACTCGGGCACGTAGGCATCCACGACCACCACCCCTTCGACCTCGCCGCGGCGCAGGGTAGACGCGATCGGGACGCCGGCCCTCACCAGCCGCCCAGTCTGGGCCTCCTGGACGGAGGTGAGTTCCTGCTTGCCGTTGATGACCTGCAGCACCAGTTGGCCGATCGGCAGATCCAGCACCGCGACCGGCACTTCAGGATCGAGCGACTTGGTCAAGGTCTCCATCTTCGAGGAAAAGACTTCGATCCCGGCCGTCGCATATTCCGTTCGCTTGCGGGCGATCGCCGCCACCAGCAGATCCCGTTGCTCGGGCAACAGCAGCTCTTCGCGGAAGATCTCATGGCTGATGGCGCGTGCGCTGTTGATTGCCAGCGACACATGTCCGGCATGGTGCATGCGCGCGACTTCATACGAATCCTTCATGACATGTTCGATCTGATCGTTGAACCAAACATCCACGGCCTTATTGACCAGACCGCTGGCGACCAACGCCAGCAAGACGGTGGGGATCAGGGAAAACCCGATGAAGGCGGCGACCAACTTCGCCCGGAAGCCCGACCCCACGAGCCGATGCCGCCGCTCGAAATAGGCCTTGATGAGGTTGCGCGACAGGAGCAGGGTGAGGACGACCAACCCGATCAAGTCGAGATTGACCAGCAAGAGCACGAAGGCATACCCGGTGCTGGGCAGAAAAGAGTCCGACTCCTCGCCGAGAGGAATCGCCGTTTGAGCATAGTAGACGGTGAGGGCCAGACAGGGCAGCAACAGGATCAGGACGATCCAGACCGGCCGGACATGGCGTTTTCGCCGCTCATGCTCGATGGAGGAAGACGACGGCGGCTTATTTTCTTGCAGGACGCCAGGCGGGACGAGCTTCGTCATGTCCATCGAATCCGGCATGAATTCTCCGGCTTATCCCAGTTCAATCGACCCTGCACCACTATAACGAATTCCGACGGGAGTCTCAAAAAAGCTGGAAATCCGCTCATCCTCTTTTCGATCATGAGGCGGCCGATGGGGCACACAGCCGACGGAGCAGGCTCAACCAGGGGAGAAACGGGCAACACTCAGCAGGACGGCGCGCAGGCGGAGGCTACGGGGTGTGGAGCGTCGATTTCCCGGAGGTCAAGCTCACGAATTTCATCCTCAACGCATAGAGCATATCCGTCATCACGGACTGTTCATCCGAGGTGAGGTTCCCCCGCGTTTTCTCTTCCAGCATGGAGAGCAAATCGATGATTTCTTTGGCTTGTGGGAGATTGAGGGACATCTTAGGCTGTTGAGGATCCAACTGCTCCCCCATCAACATCAGGGCCGAACTCCCCATCGAGATCACGAAGGAAGAAAAATTCACCGGAAGGTGCCCGGCCTGCCCTTTTTGATCGACCGGCTCGCGAGACACCTCTGATGCGGAGGACGCAGCCGAAGCAGCCTCCTGTGGAGGTGATGAGGGCGCGGAAGCCCCTTCGCCCCGCCCGCGACGGTCGCGGATGACGAACCCCTGTTCCTTTTCATCTCCCATGGAACACCCTCCGACCGACAGGCCTGGAAAGCCGGGCCGTACCCTACCATAGGCCCTGAAGGGGCGCAAGACAGGATGCCCCGTTGAAGGTGAGAACGAACTCAGTTAGAGTGACGCCACGGAGGGGGAATCCGCATGTCCGAACGGTTCGACAGAGTCGTAGCCATCATGGCCCAGCTTCGAGCACCAGGCGGGTGCCCATGGGACCGCAAACAGACCCACGAATCCCTCAAGCCCTACCTGATCGAAGAAACCTATGAAGCCTTGGATACGATCGACCGGCTCGACTTTGCCAAGTTGAAGGAAGAACTGGGCGACGTGTTGTTGCAGGTGCTGTTTCACAGCCAAATCGGAACGGAACTGGGCACCTTCACCATCGACGACGTGTTGCAACAACTGGCCGAGAAACTGGTGCGTCGCCATCCCCATGTGTTCGGTGACGGGGCCGACGGCAAACCGGCCCTGAATCCGGACCAGGTGGTCCATCGGTGGGAAGACATCAAGCGGGCCGAGCGCAAGGACGCCGGAAAACCGGAGTCGCTCCTGCACGACATTCCCCAAGCCCTTCCGGCCCTGCTGCGCGCCTATCAAACCCAGGTTCGAGCCGCGCGCGTCGGGTTCGACTGGCCCGATAACCAACAGGGGCTGGCCGATGTCCTCGCCAAGGTGGACGAAGAGATCGACGAACTCCGCCGGGCCGTCGGCGATGCGGCTGCGACCACCAAATCCTCACCGGAGCCTACATCGGAAATGACCGCGGAACTGGGCGATCTCCTGTTTTCATTGGTCAACGTCGCCCGGCACCTCAAGGTGAATCCGGAAGAGTCGCTCCGCCAAGCCACGAATCGCTTCACGACCCGTTTCCATTTTATCGAACGACAGGCTGAACGCAGCGGGCGAAGCGTCAGCGACCTGACGACGGCTGAAATGGATCGCTATTGGGATGAGGCGAAGAGGCTGGAATCTTCCCAGTCCATTGAAGCCACAGCAGCCCTCCCTCCTGCGACGGGAACTACAAAGGCTCTGCCATGAGCGACGACAATCCCTATCAAGAAGGCAAACGGGCGGGGCTCCACCCGCTCCTCGTCCTGTTCGGCGCCATTCTGGTGATGTGGCTGCTGATCAACCTCGCAGTCCCCAGCGGCAAGCAAAAACAGGCCGTCGGACCGGAGATTTCGCAGGTGGTCACGGAAGACCCGGATGCGGCCCCGGTGATGTACAAGGTCCAGGCAACCTTGACGGAGTTCAACGCCATGAGTATTCTCGTGCCGGCACAGGTCACGACCAGCCAGGTCGTCGGACTCTTGAAGCAATTCAAACAAGCCCGGTTGAACCAGACCCTGCCGTCCATGTTACCCGCGACCAGTCCGGGCCACAAACTCGGCGACCAGGCCGTCGCCGATCTGTACATTTTTTCGGATCCGAAATATGCCACGCAGGACGTCGTCCGCACGCTGGCCCGCGGAGCCCATGCGCCGGGCGATCTCTACCCGCAGGCCATTCCGTTCGAAGAGGCCATGGAACAGGTGCGTGGACATTACCGGATCGATTTGAACGACACGAGCAATCCCGACACCGGCTCCATCGGATTCGCCGACGAATCCGGGGTGCACGGCAAACAATACCGCCGTATTTTCTGAACCTCTGCATCGAAACACCTCATACAACCTGCCTCCGCTATCCCCAGGCGCCATTCGGCCCTGAAGGACGCCACTAGGGGTTTTACTGTTCTACAGCATCTAGGGGGTTCGGGTGATACCGACCCCAATGCCTAAAACTTGTGCAGGTTGCTGAGGAGCCGACCTATTCAGCGTGCCGAGCGTGAGAGTGGTGGATATTCACATGCTTATCCACAGATTCTGTGTGTGAAACCCGGGCCGATCCGATGCAAGAACGGTTGCTCAGGCCGAGAGACCGACGGTGTTCTTGATCTCGGCACGCAGCGCCTCCTGTTGCGCCTGAACCCACGCTTCCAACTGCGGAAAGAAATGCGCAAAGGGTCCGGTAAACGGCGGCAGCAACACGTCGCCTCGTTCCTTCAACAGGCCTTCCGCCTCGGCGATCCGAAGTTTTTCGTCGCCGATCTTGCGGGAGAGGAGTTTGTTCAACAGCAATTGTTGCCCTGGGCTTCCGGTGACGGTGCCCAACAATTTCCCTTTCACATAGTCCAACTCTTCCGCCAGCGCAATTTTCACCCGCACGGCATGGGTCGCAGCCCAGGTCGCCCGCTGAATGGAATAGTCGTAGGACAACACCGGCTCCCGCGGCTCGCGAAAGGGCCCGGTCACAGCCGAGATCACCAATTGGTCATTCAACATGGGTCTGTTCCTTCCTTACCGAATCCATCCACAACCAGACCCGTCATGCAGCAGCCGCCTGCAGGTAACGAAGCGTCCGCTCCGCCGTGTCCGCGCCGTCTCGGATACAATCCGGGATGCCCACCCCGCGATAGGCCGCGCCGGTGACGGCGAGGCCGCCGAAACGTGAGAGCGCCGCCTCCAACTGCTCAAGCCGGTCGAGATGTCCGATCGTATACTGCGGCATCGCCCGATGCCACCGGTTCACCTCCACATAGTGGGGTGTCGCCCGTAGGCCGACGATGGAGGCGAGTTCTTCCTGCACACAGCGCGTCAAGGCTTCATCGTCCTGTTGCAAAATCGCCTCACGCCCTACCCCGCCGAGATAACAACGCACGGAGACCTCATCCGGAGGTGCCCGATGGGGCCACTTGATCGAGGTCCAGGTGGCGGCAATCAGATCGCGTCCCTCGATGCGTGGAACCACGAATCCGAACCCTTGCAGCCGGTCGCCCACCGCCACAGCCGGATAGACCATGGAAATGGTTGCGGTCGAGGCATAGGGAATCATGCCCATCAATCCGGCGGCTAAAGGAGTCAAGGGTCGGACCAACTCAGCGCTCACATAGGCCGGTGTCGCCAACACCAGCGACTCGGCCGAGAGGGTCGTACCGTCGCTACAGATGACATCGTACATCCAGCGGCCAGCCTGGTGCGACCGCACCCGCAATGCCTCAGCCTCGACACCGGCCTTCAGGACGCCGCCGGCCTTCTGAATGTGACTCGCCAGGACCGTCACCAAATCACCGAGGCCGTTGCGCAACGTCACGAACATGGTGTGTTTCGGGCGCCCGTCTGAGGCCTGCTGCGCCCTTGCACGGCGGGCCGCCACCATACCGCGAATCACGCTGCCGTGCGCCTGTTCCAACTCGTAGAAACGCGGGAAGGTCGCGCGCAGGCTCATTTGCTCGGCATCACCGGCATAGATGCCCGCCATCAGCGGCTCCATGACCCGTTCGCAGGCATGTCGCCCGAATCGGCGGCGGAAAAAGGCAGCGAGGGATTCGTCCTCGTTCGACCGGCGCGGGGGAATCATCACATCACAGCCCATGCGCACCAGATCCACCCAGGACAGCAGGCCGCTGCGAAAGAACGGCCCCAATTGACTCGGGGTGAACGTGACCAGCCCTTCCGGCAATTCATGCAGCCGGCCGCCCCACAGCACACTCGCTTTTTTTTCCACTTGGTTGGTGTCGATGAGCTGATCGGCCATGCCCAGGCGTCGACAGAGATCCATCGCCCAGGGTTTTTGCGACAGGAAGGAGTCGGGCCCCGCCTCCATCACCAACCGGCCGACCCGATGCGTCAGGATCTTGCCGCCCCAGACCGGCGCGGCGTCGAGGATGGTGCAGGTGAGCGCAACCTCTGCCGCAGCCGCCTGCTCCAACAGGGCAAAGGCCGTGGAGAGGCCAGCAATGCCTCCGCCGACGATGACGACTGAACGTGAAATGCGCGCCACAGGTTGTGCCGCTAATGGACCAGCGAGGATTCGTGCGCCTCGACGATCGACGTCACGATGTCGATCATCGGAGCCGAGGCGTTCAACATCGGAATACGTTCCAGTTGCATGCCCTTCGTATGGGCCTGTTGCTTCAACTCGATATCGATGTCGTACAGGGTTTCCACATGGTCGCAGATGAAGCCGATCGGCGCCACCAGCACATGTCGATGGCCTTCTCGGGCCAGATCAGCCAACGTTTCTTCCACCGAAGGTCCAAGCCACTTCTCGTCTGACCGCCCCTGGCTTTGATAGGCGAACCGCGTGGGCTGGGCGCCGAGCTGCTCACAAACCGCCTCAACGGTCCCTGTGACTTCCTCCGGGTAGGGGTCCTTCATGGCAACCACCCGCTCCGGCAGACTGTGGGCCGTGAATAATACCGGCACATGCGGGCGAACATCCGCCGGAAATTTTTGCAGGGTCTGCCGAATGTTGTCGGCGATGCCGACGATCAGCAATGGATGGCGGTGCCAACTCGTCACGAAACTGATCGGAACCTCGCTGGCCGACTCCACCCGCGCCTCCTCGACCTTTTTCATATAGGCCCCGATGCTGAGCGAGGGATATTGCGGTGCCATACACAGTCCGATGATGCGTTCCGGGTCATCCCTGAGCAATTCGCCATAGGTTTCCTTGATGAAGGGATGCCAATGCCGCAACCCCACATAACATCGATATCGCTCTCCCTCCGCTCCGTTCAACCGCTCTTCCAACGCTCGTGCCACCTCGCGCATGATGCCGAGCACGGGAGATTTCCCACCGGTCACGCGATACCGCTCGCGAATTTCCTCCACCAGCTCCGGCGCGGTCGGTCGTCCCCCCCGCACATCCTTGAGATAGGCCTCCACATTCTCCAGACGGTCCGGCCCGCCCATGGCCATCAGCAGCACGGCGACCGGTCGTTGGGGAACAGGCATATGGAAATCCACATCAAAAGGGAAAAGGAAAAAATGCGGAGCTGGTTTTTCCCTTCGCCTTTTTACTTTGTACTGAGCTTATGCACCAGGTCGATCGCGGCTGCCACATGCTCCACGGGGGTATTGGGAAGGATTCCGTGCCCCAGGTTGAAGATATGCCCCGGGCGTCCTGCAGCTCGCCGGAGAATGTCCGTCACCCGCCGCTCGATTTCAGGGATTGGACCGAAGAGCGCGACCGGATCGAGATTCCCCTGCACGGCGCGATCATGGCCCACCAGGTCCCAGGCTTCGTCGAGAGGGATCCGCCAATCGAGCCCGATCACATCACCGCCCGCGCGGCGCATCGCCTTCAGAATCGCCGTCGTGCCGGTGCCGAAATGAATGAGGGGAACCCCTTCGTGTTTCAATCCTTCGAAGATGAGCTGCACGTGCGGCATGACATATTCAGCATAGTCTCCGGCGGACAAGCAACCGACCCAACTATCAAAAAGCTGCACGGCCTGGGCGCCGGCCTTGATCTGCCGGCGGAGGTAGCCGGTGATCACCCGGGCAAACTTGTCCATCAACCGGTGCCAGGCTTGCGGCTCCCCATACATCATCTGTTTCGTGCGCACGTAGTTTCGGGAGCTGCCCCCTTCGATGGCATAACTGGCCAACGTAAAAGGCGCTCCCGCAAACCCGATCAACGGCACGCGACCCGCCAGCTTCGTGCGGGTCAGGTTGATCGCATCCATCACGTATTGGAGTTCGCCGCCGTCGATCACCTTGAGCCGCTCCACTGCAGCCCCATCCCGCACGGGATTGTGGATGACTGGCCCTTCGCCCTCGGCAAACTCCAACGAGAGCCCCATCGGCTCCAGGGGGAGGAGAATATCAGCGAAAATGATGGCGGCATCGAGCGCGAACCGGTCGATCGGCTGCATCGTGACCTGGGCCGCCAACTCCGGCGTCTTGCACAGCTCCAGGATCGAATGCTTCTCCCGCAATCGGCGATACTCGACCATATAGCGGCCGGCCTGACGCATGAACCAGACCGGCGTGCAATCCACCGGTTCGCGCCGGCAGGCTTTGAGAAATCGATCATTCATGGTGGGGGCATTGTAGAGGGGCGGTCCGAATGGAGTCAAACCGTCATATGATCCATCGCTTGTAAGAAACGTTCTTCGACAATCTGAAAAAATCTCACGACATTTGCTCCTCGTTGTGTGTATAATTGACTCACGTGTCGTCCAACCTGAGTCACTTCGATCAGCCAGCGGCACAATCCAAAGCATCCAGCGGCCTACCTTAGCTGTCTCGATCATAAGCGCCGCGATGATTAGGCAACGTCAGTGGGACCACGGCGCAACCCCCTGTTGACCCCTCGTCGATTCCCACCCAATGTAATGTGGAGGTGGCATGAGTAGTGACCTGCATCCGCTCACCCTACCAGAGACCGGTGAGCTATCTAAAGTCGAAGAACCGCCCAAGAGTGGCGCAGCCTGGCTCTCAGTCCTCCGTTGGTTCGACTCCTGGGCCGGCCTTGAGCACATGCGGACCGACGGCCCTAAGACCGTCGATTGGCTGCGGGCCATTCCCCTCATCACCGTGCACTTGATCTGCCTGGGCGTGTTCATCGTCGGCTGGAGTTGGACGGCCGTCGGCGTTGCGGCCGCGTTCTATTTCGTGCGTATGTTCGCCATCACCGGATGGTACCATCGCTATTTCTCGCACCGCACGTTCAAGACTTCGCGGGCCTGTCAGTTTGCCTTCGCCCTCCTCGGGGCTTCCTGCGCACAACGCGGTCCGCTCTGGTGGGCCGGACACCACCGCCACCATCATATCTATTCCGACAAGCCGGAAGACGTGCACTCGGTGCGCCAAGACGGATTTCTCTGGTCCCACATCGGCTGGATCACATCCGATAAATTTTTTCCGCCGCGCCTGAAGAGCATCGGCGATTTCGCCAAGTTTCCCGAGTTGCGGTTCCTGGATCGATTCGATACCCTCGTCCCGACGCTCTGTGGATTCGGCATGTTCGGCCTGGGGAAGTTGCTGGAAACCTATGCGCCGGGCCTCGGCACCAACGGCCCGCAAATGCTGATTTGGGGGTTCTTCGTCTCCACCGTCGCGTTGCTCCACGGCACCTGCACCATCAACTCGCTCTCACACGTCTACGGGTCCCAGCGCTACAAGACCGGCGACGACAGCAAGAACAATTTTTTCCTCGCCATGATCACCTTGGGCGAAGGATGGCACAACAACCACCATTACTACGCTGCCTCGACCCGCCAGGGCTTCTACTGGTGGGAAATCGATATTACCTATTACATCCTGAGGGCGATGCAGGCGGTGGGATTGGTTTGGGATATTCGAGAGGTGCCTTCGCACGTGCGGGAGGGCAAGAACAAACTCGCCTAATTTGAGGATGAAGGCGGGCCGCCAGACGCCCGCCTTTCGAGCCGACCTACACCCACTCCGATCCAGCATCAGACGAAGGTTGGCGACCGTAACGGGGCGCCAGCCGCTCACGGATCTCTCGACTGATCGGGTCGATCTCCGCCAGCTCCGCTTCAGTCGCAATCCAGGCATCTTCCGGCGCCAGCTCAATGCGGTAATGATTTTTTCGCATCGAAAACCACTCAATGTAGGGATGCGGCACCAAGTGGGGATGCGGATCGAAAGAGATGAGACTCGCGTCGCCGATCTGGGGAATTTCCATCTCACCCAACACATGGCCGGCGAGGTCCTCATCGACAAACCGGCTGTTCCTGAATCGAATCACCTTACCGGCTATTTCCCCACGACAATTGCCGGCCAGGTAAAAGTCCACCGTTCCCAACACGGCGAACGTCATCCGCCCGACGACCGTGCCCTCCTGCCGGTTATCGAGAAACCCACCCTGCACCCAACGGCCGTTGCCGAATTTCTGCGCCACCTCATCCTCCTTTTGAACGCGCCGGCGCAGACTCCGGACGTGGCGCCGATTCGCCCGTCGTCCAGGACCCGAGCAAGACGCCGCCCAAAATCATGGCGCTGCCGAACCAGCCCTGCGCATCCAACGTTTCACCCAGGAAGTACCAGGCCAGCCAGGCCGCGACGGCCGGTTCTGCCGCAAACAACAGCGCTACTTGTTGCGCCGGCAGGAGACGCTGCGCCCACATCTGCACCGCAAAGGCCCCGGTGGCCAGGACACCGGTAACGACCAATCCCACCACCAGCACGCGAGTCGGTTCAAACGCCGACAGAGCGGGAGCCTCCCACCACATCGTGCCCAGCATGGCCAATGCCATGAATAACAGTTGCCATGCGAACAGGGACACCGGATCGACCATCCTGGTATAGCGTTCAAGGCAGGCGATATGGGCGGCAAAGGCCGCCGCACTGCCCAACGTCATCAGATCCCCGAGATTCGCCGAAGCAGTCGGCCGGACCAGCACCCAGAGTCCGGCCAGCGCGATTCCGTTGGAGATCCAGGTATGCAAGCCCAGCCGGCGCAAATACAGCGGCACGAACACGACGTACAACACCGTGATGAACGCCGAATTCGACGCCGACGTAAACCTGAGCCCTACCGTCTGCAACACATAGCCGAGGAACAACCAACCCGTCGCGATCAGACTGATCCGCAACGTCAGGGAATCTTGCGCCAGCCGCCGGCGGCCGAGCAGCAGAACGCCAAACACCACCACCATGCCAAGGAGAAACCGTAGGAAGAGAAACGACAGCGGAGGGATTTGCTCGAGCGCCGCTTTCGTCGCGGGAAACGTTGCCCCCCACACCACGGTTGTGAGGAACAGCGCGAGTTGAGGCATGGTCAGGTAAGTTATGAGTTCTGAGTTATAAGTGTTGAGTCCGACGCATTGAAGAAATTGACCAGACTCGAACTCTAAACTCAGAATTCCAAACTCAGAACTCCAAACCGGGCTCGGTTATGGTTTGCACAGCGCACATTTGCGTTGGTCGCTGGTGCCGGCCTGTTCCATGGCGGCCAAGGCGCGTTCCTTGTCGGGATAATCGAACCATCCCCCCTCCCAAAAATCGCTGCTTGAGACAATGGAGGGCACTTCCGCGCAACGGTCGCGATGGAGCGTCACCCGATCGATCGCCCGCGCAATATGAAGCCAATAGGTCATGATATCCGCCCGACTCCTCCGTCGCTGCCGTTGCGACCACCCTACCATGCAAAACGGCATGGGGGCAATGCACGGAAAGGGCCTCTGTCCCGCCGCTCGGTCGCCACGATCTACCTGACGTTGTGAGATCAAACCAGGAGGGTGCTCTACGGCAGGAGCTGCCACTCATCCTTCTCGATCACGGTCTTGGCGCCGGTTTCCAGCTTCTTGAGGTCATCCTTATCGAAGAGACGCATGTAGCGCTCGATCCGGTCCGGATCGTCGATCCGTTCTTCTTGCATGACGCCGCTGGAGCCTTTGTACTTCCGAATTAACAGGGGCATGTGAGCCGACCCTCCAATTGTAGCTCGCGTTTCGACACGAATTTTCGGTACAATAGTGCAAAGGGCTGCACAGGGTCAAGCGTTTCCGATAATGGAATCGAGTGTTCCGCCCGAACATCCCGCACTCGGCCAAGAGGCTTTATACAAGGAGTCAGTTATGCCGGTGTATGAATACCGTTGCGAACGATGCACGCACCAGTTCGAGGCAACTCAGTCCATGCATGCGCGACCGGAGGATACCGTGTGCCCCCAATGCAACGGCCTCGGTGCCACCAGGATGCTTTCGGCATTTGCCTCAAAAGTAAAGGGAACACACAAACCGGGCTTCGAGGAAATGAAGGCCTATAACATGCTGAACGAACGCATGGATAGGTTCTCCAAGCTTCCTCCTGCCATGGGTAAACGGGTGGATGTCACGCCGGAGATGATGTCCGGTGCCGTATCCTCCCCCCCCACCCAGGGCAACGGTTCCTGACCAAGCAACAATTCGTGAGGGCCGGGGACCCACTCCACTAACCCTCCAGCGCCCGACGGCATGGGAACAATGCCAGCGCTGGACCGAGGGAGAATCGTTCAGCATGCACAACCGTATCAGTGGACTTGTCTTCGCCGGTCTCCTCTTCCTCATGGGCATGCCCGCTTCGGCCGAAGTGGCCGGGTCGATGGTCATTGCCGGTCACGGTCCTGAACAACGAATGATGGAATCGTTGGCCCGGGCGTTCGAAAAGGCCAACCCCCGCGCCTACCTTGACATCGTCTGGGATGACAATTCCAAACCGGTGGAAATGGTCAAGGCGAAGCAGGCGCAGATCGCCGTCACCGGAACTGCGGAAGCAGACCTACGCTCCCTCCAAATCGCCTGGGATGGGATCGCCATCATGGTGCACCGATCAAACTTCACGAAGGAAGTCACCAAACAAGAGGTCGGCGAACTGTTTTCTGGAAAGTTCAAGATATGGGCCGACTTGGGTGGGCCGGACACGAAAGTCCTCTTGATCGATCGGCCCCGCAATCAAAACAATCGCGATGTCTTCGAACAACAGGTCGGCATCGTGGGCAAGATTCCCGAGGGCACCAAAGTCATCGCCAAGGACGACAAAGTCATCAAGACGATAGCCGGCACCCTCCCGCCGCTGTCGGCTGTCGGCTATCTCTCCCTCGGCCAGGCGCTGGAAGCCGTCGCCTCGGGGGTTCCCGTGCGCCTCTTGCCCGTCGACAAGGCGGAACCGGAAACTCCCACCGTCAAGGACGGCCGCTATCCCCTCCGCCGCCCGGTCTTACTGCTCTCGAACCATGAGCCGAACCAGCTGGTCGAGGCGTTCGAACAATTCGCCCTATCTGATGCCGGACAAAAAATCATCAGTGAGTTTTATACGCCGCTCACCAAGCCATCATCTCCATGAAGGAGGTTTTCATGCGCACTCTTGTCACCACCCTTCTCGCTACCGCGCTCACCATCGGCATCACGTTCACCGCCGTCCACAAGGGTCACGCTCAGGAAGGATCGATGGTCGAAGGCGCCGGATTCAGCCTGTTCGACACGGAATCCATCAAGGGATTCGATGCCGGCAAAGTCGAGAAAGACCCGGTCTGCGACCGCTCGAAACGCCCCTCCATCGCCAAGGTCGAACCGGATGAAGCGAAGCCTGGTGAGAAGGTCACAATCAAGGGGGAAAACTTCGGCAGCAAGGAATGTTTCCACGGCGTGACGTTCAGTGCCGCCTCCAAGGAAAAGGTCGACTATCAGTTTCTGAACGACACCACGATCGAAGCCGTCGTGCCGGAAGCGAAGGCCGGCATGTCCTTCATCATCGTCGTGGCCGGCGGGGGCAGCGCCCAGTCTAAGCCGGTGCTCATCAAGGCCAAGTAATTCCTTTTCGCGGCAGGGGGCGCCTCGTCCCCTGCCTGAGCAGCCTCTCTCCACAGAGTCCCTCCCTCACCCCTGTTCGTCTCGACAACTCTCTTGGCCCTATGCTAGGTTACGCCATCTTTTTTGGAGGCGACCCAGAGGTGAGCTACGGCTCCGCCCCTCGCTCGATCCCGTCATGTTCCGGAAGATCCTCGTTGCCAATCGTGGCGAAATCGCCATGCGCATCATTCGCGGTTGTCGCGAACTCAACATCGCGACCGCGGCGATCTATTCCGATGCGGATTCCTCCGGCATCTACGTCAAGAAGGCCGACGAGTCCTACCTCGTAGGCCCCGGACCCGTCAAAGGTTTCCTCGACATGAAGCAGATCGTGGAGATCGCCAAACGCATCGGCGCCGATGCGATCCATCCCGGGTACGGGTTCCTCTCGGAAAACGCCAAATTCGCCCAGCTCTGCGAGGCGTCCGGTATTACGTTCATCGGCCCCTCTCCGCAGGCCATTCTCCTCATGGGCAGCAAGGTCAAGGCGCGGGAGATCGCCAAACAGGCGGGCGTCCCGATCGTCCCCGGCACCGAAGGCGGCGTGACGACCGTCGAGGAGGCCCTCGCGTTCGCCCACGGTATCGGCTACCCGGTCATGATCAAGGCCAGCGCCGGAGGCGGCGGACGCGGGCTCCGGCTGGTGCGATCGGATCAGGAGCTGCGCGATAACATGGAGGTCGCCTCACGGGAAGCGCAGGCGGCCTTCGGCGACGGCAGCGTCTTCATCGAGAAGTTCATCGAGCGTCCACACCACATCGAGTTTCAGATCCTGGCCGACAAGCACGGCAACACCATCCACCTGGGCGAACGGGACTGTTCCATCCAGCGGCGGCACCAGAAACTGATCGAAATCGCCCCCTCGCTGGTGCTGACGTCGAAACTGCGCGCCCAGATGGGCGAGGCCGCCATCGCCATCGCCAAGGCGGTGCAATACGACAATGCCGGCACGGTCGAGTTTCTGTTGGACCACGAAGGCCGCTTCTACTTCATCGAAATGAACCCGCGGCTCCAGGTCGAACATACGGTCACGGAGCAGATCACGGCCATCGACATCGTCCGCAATCAAATCTCCATCGCCGCCGGCAAGCCGCTGGAGATCCGCCAGAAGGACGTGACGCTGCAGGGCCATGCGATCCAATGCCGCATCAATGCCGAGGACCCGCGCAACAACTTCATGCCCTGCACCGGCACGGTGACGGCCTATCTCTCGCCCGGCGGCATCGGCGTCCGCATCGACGGGGCGGTCTATAAGGACTACACCATCCCGCCCTACTACGACGCGCTGTTGGCGAAACTCACCGTCCGCGGGCGCACCTGGGAAGAAACCGTCAGCCGCATGCGTCGCTCGCTGGAAGAGTATGTTCTGCGCGGGGTGAAGACGACGATTCCCTTCATGAAGAACATTATGATGGAACAGGATTTTCAGGCCGGCCGATTCGATACGTCCTATCTGGACACCCACCCGGACCTGTATCAATACGAAGAATCCGAGGAGCCCGAGGACCTGGTGTTGGCGATTTCTGCAGCGATCGCCGCCTACGAAGGACTCTGACCTCCCAGCCACCAGGCAAGCACCACCTCAACCCTGTGACGTAAGCGGATCCGCCGCCCGAGGCCGCAGTATGGCAACGAAGAAGACGAAGAAAGCCGTTCCCAAGAACACTCCCTCTAAGAAGGCTTCCGCAAAAACCGCCCGGCCGACCGCCTCGCGCGCCGTCCGGAACCTGCGTCCGGCGAAACCGGGGTTTCACCTGGAGCCGGCTCCGGCGAAGAAGCTGCTGTTGACCGACGTCGCCTTCCGCGACGGGCATCAGTCGTTGCTGGCGACGCGCATGCGGACGGAAGACATGCTGCCCGTCGCCCAGAAGCTCGACGCCGTCGGCTATTGGTCCCTGGAGGTCTGGGGCGGCGCCACCTTCGATACCTGTCTCCGCTTCCTCAAGGAAGATCCCTGGGAGCGGCTCCGCGCCCTGCGCGAGGCGATGCCGAACACCAGACTGCAGATGTTGCTGCGCGGACAAAACCTCGTGGGGTATCGGCACTATGCCGACGACGTGCTCGACAAATTCATCGAACGGTCGGCGGCCAACGGGATCGACGTCTTCCGCATTTTCGATGCGCTCAACGACGTCCGCAACCTCGACCGTGCCATTCGCGAAGTCCAGGCCTGCGGCAAACATGTGGAAGCGACGATCTGCTATACCGTGAGCCCGGTCCACAGCATCGACCGGTTCGTGTCGATGGCCAAACAGCTGGAAGACCTGGGCACCGATACCCTCTGCATCAAGGACATGGCCGGCCTGCTCGCACCGCTCGATGCCTACACACTGATCCGCCGGCTCAAGGCCGCCGTGAAGGTCCCCATCCATCTCCATACCCACTACACCTCCGGGATGGCCTCGATGTCGGCATTGATGGCGGTGCTGGGTGGACTCGACATGCTGGACACGTCGGTCTCTCCGCTGGCAGGCGGCACCTCCCACCCGCCGACCGAAACCTTGATCGCCAGCCTGCGCAACACGCCCTACGACACGGGGTTGGATCTGCGGCAATTCGAGCCGATCACCGAACACTTCCGCGACGTGCGGCGAAAATACCGGCAGTTTGAAAGCGACTTCACCGGCGTGGATGCCGAGATCCTCACGTCGCAGATTCCCGGCGGCATGCTCTCGAATCTCGCCGCGCAGCTGGCCGAACAGAATGCGATCGATCGGATGAAGGAAGTGCTCGACGAAGTGCCTCGCGTGCGCAAGGAGATGGGTTATCCGCCGCTCGTGACGCCGACCAGCCAGATCGTCGGCACCCAGGCCACCCTCAATGTGCTGACCGGGGAACAGGGCGAGCGGTACAAGGTCATCACCACCGAAACCAAGAATTACTTTTTGGGGCTCTACGGGCGCGCCCCTGGTCCCCTCGACAAAGAAATCATGGCGCGGGCCATCGGCGACGAGGAACCGGTGAAGGGCCGGCCGGCCGACCGGTTGGAGCCGGAGTTCGACAAGCTCAGGACGGAAATGCCGGAAACGGCGACCACGCCGGAGGACCAGCTCTCGTTCGCCCTGTTCCCGGCGATCGCCAGGGATTTCTTCGAGGCGCGGGAACGCGGCGAACTACGGCCGGAACCGCTGGAGCCCTCCGAGGCCAAAGGCCCCGCCGTTGCGCACGAGCTGCACCTGGCCCCGGCGGAATTCAACATCTCGGTCCACGGCGAAACGTACCATGTCGTCGTCTCCGGCTCCGGCCGTAAGACCGACGGCCGCAAGCCCTACTACATCCGCGTCAACGACCGGCTGCAGGAAGTCTCGCTGGAACCCCTGCAGGAAGTCCTCGCGGGCGTGCCAGAAGCACCAGAGACCGGCAGCACGGCCAAACCCAAGCGGCCACGCCCCACCAAACCGGGCGACGTGGCGCCTCCCATGCCGGGCCGCGTCGTGAAGGTACTGGTGACGGAGGGCAGCCAGGTCAAGACGGGCGATCCGCTCTTGATCATCGAAGCGATGAAAATGGAGAGCCAGGTCCCTGCTCCCATGGACGGACGGGTGGTCGCCATTCTCGTCGCCGAGGGAGACAACGTCAAGACCGACGAAACCGTCATTCAGTTGGAGTAGACGGTGCGGCTTCCGGCGTGGCTCGTCCGGTTCACGGCCGTTGCACCCGATCACGTGGCTGCCTGCTGTCTCGCGAGTATCCTCATGACCGGCTGCGCAGCCACTCCGGAGATGCCTCCCTGGTTCGACGCCATCCAGCGATTTCCCGTCAAGATCGCCTCCGTCAACGGCCATCGCATCGCCTATCTGGACCATGGCCAAGGCCCGCCGCTCATCCTGATCCATGGCTACGGCGGATCGATGTGGCAATGGGAATATCAGCAAATGCCCCTCGCCGCACACTTCCGCGTCATTACGCCCGATCTGATCGGATCCGGCCTCTCGGACAAGCCGAACCTCGACTATCGACCGGAGGAGCTGATCGAATCCGTACGGGGGCTCATGGACAGGCTCGGCCTCCCAACCGCCACGCTGGTCGGCAATTCCATGGGAGGCGGCGTGGCGATCGGCATGGCCTTGACCCACCCGGAGTTGGTCGATCGGCTGGTTTTGATCGACGGCTTGCCCGACCATGTACGCGAACGTCTGGCCAGCCCGCTGATGCGACGGGCGGTTGATACGCATATGCCGGTTTGGCTGGCCCGTTTCGGCGCTTGGCTGTTCGGCAGCCGTACGATGGAGGCCGTGCTGAAAGAAATCGTTTACGACCAGACCCTGTTGACACCGGCGGTCCTCGACCGCTCCAACCGGAATCGACAGCGGGCAAACCTGATCGGTCCCCTCCTGTCGATCCGGGACAGCCTGCCCCTGTGGGAACGAGACTATGCCACCAGGCTCAAGGAGATCCGGCACGCCACGTTGATTCTTTGGGGCGAACATGATCGGCTCTTCCCGCCCTCGGTCGGCCGCGACCTCCAAGCCGCCATTCCAGGGTCTCGGCTGATCGTGATTCCCGACGCGGGCCACATCCCCCAATGGGAACAGCCGCAGGTGGTCAACCGGCACCTCATCGACTTTCTACAACCTTGACAGAGGGCCGGCGCATCCATAGAGTGGCGGGGAAAGATTCACCGCCATCCGTTCATCGAGGGAGACGCTCCATGTCACCGATTCAATCCCGTGCGATAAGTTCCCCCACGCTTCCCTGCCTCATGATCGCCTTGGTCTGCCTGGGGATCAGCGGGTGCGGGAGCTTGCCCGATCCAGGCCGACCGGACTTTTCCTATAAAGACCTCCCCGTCGCCAACGGCAGCGCGGCATCGGGCGAGGGCAACAACATCCTGTTTCAAGGCAAACCGTTGATGCTCTCCGGCATGGGCATCAAGGTCGGCGACAGCCTGCGGGACGTGAAGCTCGTGCAAACGGACTTGTCGATGGTCAACATCAACGAGACCAAGGGGAAGGGAAAGGTGCGCATCATCAGCATCGTCCCGTCCCTCGACACCAAGGTCTGTGAGCAACAAACCCACTATCTGAGCGAGAAGAACAAGGGTCTGGACCGGATGGTGGAACTCATCACCGTCAGCATCGACACCCCCTTCGCCCAAAAGCGTTTCGCGGAAGAGGCGAAGATCGCCAACGTGACCTTCCTCTCCGATTTTCGCGCCGCCGATTTCGGCAAGGCCCACGGGCTGTTGCTCAAAGACCCCCATCTCCTGAGCCGCGCGGTGATGGTGGTGGACAAGGACAACAGGGTCCGCTACCTCCAAATCACCCCCGAGTTGGCGCAACTACCGGATCTGGAGGAGGCCTTTCGATTCGCGCGCTCACTCGTCACGGCCAGTTGAGGTCAGCGTCCACCGTGAAGAGTCGTTCGTATCTCGTCAAAGAACCTCTGGCGCAGGGGGCACAACCTTAGCCGAAGAATGAGGACGGAATCCTCGCCTTGCCCGTACCATCAGCCGGTCGCTCTCCGCTTCGGGCTCCGATGAGAGACGCTTCACGATTCACGTATTACGGTCCTTGAGAACGGCCAGGCCGGGCGAGGACATCGGCTGCCACCATAAAGAGGCGAAATGGCGCATTACGATCTGCTCGTCATCGGCACCGGCCCGGCCGGCCAGAAAGCCGCCATCCAGGCGGCCAAGCTGGGCAAAAAAGTCGGCATCGTCGAACGCAAGCAGGTCGTCGGCGGCGTCTGCACCAATACCGGCACCATCCCCAGCAAATCTCTCCGCGAAGCCGTGCTCTACCTCTCCGGCTTCCATCAACGCAACCTGTACGGCGCCAGTTACCGCGTCAAACAGGACATCACGATGGACGACCTCAGCTTCCGTTCCAACCACGTCATCAAGCGGGAGATCGAGATCATCCAGAATCAGATGGCCCGCAACAATGTCGAAATGTTTTTCGGCACGGCGAGCTTCGTGGACCCGCACCGCCTGCGCATCGAAGGTTCCGACGACCACCACGAACATACGGCCGACTTCATCGTCATCGCCTGCGGGACCATCCCGGCCAGGCCGACCCATATCCCGTTCGACGACCAATCCATCATCGATACGGACGGGATATTGGTCCTCAAACAGCTCCCCAAATCCATCACGATCATCGGCGGCGGCGTGATCGGTACCGAATATGCCTCGATCCTGGCCATGATGGGCATCCATGTCACCTTGATCGAACGGCGGCCTCGCCTGCTCGAATTCGTCGACACCGAAATCATCGAGGCGCTGCAGTACCAGATGCGCAGCATCGGGGTGACATTACGGTTCAACGAGGAAGTCGTCTCCGTGGAGCCACGGGCGGAACAGCAAGTCGTCGTTCGGCTCAAGAGCGGCAAGGAAATCGGCGCCACCACCGTGCTCTA
The DNA here is from genome assembly GCA_030123565.1 of Nitrospira sp. NCBI lineage: Bacteria > Pseudomonadati > Nitrospirota > Nitrospiria > Nitrospirales > Nitrospiraceae > Nitrospira > Nitrospira sp. The sequence continues at coordinate 339,336 of CP126122.1, read as the reverse complement.
TTCGGTCGGCCGCATCGGCGCGAGCCCCGCGCTCAACCTGGAAGCCGTCGGCCTGAGCGCCGACGACCGAGGCCGCCTTAAAGTCAACGAACACTTCCAGACCGCCGTGCCTCATATTTATGCCGCCGGCGACATCATCGGGTTCCCCTCGCTGGCCTCCACCTCCATGCAGCAGGGCCGCCATGCCGCCTGCCATGCCTTCGGCATTCCCTGCACCACCCAGTCGGAGTTGATGCCCTACGGCATCTATTCGATTCCCGAAATCTCCATGGTCGGCCGCAACGAAGACGATCTCACGAAAAACGGCATCCCCTATGCCGTCGGCATCGCCCGCTACCGGGAGATCGCCCGCGGACAGATCATCGGGGACGACATCGGCATGTTGAAACTCCTCTTCCACAACAAAACACGCGAGCTGCTGGGCGTCCATGCGATCGGCGACGGGGCCACGGAGCTCATCCACATCGGCCAGACCGTCATGGCCTACCATGGACAAATCGACTACTTCATGGATACGGTCTTCAATTATCCGACGTTGGCGGAATGTTATCGGGTCGCGGCGCTGGACGGCATCAACCAACTGCCCCGCCCCTGGGCGCCGCGGGCGTGACACGTCGTTCGTGAAGCGCAAACGGGAATGATTTTTTCTCTATAGTTGTTCGCGAGATACGATTCACGAGCGACGAGATACGCGGGACGCCGACGAAGGAGGACCTTGCATGTCGTTTTCGAACCATCTTCGCAAACTGGCCCAGCCCGTGTGGGACGCGCAGCTGACTCACCCGTTCGTACTCGCGCTCGGCAAGGGCACGTTGTCGGAGCGCAAGTTTCGTTACTACATCCTGCAGGATGCCCGCTTCCTCGCCGAGTTGGCCCGCGTCTTCGCCGCCGGTTCCTTGCGCGCACCGGACTCCGAATCGGGACTGCGCTTTGCCAAGCTGGCCGAAGACACCATCACGGTCGAGCGCAGCCTCCACGAGAATTACGGCAAGCGTTGGAAACTCTCGCCGCAAGACATGCTGAACGAACCGATGGCTCCCACCAACTATGCCTATACCCGCCACATGCTCGCCGTCGCCCAGGGCGGTACCGCCACGGAGATCGCCGTTGTCGCCCTCCCCTGTGCTTGGATCTACTGCGTCGTCGGCAAACACCTCCTCAAGCACGGCGCGCCCCCGGCCAAACATCCCTACCGAGACTGGTTGCTTCTCTATGCCTCGCCCGAATTCGAAGCGGTACAGGAATGGATGCGGGCCAGGATCGATACCTGGGCACGGACTACGGGGCACGAGGAAAAGAAACGGATGGAGCAGGCCTTCTTGATCAGTTCTAAATATGAGTGGATGTTTTGGGAGATGGCCTGGACCGAAGAGAAGTGGCCGGTGTGAAGAGGCGGGCGTAGTGGGAGATCTCTTCGCGCCTGAGACCAAAGCTTTGGCAGCGACGAGTGCTGAGCGGGCCTTGGTGCCTCAACTTGCTCTGTTCAGCGCCACGCGCGAACAGAGCTTCGAACAGGAGACACCATCTGCTGCAGCAGAACAGCCCGCCCAGTCCAATCGAGAATGCTGCCTCCGCTTTGATGGCGCTCCGAGACCTCCCCTCTCCGCCCGCCAGGCGCACGTCCACTGAGCTGGAATGGGAAAAGTTGAGGAAATTGCGGCGGTGAAACGATGATTCCGATCAATGCCTACGTTTTGTCATTCACATGCTATTGGTGAAAATGTATGCCACAGCAGTATTTTAGCGACCGAGAATCTGGACCGAGACCACGAACAAGCGAGGAAATTTCCCAGCCTGCATGGGGCGGCATTGTTGCAGCAATTAACTCTCGACTAGAAGATGGATCATTTGGCTTTCGGTTTCCAGCCACATGTCCAGACGGGCAAGTTGCTTGTGGATGTTCAGAAAGTGACTTTTCGTTGGCTCAAAAAGGACATATTCCCGACATTGACTGGCCACTTAATCCACAAGCGCTTCCACCTAAGCTGGCAGTGCTTGACCTAATTGAATTCTGTTTTAAGAGCACAGGAAAACCCGTACAACATAGCTATCATTCCTTCTACAAACACTACCATCTGGACTTCAATCAGCAAAAAGGTCAGGATTCTCTCCGCGAGGATATCAATCTAGTCTTCGCCAGAAATGGAATTGCCTTCGAACTAAGTGAAGAAGGTGCAATAACGCGTCTGGCTCCTGAAGGGATAAGAGAGACGCTCCACTCAGCCCAGTTCCGAACAGGAGACAACGATCTCAATTCACTTCTCGAAACTGCGAGATCGAAGTACCTTGACCCAGATTTGACTAACCGCAGAGACTCTTTAGAAAAGCTTTGGGATGCTTGGGAAAGGCTAAAAACTCTGGAGCACGCCGATAAACGAACTTCCGTTTCACTCCTTTTAGACAAAGCTGCTTCGGAACCAACCTTTCGGCGCTTGCTGGAAGAAGAAGCGCGTGACCTAACTGAAACGGGAAACAACTTTAGGATTCGACATAGCGAAACCAACAGAGCACCAATTGATACCAGCGAGCAAGTGGATTACCTGTTCCACCGAATGTTCGCAATGATTCGTTTGCTTCTCAAAAAGACGGCACGCGGTGGATAGTGACAAAGGTTCATATTGAGACTTTGAGTCGAGAATCTTTTCTGCTCAATCATAGGAGAGGTCTCGCAGACACACCAAACAGTCGATACACTCGTTCCCGTCTATTTAGGGGTGTGAGGGCTGACGCGGGTAGTGCCTGACGTGCCCGAACAGCACCCTACCCACACGCTCAACTGGCCTTGCGGTATTCTTCTTGCTGATTGAGCGGTTCGACATCCCAATCTGGCTCGTCTTCACCCATCATGGGATCACTCTCCTGGGTGACAGAGGCCCAGACAGCAATGGCGCAAAACAGGATCGTCAAGGCGATGAGGAAGTAAACCGGCATAAAGACCTCCTTCATTCCTGGTTGTCCTACTTTTCATCCTAGTCCTGCCATCGGCCATAGGCTACAAGGGAAACACCTAGGTTATGCATGAAATTTCCCTGTAGTGGAGGCGAGGATGGGAGCGCGGTTCCTCATAACCACCGGCGTTCCTCTGCTACACTTCTCATCATGCCATCCTTCCCGGCAAGACTTCATGTACTCCTGGCGCGGGAGGCGCCGATCGGACTGATCATCCGCCGGGGGCCATCGCGCCGGGTTTGTACGATACTTTGGGATCGCCACACCGACGAGTTCACACTTGGCCAATGGTTCAAGGGTCGGATCTATGAGCGGCGCTGCGATCTCTCGCCGGACGGCAAGCATTTCATCTACTTCGCAATGGACGGCAAGTGGCACAGTCCGTCGAGGGGGTCCTGGTCGGCGATCGCTCGCACGCCCTACCTGAAAGCCTCAGCCTTCTTTCCCAAGGGGGATTGCTGGAACGGCGGAGGCCTCTTCATCGACAACAGCCGATATTGGCTCAACGGGTGCCACGGAAACGACCGGGATGAGACCCGACTGCGGCGCGATGAGAGGTATCGGCCGTCCGGCGGAAAAGGCGGTGAATGTCTCAGCATCTATTATCCGCGCCTGCTTCGAGACGGCTGGATGCTCAACGATTACCTCTCGGCGGGCATCACGGATCAATGCGACATCTTCGAGAAACCACTTGGGAACGGCTGGCTATTGCGGAAATACGCCCATGCACAGGTTGGTAGCCCTCCCGGCAAAGGCTGCTATTGGGACGAGCATGAGCTCATCCGGACACAATCCGACCTTTGCCTGAAACAGCCGGGTGGGGAATGGGCGGATCTGGATGGCACTAGGCTGGTCTGGGGCGAGGCCGGCCGCCTCTGGACCGGACAGCTCAGCGACGCAGGCCTTGCCGAACCTCGCCTCTTACACGACCTCAACGGCATGACCTTCGAACAGCAGCCGGCTCTCTCCTGATCTTTGACAACCCTAATCCCCCAGCCTGTCCTTCCCTACTCTTGCCTGGTGAAGACCATTGCTGTAGAAGGCTGCTGCGCCATGCCATCTCGCAACCTACCGTATCAGACCCTGTTCGCGAAGCTGTGGCTCACCTGGTTGAAAAAGCACGGACTGATGGTCGGTGAACGCGCTTGACTGAAGCAGGTGTTCGATGAGCAAACGATCCGTTTCACCCACACGCTCGATGACGAGGCGCAGGTGCTGAGGGTCGACAAGCTGTTGGGCGCCGACATCGCGGCCTTCTTCGACACCTCCTCAAGCCGGGGGACGCAAGCCAACATGACCTTCAGCATGTTCGGAAGCGGCGGCGCAAACGTTCAGGGCTTTACGTCCCCAGCCTGTGTCAGATCCTGGCCACCGCTTGGGACTTCGGCAGCCGGGCCAGATCGAAACCTCGGCCAATCAGACCTGTCGGCTTTCGACTCCTGCACCACAGTGATCCATTGCTCCGCCGGCCCGTTGCTGCCATGATCTCTTGGAACCATGTGCAATTCGGATTGAGGTTTCACCAACCACGCCTATGCCCACGTCCTCTCCATCGCCCACCATCCTGAGTTCACGGGAAATCGGCCTGCACCTGGGCGGACTCGTGCTGTGCATCGGTTTGCTTGGCCTGTGGTATTGGCTCTCGACCGGCGCGCGGGCGGTGCCGGCGTTGATCGAGCTGCTCAAGGACGACGACCCTTCGACGCGCATCATTGCGGCGGAGCAATTGGGACAGGTCGGACCGGCTGCAAAAGCGGCCGTGCCGGTGCTGCTCACACAAGCCACGCAAGACGGCAACCAGCATGCCAACACCACGGCGGCTGCGGCGCTCAAATCGATCGACTTGACGGCGGCCCGTCAGGTCATGGCCCACTTTACGCCGCGCCTCCAGGATCCCGACGTCCAGCAACGCCGCACGGCCGGCGCCGTGCTCGCCAATCTCGGACCTGTGGCCAAACCAACCGTGCCGGCCTTGCTGGCCCTCTCGCATGACCCCGATGACCTGGTGCGACGCAACGGGTTGACGGCACTGGCGAACATCGGCCTTCCATCGGCGCCGATTGCGGCGGCCTTGCTGAACGGCCTGCGGGATTCTTCGGCGCTGGTCCGCCATACGGCCGTCGCCCAATTTGCCTTTACGGTCCCCTTGTCACAGGATGCCGTGACCGCCTTGACTCCGCTCCTCGACGATCAAAATAAGACGATCGCCTCATTAGCCCGCAGCGCCTTGGATAGGCCGAGGTCAGATGATGCAGCCCATCTCCGGTCGCTGGGCCTGATGGCAGGCCAACCGACCGCGCGCGACTATGCATTGCACCAACTCGCACAATCAGGCCCAGCGGCAAGTACAGCCTTGCCGGCCGTCATGGCGCTGTTGCAGGATGACCAGCCTTTCATTCGATACCTGGCGGTGGAAGCGCTCGGCGCGATGGGCCCGGCGGCGAAGGAAGCACTTCCTGCCCTCCGGCAACAGCTCGAAGATCCCGATCCGGTCGTTCGAACGACGGTCGCGGAAGCGCTCGCGGCCATTGAGGCAAGCGCGGCAATATCCCCAGAATCGGCGGCAGAGGGACAACGTCGATGACCGAAATGGTGCAAGACCGGTCCTCTCGATTCAGGCTCTTCACCCGCGTTGGGTTCTGGGCCAGTTCGGTGATTGGCCTTCTGCTTCCTTGGGCCATCATACTGGCGGTCGACAAGACGGTTCGACACATTCCGTTTGCGCAGGCTTGGCGATCCTTCACCCTGCACCTCTTCGCTCCCGGCTACAATCTTTTCCTCATTGGCGTGCTGACGGCGGTTCCCTTCGTCATCCTGTCGGTCGTGATATTGCTTCACCTGGGAACTGCCTCGATCCAAGACCCATTGATCGCGAACCGCCGGACGCTGGGTCTCGCCTGTGCATGGCTCGGCATGCTGGCCCTGGCAGGCTGGACTCACATTGCGGTGCTCCTCCATCCCGATGCCCAAGGGGCGCTCGCCTATGTCTTTCTGCCGATCACCCTGCTCCTCCTATTGCCGATCGGGTACGCGGTGGGACGACTCGCGGCAAAACTCCTCATGCCCCCGCGCTCGCCTTGAATGGCGCCGGGCTGGACAGCGTCGAGCACCTGAGTATAATGTGGGCGGTTATTGACTCGGCCGTGAGTAGCGATCGATGACACGCCTGCTGTGCCTCCTTATTCTTATCGTGCTCTGGCACTCTTCCGTCCAGGCTGCGTCGAAATATGAGGAGAGCCTGAAGGAATTGGCCGAAGGTGTGGCGGCGGAAGCCATCAAGATGAAAAAAGGGCGGCTGGCGGTGATGGACTTCGTCGACAGCAAGGGGGAGGTGACGCCGATCGGACGGTTCCTCTCCGAAGAACTGGCGACGCACTTGCTCGTGGCGGGAGAACTCAAAGTGGTCGATCACAAACTCCTGGCTGCCACCATGAAGAAACATCAGCTCACCCACTTGGAAGCCTCACAGGCCAAGGCGGCCAAAAAGGTCGCAAAGGCATTGAGGGCCGACCTGTTCGTCACCGGGGCCTACCTGGAAATTCCCGAGGGAATCCAGGTCACGGCCAAACTGATCGGTCCCTACACGGTCTATCCGGTCGGCGCAGCACGGGCGGTCGTCCCGAAGGCCGGACCGCTCGCCGCTCTCCTCAAGCAACCTGATGCCTCGCCACCGGCCGCAACGATCGCCGCGCCGGAGCCGACCGTCCCTGTGCTGGATAGCCACGAGAATGACCAGTACAAAGTCAGCGTACTCGGCATCACCCGGCGGGACGACCGGATCGCGCTCGACCTGCTGTTTGAAAACCGTTCTCCCCAACCGGTGAAGATCGGCTGCCAGTTGCTGGATACCTACTTGCAGAACGAGCAGGGTGAGCAATGGAAACAGGATGTCGCCCAGAGTCGCGAAGGGCTCTGTACCCGCGGCCTGGAACTGAACCCCATGAAGCAGCAGCGCGCAAATCTCTCATTTCCGGTGAACGACAGACCGACCCCGGGGACCGTCAGTCTGCATTACCACGAAACGTCACCCAGACCGGACCGCCTCGTCATCCTGGACGGGCTGAAACTGGATGCAGCGCCGGCAACCGGTGCCGAACCCCCTGCAACGCAGGAACCAGTCACCTCCACACCATAATCGTCTCCGCAACCTCGGTACAGGGAACAGCATGATCAAACAAGTCTTGACGATAGCGGGTTCGGATTCTGGCGGCGGGGCAGGAATCCAGGCGGACTTGAAGGCCATGTCGGCCAACGGCGTCTATGCCATGTCGGTCATTACGGCCATCACGGCCCAGAACACGGAAGAGGTCGCCGACGTGTTCGAGTTGCCCACCTCGATCGTCGCAGCCCAGCTCGATGCGATCTTCGACGATTTTGATGTCGCCGCAGTCAAGATCGGCATGTTGTCGTCGGCGGACATCATCACGACCGTGGTGAAACTGTTGAAACCACAACAGGTCAAGAATCTCGTGGTGGATCCGGTCATGGTCGCCAAGGGCGGGCAGGCCCTCTTGAAGCCGGACGCCATCGACCGGCTGAAGAAGGACCTGTTTCCGCTGGCCTTGCTGGTGACCCCGAACCTGCACGAAGCCCAACAACTCTCTGGCATCGCCATCACCTCGCTGGCCGATGCCCGCCGCGCCGCCAAGGTCATCCATCAATTCGGCTGCGCCAACGTCCTCATTAAGGGAGGCCATCTGCCGGGCGATCGCGCAACCGATCTCCTCTATGACGGCCGCTTCTTCAACATCTTCAAGGGCGAGTTCATCGACACGCCGCACACTCACGGCACCGGTTGCACCTTCGCCTCGGCCATCGCGGCGCATCTGGCTCGCGGCAAGGCGCTCCCGGACGCCGTTCAAACCGCCAAGACCTACCTCACCGAAGCCATCAGACATAGTCTGGCCATCGGACATGGCAAGGGTCCCACCAACCACTTCTATTTCCTGAATCAGGGCTAGCTCCATGAGTCGAGGCCTCGGGTCGCCGCTATCGTTTCTCCTGGTCGGATGGGGCTGGCTTCTGCTGACCTCGCTGGTGGGATTGGCCACCTTTCTCGGCATCGTGCGCGGCTCTCCGCTCCCTCCTGGCCTTCGCCTGCTGCATGTCCATGGCGCCCTCGTTGGAGGCCTGCTCCAGATGACGGCCGGATTGGCACTGACCACCGTCGAATTGGCCGGCCATCAGGCCAAACGGCGGAAGCACCGCGGGCTGTTCATCGGCTTGAACCTCACGGCCCTCGGCTTGGCTATCGGTGCCGGGTTGCGCGATGCCAACCTGACCCTCATCGCCGGACTCTTGCTGATGGCTCTCTTTTTTCCCATGGCGCGCGAAATGATGAAGGCGCTTCGAACCTGTCCGGGTTGGACGCCTCTGTCCGGCTTCTTCTTTGGGTTGACCTTGGCCGGTCTGTTCGGCTGCCTGGTCCTTGGGGAACTCCTCGCCGGAGTCTGGTTCCCCACCTGGCATGGGATGCTCCGGTTGGGCCATCTGCACTCAGGCCTGTTGTTGTTCTTCAGCCTCGCGACCGTCGGCACGATCCAACTGACGGTGCCTGTCCTGTTGCACCGCCCGTTGCACAGAGCCGGCCTGAGCCAGGCAGTGTTGCTCCTGCTTCCAGCTGTCGCTGCAGGGATGCTGACGGGCTTTCTTCTCTCCTCGGTCCACATTCAACTGGTCGCCGGCACCTGTCTGTTGATCACATTGGGACTCTGCAGCGTGAATCTCTTCCGCACCTGGAACCAGGCAGGCCAGCCCGGTTCCGTCGCCGTCGATCACCTCATGACGGGCCTGTTTTTCTTTTTCATCATGACTTTCATCGGCATGGCGGTCGGCATCAATTCCTTGTGGACTCCCCCGGCGATGCCCTACGGGACCCTTCACCTGGTCGCATACACCCACACGGCCTTTATTGGATTTCTCCTGCAAGCGGCCGTCGGTGCGCTGTCTTATGCCTTGCCCGCGTTGTTGTCCGCCCAACGGGTCACGAGCCACAAGAAACAGACCCCCTATCGGGAAAGTCTCGATCGAATCATGAATCGCTGGCGGGCGCTGCAGGTATCCACCCTCAGCTTTGGAACCTTGGGTCTCGTACTGGTCGCGTCGATGACCTGGAACTTCCCGCTTTCTTCGCTCTGGGTCCATACCGCAACAGGGATCAGTCTGGGGTTGCTCCTGATTCACCTCTTAGTGATGACGATAAAAATGACGCAAGCGATCGGGACATACCCGACCGACGAACGCGCCGCCAAAGGCTAGCCGCGCGACATCGCACCTTACTGTACCCATCGATCCTATGGAAGAAACGCTATCCTTTCACGACCCCCTCGGCCATCGCATCGCTGCCGTCCTTGCCGTACCGAACCAGGCAACCGATCACATTGCCGTACTCTGCCACGGCTTTCTGTCCCACAAGAACAGCACGAGCAATCGGGCACTGACTGATCTGTTGATCGAGCAAGGCATCGCCGCCTTTCGGTTCGATTGTTTCGGACATGGCGACAGCGACGGGCCCTTCGCCAAATTGACGACGACGCTCGCGGTCGGCCAAGCGCTCGCGGCCTTGGACTATCTGGTCGGTCGTGGTTATCGTCGGCCGGCTCTGGTCGGTTCCAGCTTCGGCGGTCTCGTCTCACTGCTCGCCGCCTCCGACTGGACCAGAACACACAGCTCAACCCGGGCCTCCATCCCGCCGCTGACCTGCCTCGCACTGAAATGTCCCGTCGTCGACTTCGGAGAGGAACTTCGCCTGGAACTTGGAGAGAATGGGTTACAGGAATGGGAACGAACCGGCACGATCCCGGATCTCCATGGGGGTCCGACTCGTCTTCCCCTCGATTATGCGTTCTACGAAGACTGCCTCGACCGGATCGCCTACGAGCTGGCTCGAACCATTACCGTACCAACCCTGATCGTCCAGGGTGATCAAGACGAATATGTTCCCCTCCACCAAAGCCGGCGGCTCTTCGACGCGTTGCCAGGCCTCAAACGTCTGGAGATTCTCCCAGGGGCAGACCACCGGTTTACCAACCCTTCTGATTTTCAACGGATGCTGACGTTGCTCACCGATTGGGTTTCCCGACACTCGACCCTCTAACGCAACCTTACTCCGCCTCTCGCAGCCGACAAGGACAGCCGACAAGACGATTTCTCCATATCTGTGTTTATCCATTTCGCATAGAGGCGCCGACGAAGGATTTCCCCTTCAGCGTCTGCTCCAACTTGCACGACGCCACCCGGCAATTTAAACGTCAGACGTGGATCGCCGACAAAACGGCTTGTGACGCGGCTTTCTGGCCACGGATATGACCAAACGGATGGCATGGCGGTTGCTCATCCACCATCTTGCCTTTTTCCCCGGAGGTCAGACCATGAAAACTCCCACGAGCTTGTTGATGGTGAGTGTTGCCGGTTGTTTGTATTCCACACTGCTCCAAACAGTCATGATCCCGATCGCCGCGGCAGCAGACAGCTCGACGACCTATAGCCTCCTGCAACAACCTGCCATTGCCGCCGCCGTTGCCAAGGCCGGCGAGTACGGAACCGCCCCCATTGTGCCGAGTCCCTTTGCGCTGAGCTTGACGGCACAGATGGGCAAAACCGCCGCCGGTACCATCACGCTCCGGAAATCGAGTACCGATCAACACACCTACTACCTCAGTACCAACCAGGGATGGGTCTGGATGAATCCACCCTACGGCAGCACCCATACCATTACCACTGAAACGGATCAATTGGTGATCACGGCCCGGACCGCCGGCCTCGCGGCCGGGACCTACTCGGCCGTCGTATACGTCGTCGATTATGGGCCGAATAACTTCATGAACGTGTTGCGTGTCCCAGTCACCTTGACGGTCACGACGACCCCCACGGTATCGACTCCTCCGCCGGCACCCCCTGTAGCCACGCCCCCGCCGCCAACTCCTCCTGCCGCCACGCCCCCACCGCCCGTGGCCGTGACACCGCCCCCACCGGCAACCACACCGCCGCCTCCGCCACCGGCGACGGTCACCGGCGGACTGATCCAAGTCAGCCCCGCTGCCCTGAGCCTGACAAGCGCCAACCCCGTCGGTACCTTAAGTTTGAAGAAGTCAGGAACGGATCTCCGCTCCTACTATCTCAGCACCAACCAAGGATGGGTCGGGATGAATCCGCCCTACGGCAGCACCCTGACCATTTCCACTGAAACGGATCAAGTCGTCATTACGGCCCAGACCGCCGGCCTGGCAGCCGGGACCTACTCCGGAGTCGTGTATGTCGTCGATTATGGGCCGAATAACTCCGCCACCACCGTAGTACGGGTCCCGGTGACATTGACGGTCGCCGCAACGCCCACGGCCTCGGCCCCCCCGCCCCCGCCGCCAACTCCTCCTGCCGCCACGCCCCCACCGCCCGTCGCCGTGACACCGCCCCCACCGGCAACCACACCGCCGCCTCCGCCACCGGCGACGGTCACCGGCGGACTGATCCAAGTCAGCCCCGCTGCCCTGAGCCTGACAAGCGCCAACCCCGTCGGTACCTTAAGTTTGAAGAAGTCAGGAACGGATCTCCGCTCCTACTATCTCAGCACCAACCAAGGATGGGTCGGGATGAATCCGCCCTACGGCAGCACCCTGACCATTTCCACTGAAACGGATCAAGTCGTCATTACGGCCCAGACCGCCGGCCTGGCAGCCGGGACCTACTCCGGAGTCGTGTATGTCGTCGATTATGGGCCGAATAACTCCGCCACCACCGTAGTACGGGTCCCGGTGACATTGACGGTCGCCGCAACGCCCACGGCCTCGGCCCCCCCGCCCCCGCCGCCAACTCCTCCTGCCGCCACGCCCCCACCGCCCGTCGCCGTGACACCGCCCCCACCGGCAACCACACCGCCGCCTCCGCCACCGGCGACGGTCACCGGCGGACTGATCCAAGTCAGCCCCGCTGCCCTGAGCCTGACAAGCGCCAACCCCGTCGGTACCCTAAACTTGAGCAAATCGGGGACGGATCGGCGCACCTATTCCCTCAGCACCAATCAGGGGTGGGTCGGGATGAATCCGCCCTATGGCAGCACCCAGACCATTACTACTGAAACGGATCAAGTCGTCATCACAGCCCAGACCGCCGGGCTCGCTGCCGGAACCTACTCCGGCGTGGTATACATTGTTGATTCTGGCCCAACTAATATCGCCACTACCATTCGCATTCCGGTCACGTTAACGATCGCCTCCGGACAAACGGCATCTGCATCGCCTCCCGCACCGACATCACCAAGTCAACCGACGGTCACCACACCCCCACCTCCACCGCCGAGCCCGACTGCACCTCCACCGATCGCCGGTACATCGCCGACAACGTCGACGCCGAAGGTAGCCAATGCCACGGTCACTTGGAACGCCAACACCGAAACCGATCTGGCAGGGTACCGGGTCTACGTGGGGACGCGATCAGGAGTTTATGGCTTCGCCAGCCCCTTCGAAGTCACCAACAGCACCACCTTCACCGTGCCGAACCTGCCGGTCGGCACGACCTATTTCTTTGCCGTGTCGGCCTTTGATAAGGCGGGCAATGAAAGCGCCAAATCCAACGAGGTCAGCAAGAGCCTGTTTTAATTGTTCGGGTGAATCTACAAAGACGACAGGCCGTGAGCTGCGGCGCAGTAGGCGCCCAGCTTACGGTGGAGTGGTGAGCCCGGGAGTCCTCGCGCATCGGAATCCCGTATAGCTGTTCCGAGTATCCGGCGGCAGCTTGAACCGCCCATAGGTGAGCAGATACTTCGGCAAGTCCGACCAAGAACCGCCACGCAACACTCGAAATGATCCGGAGTCGGGACCAGTCGGGTTCCTTGTCGGGCTGGATTCATAGTAATTTGCCCCGTACCAATCGGCCACCCATTCCCCGACATTCCCTGCCATCTGGTAGAGGCCATAGGGACTGACACCGGCCTCATAGCGCTGGACCGGCGTCAGCACTTGGCTGTAGCTGAATCTCGCGCCGAGTCCGAAATTCGCCAGCGCATCGCTAGGAACTTGGTTGCCCCATGGGTACAGCCGCCCATCGATTCCCCGCGCGGCCTTTTCCCACTCGGCTTCTGTCGGCAGACGTTTGCCTTGCCGGCGACAATAGGCATCCGCATCGAACCAGCTGACTCCGATGACCGGATGGTCACGATGTTGTGACAGATCCACCCCCTCCCACTGCCAGGGCACGGATCGCTTCGTCAGGGCGAGAAATTCGGCATAGTGTCCGGTGGTCACCTCGTAGCGATCGATCTCAAACCGATCGACCCACACTTGATGTTGAGGCCGTTCATCCTCCAACGCGTCGGTTCCATTTGCCCCCATGGCAAAGACTCCTTCAGGGATCATAACCATCGGGGCTTCGGGAAGAGTCTGCGTCTCGGGCAGCGATCGCGGCTTTCGCAACCGTTCGAGCTGTCCCCACGCAACATCGATTGACTGAGTCAGAACTGCGATCAACGAGCAGATGAGCAGGGCGGGGAAACAGGCGTGCATAGTCGAGGTCGATTAGGGGATTATGCCGCCCACGACCCAATGCCGGTCGTCCGGGACGTCGATGAGGAGTCGGGACAGATTCATTTCGGCCAGTTGCGCCGCGACTTCATCCTCGGTAAACGCAGCCAGCAACGAGTTGTAGAAATCTCGTTTCAGGATCGGATCTTCGTCGGCCGCATAATGGTCCACCAAGGCCTGGGCTGCTTCAGGAGACTCCGGCCTCAGCAAATCCATCACCAAAATACAGGCTCCCGGTTTCGCCAGTTGTTTGATGCGAAACCAGAACTGCAACGGATTCGGCACATGGTGCAGAAGACTGTTGGAAAGCAACGCATCGGCCTGCTCCGGCAAGTCGAGTGTTTGAAATCGCTCACAGCAAAGGGTGATGTTCTGTGCCAACCCGGCGCCGGCAACGGCCTCTGCCGCCAGATCCAGCATGGGCCGGCTGGCATCCACCGCAGTCACTCGCACACCAGGAAAGGCGCGGAGAAAACGAATCGGAATATCTGCCGGACCACACCCCAGATCGACCACATGGCTGCCGGTCCAGTCAGGAAAGTATTCGCGAAAGCGATCGACGAACCCCTGGTTCTCTTCGGTAAAGTCCGCCTTCGCATAGGCGTAGGCCTGTGCCACGTCATCCATCAGTTCCGGCTCCAAGACACGCTTCATATTTAATCCTAGGTATTGGGGAAGTCTTTCAGCATTCAGCATTCAGCATTTCCACCGTCACCCTATCGCCCATTCGTACCGGCCCTTCAACAAACACCCGCGCATAGAGGCGGCTCCAGCCAGGATGCTTTTCCTGGGCGATCCTTTCGTAATCTCCGCCCTTGAACCACCGCGCATTCTGTCGGCAGGATTCGGTGTAACTCATGACCTCCAGTTGCACGCGATCCCCGATGCTGAGGCGGTCGCCCGGCTTCAAGCACGTCCAATCGAGTCCCGCCAGCGTCACGCTCTCGCCGGCCGAACCGAGCCTGATCGCATGGCCTTCTGCGCGCAGGGACTCGATCACTTCCAGTGAGAAAAGACAGACCGCCCGATCTGGCCCGCCATGATATTTCCGGTTGCGCTGGCGATCACCGGTCACTCCTTCGACCGTCACCTGAGCAAACGGCACTGCCTGCTTCGGCAGGCCGCCGACCGACAGACTCACCTGGTGCACATGGGGGAGGACCGGTCGGTCGATGAGGCCCATCGGGCAATGAGGCCCATCAGGAACAGAGGCCTCCCTCGCAGGATTCCATCCCCATCGCCTCCAGGGCGATCCATCCGTCTCGTTCCCGCGTCTCTTTCACATAGACCCCTTGGGACGCATAGGCTGCTTCGACCTCCCCACGCTGTTCGACCAACAGACCGGACAGCAGCAGTCGCGCGCCGGCCGACGCATAGCGGCAGAGCGTCTCCGCAGTATCCAACAGGGTCTGTCGATCCAGATTCGCCAGGACAAGGGTCGGCTCGAACCTATCTTGAGCCTGCTCCGTTTGAACATTCTCCACCGCCAAGGTCAGCCGTCCGTCGAATCCGTTGACCTGGGCATAGTCGCGCGCGCAGGCGATCGCCACCGGATCGAAATCGATACCCTTCGCCGTCGCAGCCCCGAACCGCAACGCCACCATCGCCAACACTCCGCTCCCAGTTCCCACATCCAGCACGCGATCGGTGGGGGTGACGACCTGCTGCAGCCATTCGATCAACAGCTGCGTGGTCGCGTGGTGGCCCGTGCCGAACGCCTGCTTGGGATCGATGATCAACTCGATCTCGCCGGGATTGAGCGCCGCCTCTTTCCAACTCGGCCGGATGACTACCAGCCCGATCCTGCTCGGCTCCACCAGGCTCGCCCACTGGGCGTTCCAATCCCGATCCGCCAGGTGATTGATCGTGATGGCGCAGGCCGGTTCGGGATGGCCGAGTCGTGTCAGCGCCAGCCGGAGCCCCTGCCAAGTGTCCGGCCCACAGCGATCGCCGGGCCAGTAAAGGTGCACCGAATCTTCCTCCTGCCAGGCACCTGTCACAGCGGGATCGTTCAACACACCCAACAGTTCTCCCGCATCGAGTGAGGTCGCCACATCGACTTGAATCCAGTCGCGCGTCACCGGCATGGAGGAATCGGGACCGGCGGAATGATCTGCCTTGGTGGTTGACGCCATCTCAGACTATCAGTATCGTCAGCGGTACGATGTCGCCGGACAATCGATCGCACAACACGTCGAGTCGTGAACGTAGCCTGATGCGGCTCCTGCGCCGCGCTGATCGCCTGCATGCGAGGGGCAGCCGCGCCAGCGAACGATTCACGACCTGGCGTTTTGTGATCTTTGCCGTCGGACTCCTCGGCTCCATCATTCCGCACAAACTGGGCTGGACCAATCTCGGCAACGCGGCACTCGCAACCTGCTTCATCCTCTTCCTCGTCGTGGCCTGGTATCATAACAGGCTCGAAGACCGCTTGCATCGCCTCCGCCTGTGGCAAGGAATCAAACGAGCCCATGTGGCTCGCATCACCCTGGACTGGCCGAACATTCCGCTTCGTCCTATCGCCGTGCCGGAACGGCATGGGTATGCCAAGGACCTCGACCTGGCCGGCCCCCATTCCTTGCTGCACCTGATCGACAACACCATTTCATCGCAAGGACAGGAGCGGCTCGCCTCGTGGCTGTTCGATCAACCGCCTCACCCCACACAATGGTCCGCACGTCAGGCACTCATCCGTGAATTGGCTCCCCTCTTCCTCCTCAGAGACCAATTGTCGCTGGAAGCCCGGTCGGTCGATGAAGCCGATATCGACGGCCGCCGCCTGCTCTCGGTGCTTCAGAAGCGCGTGGACGATGCCGGCTTGATCCCCATGCTGTTAATCGAAACGCTGCTGGCAATCTCGACGGCGGGACTCCTGCTCGCCGACCTGTTGTACGGCCTCGGCAACTATTGGATGCTGTCGTTCGGACTGTACGCCTTCCTGTTCCTCTCGGTCCGCAGCCGCTCGGAAGAAATCTTCGACCATGCCCAGTCGCTGCACCGGCAACTGGAGCGGCTCAGCGCCGTCCTCGGCTATGTGGAACGGCGCTCGTACCGGTCCACTCCGCAACTGGCCCTGCTCTGCCGACCGCTCCTGGAACGGCACACCAGCCCTTCCGCCTCGCTCAAACAGGCCGCTTCCATCATGAACAGGCTCAGCGTGCGGGCCCATCCCCTGGTGCACTACCTCATCAATGCCGTCGGTCCCTGGGATCTCTACCACACCTATCGCCTGCAACAGTTACAGGATAGAACCGCCTCCATCGCCCCGCTCTGGTTCGAGACGCTGGCGGAGCTGGACGCCGCGATCTCCTTGGCGACCTTCGCCTACCTGCAGCCGGACTATCCCTGGCCCTCGATGCACCAGCCCGGTGTGGCCGGCCATCTCAACGGCGACAGGCCGATCCTCGACGCGAAGAACCTGGCGCACCCGCTCATTCCCGCCGGGGTCCGCGTCGGCAACGAAACCCTGCTCCAAGGGCGAGGGCGTATGTTCCTGGTGACCGGCTCCAACATGTCCGGCAAGAGCACCTTTCTCAGAACCATCGGCATCAATACCTGCCTGGCGCAGGCCGGAGGCCCGGTCTGTGCGGACTCGTTCCGCTGGTCCCTCGTGCGGATCGGCAGTTGCATCCGCGTGGACGATTCCCTCGACGGCGGTCTCTCGTTCTTCTATGCCGAAGTGAAGCGACTCAAGACCATCTTGAACGACACGCAGGATGAACAGGGACCGCCGGTGCTGTGGCTGATCGACGAAGTCTTCAAGGGCACCAACAACCGGGAGCGGCTCATCGGAGGCCGCGCGCTCATTGCCGCACTCGCGGGAGGCAACGGGTTCGGCCTGGTCACGACCCACGACCTGGAATTGGCCGAATTGGAGCAACAGCTTCCCAACGTGACGAACGTGCATTTTCAGGAAACCGTGGCGGAAGGCGCGCTGCACTTCGATTACCGCTTGCGGCCCGGCCCCTGCCCCACCACCAACGCCCTGCGGATCATGGCCCTGGAGGGACTGCCGGTTGAAAGCCCCGCCCCGATCCCCCACGGTAAACAGGATAAATAATTGCGTCATTCCGGCTGTTTCGGCAGACTAGGAGACTGTCCGAGTAATCCTTCGTTGCAAGGCGAAAGAGCTGCTGGCAGATGCAAGGCCGCGGCTCGAAAAAACCGGAAGCGTCACAAACTCCTAGAGTCTCGCTCCAGAAACAGAACCGATACACCCGCTGAAAGGAGATGCCCATCGATCCACAGCCCGACTCCTCACAAGCTGCTCGTCTTCCGTTGCGTGGGCTGCTGACCGCGCAGTTCTGCGGCGCTTTCAACGACAACGCCTGGAAATTCATGGTCGCGCTCCTGGGTATCAGGGCAGCCGCCGCCACCCTGTCGCCTGGACAAGAGCTGGAAACGGCCTCGCAGTCCCAAACCACCCTCGCCATGGTGGTCTTCACCTTACCGCTGATCCTGACGTCGGTCGTGTCCGGTTTTTTTGCCGACCGCCTCAGCAAGCGCACCGTCATTATCACGATGAAGGCGGTGGAAGTCCTGCTCATGACCGCTGCAACCCTGGCCTTGTTGGCGCACCCGACGGGCGGTGTCTGGGCACTCGCCGTCTTGGCCGGCATGGGTGTCCACAGTGCCATCTTCAGTCCTGCCAAGTACGGCATCCTTCCCGAGCTGCTCCCGCACGAACAACTCGCGCGCGGCAACAGCGTCCTGGAACTGTGGACCTTCCTGGCCATCTTGACCGGCACGACGGCCGGCGGGTTCTTGTTGGCCGGGGCAGGAGAGAGAGTTTGGATCGCGCCGTTCGTCCTGGCCCTGCTCGCCCTGGTCGGACTGACGGCAGCCTGGTCGATCCCAAGGGTTCCGCCCGCCCGGGCGGCCGGAGGCCTCTTCGATACATTGCAGGGCGCCTTGTCTGCCTTGCGAGCAGACCGCCTGCTGCGTCTCGCAATCACCGGTGCCGTGTTTTTCTGGACCATTGCCAGTCTTGTCGTTCAGAACGTACTGGTCTACGCGAAGGCCGTGCTGGGCCTCTCGGACGCGCTGGCGACGGTGCCCTCGGCCCTGATCTCCGTGGGCATCGGATTGGGCGCCCTGGTCGTCGGCCGGCTCTCCCGCTCCCGCGTGGAATATGGCCTCGTGCCATTGGGAGCGGCAGGCGTCGCGACCTTCCTGTTGATCCTCGGCTGGTGGATTCCACCGTTCAGCGGCACCCTCGCGCTGATGATCGCGCTGGGGATATCGAGCGCGCTGATCTTCATTCCGATCAATGCCCTGATCCAATGGCGTGCGCCGCATGACCGGCGGGGCTCGGTCATCGCCCTGGAGAACATCTGTGTCTTCACCGGTATTCTATTGGGTTCCCTGAGCGGCGGCGTCCTGGCCAACCTGGGCCTCTCTACCGTCGGCATCTTCCTGGCCACGGCCCTCGCAACCACGCTCGGCACGACATGGGCGATGTGGCTCATGCCGGAAACCTTCCTCCGGCTGGTCCTCGTGCTGGTGACCAATACCCTCTACCGGCTCCGCATCGTCGGACATGAGCACGTGCCGATGACGGGCGGCGCCTTGTTGGTTCCCAACCACGTGTCGTTCATCGACGGATTCCTCTTGATCGCCAGCCTGGATCGCCCCATCCGGTTCGTCGTCGATGCCGAATATGTCAACCACCCTCTGTTCAACCCCTTCATGAAGGCCCTGCAGGTCATTCCTATCTCCTCGTCCGGCGGCCTCCGTGGCATCCTGCGGGCCTTGCGCGAAGCGGGCAAGACGCTCGACGCAGGCGAGATCGTCTGTATTTTTCCGGAGGGTCAAATCACCCGCACCGGCAATCTCCTCTCCTTTCGCCGGGGCTTCGAGCGGATCGTCAAGGGACGAAACGTCCCGATCGTGCCGGTTCACCTGGACCGCGTCTGGGGCAGTATCTTCAGTTTCGTCGGCGGCCGGTTTCTCAGCAAGTGGCCGGAGCGCATCCCCTATCCCGTCACGGTCTCGTTCGGCGCGCCGGTTCCCGCCGACACGCCCGCCCACGAACTTCGCCGCCACGTGCGTGAACTCGGCGAAGCAGCCTGGCGTCGGCGGAAACCCGAGCGGCGCCCGCTGCACCGCGCGTTCATCAGGGCCATGCGCCGCCATCCTTTCCGGCTCGCGATGGCCGACGCCACCAGGCCGCGTGTGTCCTGCCTCCAAGCCCTGATCGGATCCATTGCCCTGGCCCGCATATTCAACCCCCACTGGCAGGATCAACGACATGTCGGCCTGTTGTTGCCGCCCACCGTCGCAGGAGCCCTGACCAACGTCGCAGCCACGCTCGCAGGACGCACCAGCGTGAACCTCAACTACACCGTGGGCAAGGCAGGTCTGGAATCGGCGGTGCGCCAAGCAGAACTCCGTACCATCGTGACCAGCCGTAAGTTCGTGGAGAAGGCCAAGCTGGATCTCCCCGACGGCCCGACGGTGCTCTGGTTGGAAGACATCGCCGCCGGGATCGGCGGAGCGCAGAAAGCCGTGGCTGCCGCCCTGGCCCTATTCGCCCCCCTTCGCCTGATCGAACTGGCCTGCGGCCAACGCACCAGCGTCACGATGGATGATCTGGCCACCATCATCTTCAGCAGCGGCAGTACCGGCGAGCCGAAGGGCGTGATGCTCTCCCATTTCAGCATCGATGCCAACGCGCAGGGGGCGGCCCAGGTGCTCCACCTCGACGCCCACGACCGCATTCTCGGTATCCTTCCCCTCTTCCACTCATTCGGCTACCTGGTGTTCTGGTTCGTCACGCTGAACGGCGCGGCAACGGTGTTCCACCCCTCTCCGCTCGATGTGGCGACAATCGGTGAACTCTGCGTCGCGCATCGGCTCACGTTTCTCGTGTGCACGCCCACTTTTTTACAGCTCTACCAACGCCGCTGCACGCCGGAGCAATTCAGTTCCCTTCGGGTCGTCCTGACGGGAGCCGAGAAGCTGCCGCTTCGCCTCTACCAGTCGTTCGAAGACCGGTTCGGCATCCGGCCGATCGAAGGGTATGGCGTCACCGAATGCGCCCCGGTCATCGCCGTGAACTGTCCGGATTTTCGCGCCGCCGGATTTTTCCAACCGGCCTCCCGTCGCGGGACCGTCGGACAACCGCTTCCCGGCGTCTCCGTCCGCATCGTGGATCCGGACAGCTTCACCCCGCTCCCACCCGGTACGCCCGGCATGTTGCTCGTGAAGGGGCCGAACGTGATGAACGGGTATCTGGGCCGCGAGGACCTGACGGCTCAAGTCATCCGGGACGGCTGGTACATCACCGGCGACATCGCGACCCTCGACGACGACGGCTTCCTCACCATCACCGATCGCCTGTCGCGCTTTTCCAAGATCGGCGGTGAAATGGTCCCGCATCGGCAAGTGGAAGATGCACTCCAACTGGCGTCAGGCGAAGAGGTCCAGATCTGTGCCGTCACCGGTGTGCCGGATGAACGGAAAGGCGAGCAGCTGGCTGTCCTCCATACGCTCGATGAAGGGATGGTCCCACAGCTCCTGGCCAAAGCGGCCGCCGGCGGCCTGCCCAATTTATTTCTCCCCGCGCGCAGCCACTTCATCAAGGTCGAGGCCCTGCCGATCCTGGGGACGGGAAAAGTAGATCTCCGCGCCCTCAAACGCATCGCGATGGAACGGTTGAACCTGGCGCGGTGAGGGGGTGACTCATGCATGGACGCGAACGGACGATGCTGATCGGGCTCGTCGTGGTCGGGCTCCTCGCGTCAGGCCTGGCGCCGCACGATCGGTTTACGTGGTTTTTGGAAGTGTTGCCGGTCCTCCTCGCCGTTCCGATCCTGCTGCTCACCGCTCGCACCTTTCCCCTGACGCCGCTCGCCTATCGGTTGCTGGCCATGCACGCCGTCGTCCTGCTCGTCGGCGGACACTATACCTACGCGAAAGTTCCCCTCGGATACTGGCTGCAAGATCTGTTCGGATTTGCCCGCAACCATTTCGATCGGATCGGCCACTTCATGCAGGGGTTTGTTCCGGCCATAGTCGTGAGAGAAATTCTCCTGCGCCGTTCACCGTTACAGGCGGGGCCTTGGGCATTCTGGCTGGTCACCTCGGTCTGCCTGGCATTCAGCGCCTGTTACGAACTCTTCGAATGGGGAATGGCCCTCGCGACCGAGGAAGCCGCCGATGCGTTCCTCGGTACCCAGGGAGACCAGTGGGATACACAATGGGACCTGTTCCTGGCCCTTGTGGGAGCGCTTTCCGCACAACTCCTCCTGGGACGAGGCCACGATCGCGCCTTGCGCGCGCTGGCCGCCGATGACAAGCATGAACCGCCGATCCTGCCGCTTTGCCGGCAAGCAACCGGAGCGTGAGATGTCTGTGCGGCACAAGCGACGCGTGGAACATCGTCTCGTTGGAAAAGAGAAGAATATCCGTTAAGGTCCATGGAACGAGACCAGATACTGACCAATCTTCGCGCAAGGATCCTTTCCTTCGCGACATCACGGATATCGAGAGAAGCGGCAGAAGACTTGACGCAAGAGGTCCTCGTCCTGCTGCACGAGAAGTATGCACGCATCACCGAGGTGACTGAGTTGGTGCCGTTGGCCTTTCAAGTTCTGCGGTTCAAGATGCTGGATGCCCATCGCAAGTCCCTCCGGCACGGCGAGTATAATCAGGAACCGGTGGAGAACCTTGCGCTTGCCGATCCCGGCGACGACCCGGCGCAGCAACTGGATCAAAAGCAACGGGTGGACCGATTGTTGGCAGCCATCACTCAGCTCGGAGAACGTTGCCGAGAGTTGTTCAAATTGAAGCTGGAGGGGAACAGTTTTCCTGAGATTCAACGGCTCATGGGCCAGACCTCGATCAACACGATCTACACGTGGGATCTGCGCTGTCGAAAGCAGTTGTTGAATCTCTTGGGTGGAAAGTGGGAGTGAGGATGGGAGCGGCAGGCAGACTGGCCTTTGAAGACACGGCCGGCTCACCGTCTCGCCGGCGTGCGCACACGTGACGCTCGTTCTTGCTCGCGTCGCGCATCTCGCAGAACGCGCACGATAAAGCGGTGCTCGTCCGATGCGCGCAGTAGCCAGTCTGCCTGCCGCTCCTGGATAAAAGGGTGCAAAAGAGAAGGAATGATGTCTGAACACGATGTAGAAAAATTACTCGGCGGGTTTGCGGCGGATACGTTGACGCCGGAAGAACGTCACGCGCTCTACAATGCCGCCCTGCTGGACCAACGGCTCTTCGATACCCTGGCAGACGAACAGGCGCTGAAAGAACTGCTGAACGATCCGGCCGTACGGCGCCGCTTGCTCGAGGAATTGAAGCCACCGGGCACATCCGCAAGGGACAACCGGCTCTCGTGGCTCGGTTGGTTCGGACGTCCGGCAGGGCTCGCCTTCGCAGGCGGCCTCGCCGCCGTCATCTTTGCCGTCGCGTTCGGCACGAAGATTTATCAGGAGAGCCTCTATCGAGCAGCCCCATCGACGGCTATCGAAGCGGCAAAGCCTGCCGCGCCGCCAACCCCTGCATCTGAACCTTTAAGACCGGCACGACCGTCCGACACTGAACCTCAGCTGAAGGCCAAAGAAAACGTGGGATCGTCGAATGCCTCGACGAAGAACGAGGGAAGGGCCGACGACCTCGTCAAGAGAGAGAGGAAGGTCGCACCGACCGCACCACAGGAGCAAGAAACTTCAGACTCCGCACCGGACCGGCCCAAGCAACAAGTCGAGCGAGACGAAACACGGAGGCAAGTCGAAAAGAGCCTTGCGCCGGCAGCTGCAACCCCGGCACCGCACCCATTGCAAGCTCCAGCCAACGCTCCTACCGCAGCCGGGATCGCGCCGATCGTGAGCGCTCGAGCATTGTTTTATGGAGGCGAGGCGAACCGTTCCGATCAACGGACCGTGGCCGAACACAAGGCGGCAGACGCAGCAGCCAGACCCAAGCCACTAGGTTTGCGCTATAGTTTCGTGGTGCGTGGACGCGATGGGCAAGAAAGGGAGGTGACAGCAGCAACCGCCGCCAAGAGGACGGAACCTGCGCGCCTCACGGTGGAGGCAACTCAGGATGCCTATCTTCAAGTCCTCAAGACCGTCGGCTCTTCCGGCGCTCGACTCTGGTGGCCTCAGCAGGAAACAGGGAAGATCTCGCTCAAGCTTCTCGCCGGACAACGAACCGACATTCCCTTGCCTCCACCGGCAGAGAACGAAGCGCTCACACTCACCATCCGACTTTCTCCCAAACCCTTCGGTCCTCTGACGATCCAGGAAGCCGCCATGCTCGACCGCTTCTCAGCCGATCTTCTCATCGAACCGGTCTCTCCCGGCGAGCCGACCGGCTTGCAGGAACAGGCCACCTACGTCGTGAGCCGAGACCCGTCCCCCGCGGCTCAGATGGCGATTGAGATTCCTTTTTATTGACAAGGACAGCCTTCGGCCTGCCGTCCTCAACCAGTCATGTGGCGCAAGCTGGTAACATCGCGTAACGGCGGCGCGCCGAATGAACGGCTGTACTCTCGGCTAAATTGTGAGGGGCTTTCATAGCCGACCTGAAGCGCCGCGGTTGCAGCATCCGAACGTTCGGTAAGCATCAACCGCCGCGCTTCGTTCAAACGCAGCCATTTTTAGTACTGCAACGGGCTCATGGCCGTCAGTGCTCGGAAATGATGGTGGAAGGTAGAGGTGCTCATATTGACTTGATTGGCGAGTTCCTCGATTCGGAACGGCTGTGTGAAGTGACTCTTCAACCAATCAACGGCCCGCGCGATCTGATGACTCTGACTTCCCGCCGACGCCATCTGGCGTAGACGTGCACCTTGATCGCCCACAAGTAATCGGTACACGATTTCCCGCTGGATGATCGGCGCAAGAATCGGAATATCCTGTGGTTCGGCAAGCAGATCGATCAACCGCTGAAAGGCGGTGAGCAGCGGCAACGTGACTTTACCAATCGCCATTCCACGGCGTGATGGCTGCGCATGCGGCGCAGGCAGATTGCTGTCCGCCATCAACTGTGACATCTCGCCTCGGTCAAGTTTCAAGACGAGACCCAGATAAGGCTTCTCCCGGCTCGCCTTGATGATCTGCCAAACCGCGGGGAGATCCACGGACGTGATCAAAAAATGGTGAGTGTCGTACACATACCCGTCGTCTCCGAGTAGCACGCGTTTGGCCCCTTGTGCGACCAGGCAGAGGCTCGGCTCGTACATGTAGCTCGCCGGCTGCGTGGGAGCATCCCGCCGATGCAATGACACGCCCGCGATCGCGGTCACGAGTTGATCGCCCTTGTCGGTCCATCGGGCAATGCTCTGCGCCAACGCTTCGAGCGCAACCACCATGCTGTTACTCTCACACGCCTGATCGAACACCTGCTTGCGCATTGACGCCTCCGATCTAATTTTACGAGCGCCTCATATTACGAGCCCCCACTTCACTGCACAACCCAGTTTTCGCAACGCTCAGACAATTAGCAGGCTGTTGACAAACGGTGGTTTTTGAAACCCACCGGCGGTGTTGCACTCATCAGTTCACTGCAGTGATTGATGGGTTGTGTGTCTCTCATGGTTACCGTCCCTCATTGCTCCCCATCTCCCGCTTACTCCCACGCCGCAGGCGCTGTGGGTTCACCCACTAGGCTGGAGATGGAAGCAGTTTTGCCAGCCGCTTCAGATTGAGCAACCAGCCCATCAGATAGGCCTCATCTCGGACCTGCAGGAGCCCGCGGCGCCGAAACCGTCGGAACCCGTGCCAACATTTCGCTTCGCCCCACAGCTCTTCGATCTTCTTGCGCGCCCGTTGCGAGAGGCGGTAGCCCACCGTCCGGCTCAGCCGCCTCACCCGTTGAGGCACGGGCTCTCGGCCTGTGGTCTTCGCGGCAATGTGTGGCGTGATCCGTCGTGTGACGAGGGCCGTTAAAAATGGCTTGGCAAAATAGCCTTTGTCTGCCCCGACTGTCTGAATTCGCCGGCGATGTTTCCGATGGAATGTGTCGATCCAGTCGCGCCCACCGTCCGTCTCCGAGGCGGGGCCCCGGAACGATTCCACATTGATCCCCAGCAAGAGCCGATGCCGGTTCTCCATCAGTCCGTTCACCGTATAGCCCACCATGGCCGCGGTCCCATTCCCTTTGTTGGCCAGTTTGGCATCGGGGTCCGTCGTCGAAACATGCGTCTGGTTGGAGCGCGGCTCTCCGCGAAACATGATGGTGGGGTTACCCGGATCCTGATCCGGTGTCTGATCCAGCGACCGGATCCGCTGCTTGTACTCCTCCGGTTTCAGGAACACTTCGATCGGCACGAAGCTCTTGTGCGAGGCATTCGCCTGCACCAGGGTGCCATCGAGCGTCGTATGATGGGAGACCAGTTTCTGCTTGATGGCCAAGGCCACGGTCTCATCAAACAGCTGTTCGAGAAGTCCGCTCTCAGTAAACCGCCGCTTCCGGTTCTGCGAGAACGTCGAGTGATCCCACGGGGCGGTGTCCAAATCCAGGCCCACAAACCAGCGAAGCACCAGATTACCGGTCAACTCCCGCACCAAGGCGCGTTCCGACGTGACGCCCAGCAGATAGCCGCCCAGGAGGGCCAGAAACAGTTGCTCCGGCGGAATCGACGGGCGGCCGGTGTCCGCATAGAGCGGGGCACAGAGCTGACGAATCCGCTCGGTGTCGATCAACGGCCGGATCCTCCGCATCGGATGATCGGCGGTCACGAACTGCTCCAAATTGATGTGATAGAACATCGCTGGCTGCGGATCGGATGTGCCCATCATCGGGGTGCCCCTCCAGTTGGCGCCCCGTTGTACCACACGGCTCGCCGAAGGCAAGAGGGTTTGTCAACACACTGTTAGGCAAGAAATGCGCAGGATTGGTCTACCTTGTTTTGTGCTTTCAGGAGTACAAAGATGACATCAACAAGTGGCAAATAGATGTGCGCGGCGTAGGCGAACGAAACCATCAATGATCACCGCCCGCCTTAATGTGGGCTGAAGGGAGTTCAACAATGAAAACTGTAAAATTCAAAAACAGAAATTGGGATGTGGCAGCCAATCTTCATTTTCCCAAGGATTTTGATCAGAAAAAGAAGTATCCCGCGATTGTTTGTGCACATCCGATCAGTAGCTGCAAAGAGCAAACAGCCGGAGAAATTTATGGCATGAAACTCGCCGAACGAGGCTATGTGACTCTTGCGTTTGATGCATCATTCCAGGGGAATAGCGGCGGTGAACCAAAATATCTTGAGGATCCGGCCACACGCGTCGAGGATTTTCGCTGTGCTGTCGATTACCTTGTAACACTCGATTATATCGATGAAGATCGAATCGGCGTAGTAGGAGTTTGTGGAGGGGGAGCCTATGCCGCCAATGCCGCGATGACCGAACATCGTTTTAAAGCGGTGGCGACTATAGTTGCTGCCAATTACGGAAGAATCATGCGTGAAGGTGGTTTGTCTCCCGATGCGGCTCTCAAGACGCTGGAAGCGATCGGCAAGCAACAGACGGCTGAAGCCCGCGGTGCGGAACCCAGGATAACGACCTATATCCCGAATTCGCAGGAAGAGAGAGAGAAGGCGGGTATCACGGATGTCGATATCACGGAAGCCATTGATTATTACAAAACACCTCGAGGACAGAAGCCGGGCTCGCCCAACAAATTGCGCTTTTCCGGTTTGGCACCCGCAGTGGGATTTGATGCCTTTCATCTGGCGGAACATTTGCTGACGCAGCCCTTGCAAATCATCATTGGCGATAAACCAGGAGCGTTCGGATCATATCGGGATGGCTATGAGCTCTTCAATCGGGCTGCCTCCAAGAAAAAGGATTTATTGGTTGTAGCTGGTGCAAGTCACTACGATCTATATGACCAGCCGAAATATGTGGATCAGGCTATGAAAAAACTGGAGGTTTTCTACAAGGAAAATCTTTAAGGACAGATGAGCGAGGATCCTCACATCGTCGAGGCGACACGCATGTCGATGGAAGATGGGGCTGTGCGACGAGTAGGCAGCCCCGTTCCTTGATCTGGCTCGTAACTCCGTCCACTAAAACTAAACAACACATGAGGTGACATCATGGGCAGAATATCCAAAGAGAGAATGAAAAAGGCCTTGGAACAACTCAAGACCATCTCAAAGGAAGATCACGCCAAGGTCAAAAACATTGCCAACATCGTCCGGCCGTTGCGTAGCTTTCTCTTCAAGACCCCCGATGATTACGGGATGACTGGGTGGTACGATCTCGTGATCCGGTCAGATGACGGCACCCCGCTGGAAGCCTGGTACATCCCGGCCAAGGGTGGCGCGAGCGACAAGCTGGTCATCTTTAACCACGCTCTGCCGATGTGCCGCGCCGGCTTCCCCGGCCATCTGGGTGAGCCGTGGAGCATGTATGATGCGGTCGAGATCGACTTCGTGATCCAGTACAAGCACCTGACCGATGCAGGCTACAACGTGCTCACCTATGACATCCGCAATCACGGCAACAGCAGCGCCGCCAACAACGGCCTGAGCGGCATCGGGCAATGGGAGTGGCGCGACTGTGTCGGCGTCAAGAAATTTGTAGACAACCACCCGACGCTCTCGAAGATGAAGGTCGCCCTCTACAGTCAGTGCATGGGAGGAAACTCGCAATATCATGCCATTCACCGCCGCCCCGACCTGTTTGAAAACGTGCGATGCATGGTGAGTCCCATGGTCGTCTCCATGGCGGCGATCTATGATGCCTTCTCGGAGTTGCAGGGCGTGAGGCAGTACCAAGAGTTGATCGATCTGGAACTACTTAAGATGGGCGCGTTTGTTGCCGCCGAAATGACCCCGCACCTGTGGGCCGCCAGTGTGAAGATGCCGGTGTTGATGGTCCAAGTTCTGAAAGATAGCTGGACTCGCAATCCCGAAGACGCGCAGAAGACCTTCGACCTGCTCGGCAGCAAGGAGAAGGAACTGCTGTGGATCGAGAACACCACGCGGCGGTTCAAGGATGGGTATAATTATTTCGGGCGCTCTCCCGAAAAAATCATTCCCTTCATCGACAAGCATATGAAATAAATATGTGATCGCGAGGGAAGCATTGGCGCAACAGGCCGTTGAGATTCTCGTTGCGCCAGCCGCCGTGGCGCACGCGGATCGACCATGAACAGCGCGGCGTCGAGCAAGGACATGAGCCTGCGATGCAGCCGGAAACTCTTCCTCCCGGCGCCCCTCCTCTTTGGTCTTGAGTTTCCATTTGGACCAGTCGCCTCACCCCTCCCCTCTCCTTGCGCCATCCCGCCATTCGTGATAACTGATGGGCATGAGCGAGAATTCCCCCATGAACCACCCCGCACCGAATGAACGAGTCGAAGTCCGTCCCGCTATTGAACAACTCCTCGCTCACCATTCTGCCATAACCATGGCTTTTCTCTTCGGCTCGATGGCCACAGGACGCGCCCGCTTCGACAGCGACCTCGACCTGGCCGTCGCCGCCGCTACGCCGCTCACCCCACAAGCTCGGCTAGACCTGATCGAAGACCTTGCCATGGTATTCGGACGTCCGGTAGATCTGATCGATCTCGATCACCTGCATGGCCCGCTGCTTCACCAAATCCTGACGCAGGGGAAACTGATCCTCTGCAAAGACCGAACGCGTTATGCCGACCTGCTCCGCCGGATGGTCTATGATGAAGCCGACTTCATGCCGTACTATCGCCGAATACTTGCGGACAGGAGAAAAGCATGGATCGGGATCTGATCGAGGCCAAGCTCGAATCCCTCCGTCGTTGCGTCGAGCGGATCGCGGCCAAGACACCTCCATCTGCCGACCAGCTGACGCGTGATCTCGACTTGCAGGACATCATCGCATTGAATCTCCAGCGAGCCGTCCAACTTTGTGTGGACCTCGCAGCCCATGTCATTGCCGACACCGACGCGCGACCACCCTCCACCATGGCGGAGAATTTCGAAATCCTCCAAGACCTGAAGATCCTCAAGCCTACCCTCGCTGAACGAATGACGAAATCGGTCGGGTTCAGAAACATCGCTGTCCACAGCTACCAGCTCATAGACTGGAACATCGTGTATCAGATCTGCCGTCATCGCCTCGACGATTTTAAACACTTCGCCGAAGCAGTCAGTCTTCGGATCAAGTCCGCCTGACCTCCCTCTGCTTCTCCATTTGTAACCTTTCCCGATATCACCCATCTCCGGCGAGATGGCTGGCATAGGCTCTCCTTCACACGTCTATGGCTTCCTGTTCTTCCCGAGGGCGGACTAGGTGATCTCCCACTGCGCATGTCCAACGAGGGCCTTCCCGAGACCGCGTGTTGCACGAACACAGGAGATCGCCTGGTCCGTCCGTCCCCTTCCTTCTGAGGGCGCGCATTCCGCGAGCAAAGAGACTAGGCCCGCTACCTCGCCTTCCTATCATTCGGTGAAAGGATTCCCCTCCTCGCGCCATATCCTCCAATGAACGGAGGACACCATGGACAAAGGAGACAGCAATCCCCAACCGGCCGAGCCGACAAAACCGTTCGATCCCCGCCTCTACCAAATCGCCAGTTTGAGCATGCTATTGCTCTATGGCCTGCTGTGGCTGCACTTCGATGTGTCTCCCTGGCAGATGGTCCTCACAATCGGCACGGCCCTGCTGACCCAATATGCCGGGACACGCCTCACACAGCTTCCCTCGTTCGATCCCCGCAGCGCCTTGATCTCGGCCCTCTCCCTCTGTTTGCTGCTGCGCACGAACGATCTTGTCGTCGCAGCGCTCGCCTCGTTCCTTGCCGTCGGCAGCAAGTTCGTCCTCCGTTGGAAGGACAAACACCTCTTCAATCCCACCAACCTTGCCCTGGTCGTCATAATCACAAGCGGGCTTGGCTGGATCTCGCCGGGACAGTGGGGGCAGGTGGCCTGGTTCGGTTTTCTCACCGCCTGCCTGGGCAGCCTCGTGGTCACCCGCGCCGCGCGGGCCGATATCACGCTGGCCTTTCTCACCTTCTACGTCGGCCTACTGGTGACACGCGCCCTCTGGCTCGGGGATCCGCTCACGATTCCGCTCCATCAGATAGAGAGCGGCGCACTGCTGATCTTTGCCTTCTTCATGATCTCTGATCCAAAAACGACGCCGGATTCCCGAACCGGCCGCATCGTCTTCGCATTCATCGTCGCGTTCGTTGCCCTCTACGTGCAGTTCAGCCTGTTCCGCCCCAACGGCCCGCTCTGGGGCCTGATCGCCTGCGCCCCGCTGGTTCCTCTGCTCGACCATGTTTGTCCCGCTGTCCGTTACGACTGGTCCCGCCCATCAATGGGACGACTCGTCCCCCATGTTGCGCCGACCAGTCCCTTCACCAAGGAGGTTCCCATGACCAATGCGCTTGTGCTTGCACTGACCCTCTTCACGAGTCTGATTTTCTGGACCGGCGACGTTTCGGCCTTTTGCGGGTTCTACGTCGGCAAGGCCGACACGAAACTCTTCAACAAGGCGTCCGAAGTGGCCGTCGCACGCCACGACAACAAGACGGTCATCACGATGGCGAATGACTTTCGCGGCGAGGTGAAAGAATTCGTACTGGTGGTGCCGGTACCGACCGTCCTGGAGAAGGACCAGATCCACGTCGGCGATCCGGCGGTACTCAAACACCTGGCCGACTATTCAGCCCCGAGGCTGGTGGAATACTTCGATGAGAATCCCTGCATGAGGTATGAGTTGCTGGAAAGAAAAAGTATGGACGCGATGAAGAATATGGCGCCGGCCGCGGCGGCGAGCCGTGAACGCGACCGCGCCTTGGGTGTCACGGTCGAAGCGCAATATACCGTCGGCGAGTACGACATCCTGATCCTCTCGGCCAAGGAGAGCGCCGGGCTTGAAACCTGGCTGTCTGAAAACGGCTACCGCATTCCGAACGGCGCGGCATCGGTGCTGCACAGTTATCTGAGACAACACATGAAATTCTTCGTGGCGAAGGTGAATCTCGGCGAGCAGGCGAAGCTCGGCCTGACGCACCTCCGCCCGCTCCAGATCGCCTTCGAATCGCCCAAGTTCATGCTGCCGATCCGCCTGGGTACCGTGAACGCCGACGGCGCACAGGAGCTGTTCATCTACTTCCTTACGAAACAGGGCCGTGTCGAGACGACGAACTATCGCACGGTGCGTGTGCCGGAAGCGCAGGAAATCCCGCTTTACGTGAAAGACAAGTTCAGCGACTTCTACCGCGACCTGTTCACACAACAGGTAACGCGCGAGAGTGAGCGGGGTGTATTTCTGGAATATGCCTGGGACATGAACTGGTGCGACCCCTGCGCGGCAGATCCGCTCTCAGCCGAGGAACTGCGCAGCCTGGGCGTCTTCTGGCAGGACGACAACGGACGGGTGGGGAACGGCAAGGGCCAAGCGCAGCACGTCTTTCTCACGCGCCTGCACGTACGGTACGACGCCGCACATTTTCCCGAAGACCTGCTGTTCCAGGAAACTTCCGATCGCGTCCATTTCCAGGCCCGCTACATCCTGCGACACCCCTGGACCGGTACCGACAAGTGCCCCGCTGCCACGGCCTATCGCCGGCAGCTCCGCGAACGGTATGAAAGGGAGGCGCAGACCTTGGCGACCTTGACCGGCTGGAACATCGGCGAGATCCGCAAGGCGATGAACCTGGCGTCATGGCCGAGCGGTGAAGAAAAGAAATGGTATCAGCGCTTGTGGACAAACTGACCACAGGCCCGCCCCCTCACGACAGAATGGCGAGGTCGATATCTCCTCCGGCTCATTCCCGTCCGTACTATGGTATAGTTGGCCCCCAGATTCCCTTCTCCTCACGAAAGGAGCCTCACCATGATCCTGCACCATTGTCCGGCCATCGCAGTGCTCGGCGGCTTGTCTATCCTGTTCCTGTTCTCAGCCTGCACTCTCAAGGGCACGACTCAAGAGATCACCGACACGACCAGCAACATCACGGCCTCGACGTCCGGACGCATCTGGTGGAATGAAGACGGCCTGTTGAAACCGGAACACAAGGTCGCCGCCTTCACCGCCTACAATGCCCGGAACCTGGAACAGGACCTGGCGCGCGGGCAAGGCGAATACCTGGCATCCCTGGAAACGCTCATGGGCCGCACCGACGACCAGACGTTTCCGCTCCTCGCCCAGGACTCATACAGCCGATGGAGCCGGTCCGGAAATTCTTCGACCGGCGACCTTGTACGGCAGTTGCAATCGACAGGCCGCTGAACGTCCGAGTGATCGGCCTGCAGCCGTCAGGGCCGACGACAGCATTTCACCGGAGACCCATGTCGCCATGAACGTCACCCTTGATTCCGGGACCATCCAACGGATCTTCCACCCTACGGATTTTTCCAAGGACAGTCAGATCGCCTTCGCCCATGCGCTCAAACTGGCGCTGGTGTACCGCGCGGAACTGACGATCATGCATGTGGATCCCGCCGTCGCTCCGGAAGGATTCGAAGACTTTCCCCGCATCCGCCCGACCCTGGCGCAATGGGGCCTGCTTCCGGAATCGAGTGCCAAAAGCGACGTGGCGAAGCTGGGCATCCGAGTCAGAAAGGTTCGCGCCTTGGCCGCCGACGCCAAGCAGGCCATCATTCACCATCTCACGGCATCGCCGGCGGATCTGATGGTGCTGTCTACGCATCAGCACGAGGGGGTGAGCCGTTGGCTCCACGATTCGGTGGCGGAACCGGTCTCGCGTGAGATGCAAGTGACGACGCTGTTCGTGCCGTCGCACGTGGAGGGTTTTGTCTCCCGCGATACCGGCCACACCTCGCTCCATCGCCTCCTGTTGCCGATCTCGACCGATCCACCCTCTCAGCCGGCCATCGATGCCGCAAGCTCGCTGGTCTCGCAACTGGCGACGACCCCCGTCACCTTGACGCTGGTCCATGCGGGAGAGGAGACCGGCGTCGATAAGTTGGTGCTTCCGCAGAAAGCGGATTGGACCTGGAATCAGTTGTTCGGCAAGGGTGATCCGGTGGAATGGATTCTCGCGGCAGGCGACGAATTCGACGTGGATTTGATCGTGATGGCGACGAAAGGCCAGGACAGC
Organism: Nitrospira sp.; assembly: GCA_030123565.1. NCBI lineage: Bacteria > Pseudomonadati > Nitrospirota > Nitrospiria > Nitrospirales > Nitrospiraceae > Nitrospira > Nitrospira sp. The sequence goes on along the minus strand of CP126122.1, from coordinate 305,866 downwards.
CTGTTGGACATATTGCGCGGCACCACGACCGAGCGGGTGCTCCGTGGAGCACGTTGTCCGCTGCTCGCAATCCCTGCCTCGCTCGTCTGACCAGGAGCGGGCGTCTTGCCGGCCGCAGCGCGATAGTTTGCGACTACCGAGTTTTTCCGCAGCCTGCTGCAGACTATGCGCTACGTTCTGATCCGGCCCACCTCGACGATCGACGGCTCCTGCCGATCGTTCGACTCGCGCCCCACTACCGTGCGAATCACCAAACCGTCCCGAAAGACCACGAAGTTCGACGGCACGGCGGCGATGCGCGGCCCCGGTAACATGAGCCCGGCGAGATTCAGCGGATCGGCGGCGGAAATCTTGATCTCCTGTTGGACGGCGGCACCAGGCCGCTTCTTGAGCGCCCGCAGCGATTCCAGCGCTTCCGGCAACGCGAACTGTTCACCCGTGAAACCACCGACGAACCTGCCGCCCCGGATCTCCCCGGTCGATTCAAGACGGCGGTAACAGACCAACAAATCGCGCCAGGACGACACCATCGACTCCCGCCCCAACAGGTCGCGAAACACGACGCCGTACCGGCGCAACAATTGCCGAGCCACAGGTTCCGACCGGCCGACAGCCGCCGACTGAGAGCCATCGGCCGGCCTGAGGAGCGACCAGCGCCCACCGACGTGGCGCGGCCGGCGGCTTCGATCACGCCCCTCGGCGCGCCGCCGTCGCGGGTCGATGAGCGCGCGCAGGTTGTCGAACCCATCCGCCGTGACCAGACCGGCCGCCACCAATTCCCACAGACCGTCCTCCACTTCAGACGGCAGCAGGCGGGTCGCGTGCAGCAGCTCGTTGAAGAAACTCGCGCCGCGTTCCTGCAGGCAACGGCGGACTGCCTGCGCCGATGCACTGAGGCGGGCGGCCATATCCACTCGCGCCAGTTCTTCACCGGCGGCAGCCAGCAAGACCGGCGCATCTTCTCGGGCAAAGAGGCTCACCGGCGCCACCCGCGTAGGAACGACTCGACGCCCCGGCGCCGGATTCAATTCCTGCATCAATCGGGGATGCGGCGTCAGGCGCCCCCACATCACGGCCCCGCTCAAGCAGAGTCGATCCAGCCACTCCGGCTCGTACTTGGCCAGTCTGACCCGTAGGAGTTGCGATTCCCAGGCCGACGCAGCCGCTTCGAATCCTCCGAGCTGCTTCACCACTTCAAGGAGTCCTGCCTCGCCGTGCAACCGCACCCCAGGCGCAGCATGTTGCCATTGGAAGAGGAACTGCATGAACTCCGCGGCGGAGACCGGCTCGATCTCCTTGCGCAACCGCCCGATCGTCAATCGGTGAATCCTGGCGAGCAACCGGCGATGGCAAAACTCGTAAGGGGTAAGGAGTGAAGAATGAGGTGATAATTCTTTCCCCTCACGCTTGACGCCTGACGCCTCACGGAAGCTGCCCCGCAGAAGATGACCCTGCGCTTCGAGCCTTAACAACGATCCATCGATGTCCTGTTCGGGAAGATGCAGGGTCTCGGAGAGTTCCAGCGCCGTCGTGGGACCGACTGATTCCATCCACCCCAACACCACCCGGTCCAGGACCTCTTCACGATCGAGGTGTTCGGGCGGTTCCGGCGACTCCACTGCCGGCTCGATCCGAGCCTCAGGAAACAGGAGACTCCCGTAGTGGCGGGACTCCGCCGCCACCCAGCCCAACTGCGCCTCACCGCACCACAGGGTCGCCACACGACCGGCCTGCTCCAACGATGGTGCCCATCGCTCCCACTCGGGCCTATGCGCGCAAGGCACCCAGCCCAGAGTCAGCAGCGCATCATGAAACTCCTCCGCATCGCGCACGACGGGCCAGGATTCCTCAATAACCTGATCGATGGCCGATTGGTCCAGCGCGCCCATCTGACCGGCCAATTCAGCCGGCAGGGTACGCCGCATCTCCACCGCCCGTGCCCGGCGTTCTTCAAGCGGTGCATCGTCGAGAAACGCATAGGGGTTGGCGTTCAAGATTTCATGGCAGAAGGCGGAGGGCAGCGGCGTATCGACCGCCAGGCAAGTAATGGCGCCGCTCTCGATCTTCTCCAACAGGGCGATCAATCCATCGAGATCCATCGCCTCGGTCAGGCAATCCCGGATCGTCTCCTGCACCAGCGGATGGTCGGGAATGTCTCGCTGCGTCCGTTCTCCGTGAAAATTGTCCTGACAGGCGATCGCATCGGGAAAGACGGCGGCCAGTAAATCTTCGGCCCGCATCCGTTGAATCTGCGGCGCCACCCGCTTCCCGCCGACGAACCGCAGCAGGGCCAATGCGCGCGTGGCATTCCATCGCCAGCGGGTCATGAACATCGGCGCCTGCAGCAGGGCCTGGGTCAGCACCTCTCGTACGGTCTTGGCATTCAGGAACGCGAACACCGTGTCGAGCGGGAAACTGTGCTTCTCGCCCAACGACAACACGATGCCTTCATCGGTCGCGGCTGCCTGCAGTTCAAAATCGAAGGCGACACAAAATCGCTTCCGCAGGGCCAGCCCCCAGGCCCGGTTCACCCGGCCGCCGAAGGGTGCATGGATGACGAGTTGCATGCCGCCGCTTTCATCGAAGAACCGCTCCGCCACGATGGTGTGTTGAGTCGGCACGGTCCCCAGCACCGCCTTGCCCGCCAGTATATACTCGACGGCCTGTTGCGCCCCGCGCTGGTCGAGGCAACACTCCTGCCTCAGCCACTGCACCGGAGGAGCGGAGGCGGGCAGAGGCGCCTGGTCGTCGTTAAGGCGATGAGCGATGTCATCCTTGAGCCGCGCGACTTCTCTCGACAAATCAGCCGTGCGGGCCGGCGCCTCGCCACGCCAAAAGGGAATGGTCGGCGGAGCACCCTGCGCATCCTCGACCCGCATCTTGCCGGTCTCGACACCCCTGATCCGCCAGGAGGTATTGCCCAATAGGATGATGTCCCCCGCCAGACTCTCGACGGCGAAATCCTCGTCCACCGACCCCACCATCGTCCCGTCCGGCTCCGCGATCACCGCGTAGTTGGCCGTATCGGGAATCGCGCCGCCGGAGGTGATGGCCGCCAGCCGCGCCCCGCGCCGACCTCGAATGTGACGGTTGATGCGGTCATGGTGAAGAAACGCGCGCCCACGGCCCCGGCTGGTGACGAACCCCTCGGCGAGCATCCTCACCACGGCATCGAAGGCCGGGCGGGTGAGATCGCGATAGGGCATGGCCCTTCGGCAGAGGGCGTACAATTCTTCTTCGTGCCAGCCTTGAGTCGCGGCAGCAGCCACGATCTGTTGCGACAAGACGTCCAGCGGCGCGGCGGGCACGTCGATATGGTCCAACAATCCGGCCCTGATCGCCCGGATCAGGGCGGCACACTCGATCAATTCGTCCCGCGTGGTCGCGAAGAGCCGGCCTTTCGGGATCGCATGAATCCAATGGCCTGCCCGGCCCATGCGCTGGAGAGCGGTGGCGATCGAACGGGGCGACCCAATCTGGCAGGCGAGATCGACCGTCCCCACATCGATCCCGAGTTCCAACGATGCCGTCGCGACGACCACACGGACGGACCCGGCCTTCAAGCGATCTTCCGCCGACAGGCGGATCTGTCGCGACAGGCTGCCGTGGTGCGCCGCCACCACCCCTTCACCGAGATGGCGCAGCCGCTCCTCCAAATAATGAGCGACACGCTCGGCCAACCGACGTGTATTCACAAAGACCAGGGTGGACCGGTGGGCTTCGACGAGGTCCGCGAGCCGATCATACACATCGCTCCAGATCGCATTCGTCGCGACCGCCCCCAGTTCGTCCTTCGGCACCTCGACGGCCAGGTCCATATCACGGCGATGGCCCACGTCGATGACCATCACGTCGTTCGTCTCTCGTCTCTCGTCGTTCGTCTGTCCTCTTGCGAGAGACGCTTCACGCTTCACGAGAGACGGCGGTCTCGCCCCGACCAGAAACTCCGCCACGGTCTCGATGGGCCGCTGCGTCGCCGAAAGGCCGATCCGCTGCGGAGCACAGCCGGTGAGCGCTTCCACCCGTTCCAGCGACAACGCCAAATGGGCGCCACGCTTGTTGGGGGCCACGGCATGGATTTCGTCCACGATGACCGTGCGTACCGTCTTCAGCATCGCGCGGCTTTTTTCTGCCGTCAGGAGGATAAAGAGGGACTCTGGCGTGGTGATGAGGATATGAGGCGGGCGCCGCAACATCTGCTGCCGCTCGATCATCGGCGTATCCCCGGTGCGTACGACGACACGCAACTCTGGCAGCAACAGGCCGGACGCCAGCGCGGCCCGGCCGATTTCGTTGAGCGGCTGCTGAAGATTTTTCTGGATGTCGTTGCTGAGCGCCTTCAGCGGCGAAACATAGAGCACCTGGGTCTCATCCCGCAGTTCGCAGTCCACCGCCTGCCGGAAGAGTCTGTCGATACAGGAGAGGAAGGCCGCCAGGGTCTTGCCCGATCCGGTCGGTGCTGCGATCAACACATGGCTGCCCGATTGAATGGCAGGCCAAGCCTGTCGTTGGACATCGGTTGCGCCGGCGAACCGCGTCGTGAACCACGCGGCGATGATGGGATGGAACGGCAGGGCGGACATCAGGCTCCCATCGTAGCACAGACGGAGCAAGCTAGGGTCCCGGACCTGCGCTCCCTTACCTGCCGTAGGCCTTCAAAATGTCGTAGGACAGGAGACACTCGCTGCAATAATCGCTCGAAAACCGGACTTGGGAAGGCGGCACGACATACCGCGCAAGGTAGCTGGGAAAATCCACCCACCGGACCATTCCCCTCGTTGCGAATCCGTCGTCACGGACACGTCGGCACAGTCCACACATCGGTACGACTCGAACCATCGTCGGCCTCCTCTTGCGCGAATCCGCCTCTTCACCCGGTACCTTGCGATTACTTCTCGATGGCAGTCCCCGCTTTTCCTTGAATATGGTCGGGGCAACAAACCCGTTCACCTCGCAGCACTCGCCCGAGATAGTGCCCGAGATCCACCGTGAGGTGTTTGACGAGGTAGCCCTTGGCTCCAATCTCGAAGGCCGCGGCGGCATAGGCCGGATCTTCATGGGACGAAAAAAACACGACTTTGCTGTTCGGCACCAGGTCTTGAAGTTGCCGGCCGACCGAGAGCCCGTCGAGAAACGACAGGGAAAAATCCAAGACGACCAGGTCCGGGATCAGCCGTTGTGCAGCCAGCACCAGTGCCTCACCGTCGGTGACGGAGGCGACGACTTCGAACTGAGGTTCCAAGAGGATTTCCAGGAAGGCCAACATCGCCCGAGACGAATCACCGATCAGCACACGCGGACGGGGCATCTTGTCTCCAATATTCCTGCCAGGCACGGTCTCGAAAAGGGAGGCGTATGGTAGGCAAGTGAAGGAAAAACCACACGCGTAAAAACACGAGGGTGATGACTTAAAATATACGTGCAAATGAACTGGTAGTCAGGAGGAACGGCAGCGGATCTGGGAAGTCTTACGATTGGCCCGTCAAGCCCTGCGCCAGCGCATATTTCACCAACTCGACGGTCGTATGCAGGTTGAGCTGTTCCATGATTTGCCCCTTGTGAAACTCGACGGTGCGCGGCGAAATCTTGAGCGTGCCGGCGATATCCTTCACCGTATGGCCTTCCGCCAGGAGTTGCAGCACCTCGCGCTGTCTGGTCGTGAGTTCCGGCCCTGCCGGCACCCCGCCGTCGAACCCGCGCAACATGCCTTCGACGACCTCCTTGGTGACGAGTGGAGTGACATAGAAGTTGCCGCTTCGTACGGCGCGCATCGCCTGCCCCAACTCTTCCCCCACGCAACGTTTGAGCAAATAGGCGGAGGCACCGGCCTCAAAGGCCGCCCGCACATAGGCCGGGTCGGCATGCATCGTGATAAACACCACCTTGACCTGGGGGTGCTTGACCTTCAACACACGGGCCGCGTCGATCCCGTTCAGCACCGGCATCGAAATATCCAGAATCACGATGTCCGGCTTCAACTGTGGAACGGCTTCCAGCAGAGCGCGCCCGTCTCCGACAGTCCCCACCAATTCACATTCGTCGTCGAGCAGCCGCCGAAACCCCTCCAAGACGAGGGTATGGTCATCTGCCAGGAGAACGCGCGGTCGTGTCATGTCGCCACCCGTACCAGGGGCACATGCATCGACACCGTCGTTCCCTTTCCCGGAACGGACTCGACCTCACAAGATCCCTGCACGGTCAGCAGGCGCTCCCGCATGTTCAACAACCCCAAGCCGCTTTCAGCCCGCTCGATCGCCGTCCGATCGAACCCCTTGCCATCGTCACGCACCATCACGACGACCTCCTCTTCTTCGACCGTCACTTCGACCTCCACCCTGGTGGCCTTCGCATGCCGTGCGATATTCGAGAGGCTCTCCTGCACGACTCGATAGAGGGCCGTCGCAACGGTCTTGTCGAGGGCATGGTCGAGCGGTTGATGGACGAACAGCGCTTTCACGCCGGTCCGGCTCGAAAAATCATCCAACAAACGCTGTAACGCCGCCTTCAACCCTAAATCATCGAGGATGGAGGGGTGGAATCGATAGGCCATATAGCGCACGTCGTCGGAAAGGTCCTCAAGTCCCTTCAACACGTTGCGGACTCCGTCCTGGGCCTCAGCCGATAATGCCCCCACCTGCCGCTCGATCCTCTGCAGATCCAACATGAGCAACGCGAGCCGCTGGTTCACATCGTCATGCAGATCCCGGGCGATCCGCCGGCGTTCCTCTTCCTGCGCCGTCAGAATCCGACCCGTGAGCGTATGCAGCTGTTCTTCGCTCCGTTCCAGCGCTTGACGGCTGGCCGCAAGGTCCGCCGTACGTTCCTCCACGCGCTGTTCAAGCCGTTCGTTGACTTCCTTCAACAGCCATTCGCTGCGGCGGCGCTGATACACAAATGCCACCGGCGCCCAAATCCCGAACAGGCTGAACAGATGATTCCCCCACTCAAACCACGAGGGAAGACCGGGGATGCGCGGGCTGAAGGGTGCCACAATGACAGTCACGAGCGAACAGACGGTAGCCGTCGCGACGGGCAACCATCGATACGGACTGGCGGCGGACAACAACACCACGGCACTGTACAAGACCGCATTCGCGACTCCGAGCGGCAACAGGAGATCGAGGGCAAAAAAGAGACAGGCCAACAGGCCCGCCGCCCCGACCATCAGGGTCTGCCGGCGACGCGCGGCAGCCTCGACCATCGCGTCCGCCTGCACCCCGCTCTCTCCCTGTTGCTCATCGAGGGGCGTCATACGGGGGTCGATTCTAGCACGTGCCTCTCCCTCTCGCCTAGGACCAGGAGGGCCATGAACCGGCCAGGCAAAACGAGCGGCGGTTCGGGTATGATGCGGCGATGTCAGGTCGTCGCCCCATCGTCATTTTAGGATCCGGCTATACCGGAGAATGGATTTACAAATTGGCCGCCCGACAGGCCCAGCCGATCCTTGCCAGCAGCCGCAGGCCTGATCGCCATCTCGGCTCTGTCGCCCCTCCGGCACGACTGCGATTCGACCTGGCCGACCCCACCACCTGGTCCGCACTACCTCGGGACGCAGACCTGATCTGGACGTTCCCCGCCGCCCCATTCGAACAGGTGCAGGCCTTTGCCCGTCACTCTTGCGGTCCTCCTCGGAGATTGGTGGTCTTGGGCAGCACCTCCGCCTACGACACAGGAAGCAACAAGGCAGTGGATCCTCCGCCCTGGCTTGACGAGACGGCTCCCATCAACCACGACCTTCTCCGCGTCCGGGGAGAAGAATATCTGCGCATCCACCACGGAGCCGTCATCCTGCGCGTGGCCGGGATCTATGGCCCGCAACGCAACCCTGTGGATTGGATCAGACAAGGCCGCGTCGGTCCGACCGACAAGTTCGTCAACCTAATCCATGTCGAAGACCTGGCGCACCTCTGTCTCCTTGCCGTCCACACTGGCATTGCCGGGGAAATCTACAACGTGAGCGATGGCCTGCCGCGCCGCTGGTGCAGCATTTGCGAAGAAGTCGCTCGGCGATGGGGGGTAGTCGGTCCAGAAGGGACGAGGCCGAACGGGCCGGGCAAGCGTATCCTCAACCACAAACTTCTCACTCAGTTCGGCTCTACGCTGCGACATCAGGATCTCTACGAAGCGCTACAGACGATGCAGACTGCTTCCCTTCCGTTTGGATAGGCCTTGCTCAGAGACATGCCGGTTGCCGGATTCTCGCGACGCGGTCGCCGTCAACTGCTGATGAATGGCCTGTCCTGCTATGCGTTGCCCTTCCGAAGTCCAATGCGTATCGTCGGGCAGATACGTCAAGATCCCCGCCGCGGCCGCTTCACGCAAGGGAATGGTCAAATCCACGAATTCGATATCCGGAGCGATCGACTCCAGCATTTGCTCGAACTCCTCGAGCAAGCTGTTCACCGGCAATTTTTTTAATTGTGAGGTTGAGGGCTCAAAATTTCTCAACCCGTGATGCACCCGGTAACTGGTCGGGGCATAGGCGACGATGAACCGAATCCCACGGAGGCGAGTCAGCTCGTAGGCCTCCGTCAGGATCGCTCTTACCCGTTTGAGCGGGGTACGACCCTTGTCCCGAGTCGGCCAGGGTTCCTCCACAAAAAACAACTCGGTTTGCCGGCCGCCGGCCTCCTGGAACTTTCCACGGAACTGGAACAAGGTGCGGTTCGGCACACAGCCTTGGACCACTTTCTTCGCAGCAAAGATCAGATTGCGGGTCAATGAACGAAACCAATAGTCGTCCTGCAAAACGACCGCACCCGGGGATGAACCTTCTGCTTCCTCTTCTCTGGGGTGCACCTGCAGCAGATCGTTTCCTTCGAAAAACACCCAGACGATGGTCTTCGGTTGAAGACTCAGCGCGTACCGCTTCAAAACGAACAGTTCCTGTTCCGGACCATACCCATTGACTCCCAAATTGGCCACCGGTGTTCCCAGCTTCTGGGCAAGGGCGGCGGTCAACAGATCGGAACTCGGCAGCATGGCGCCTTCCACATAAGAATCGCCGAGCACAACCACGTCGGCATGGTCCAGATCCTCGTCGTTTCGAAATCCATTGTGGTCGTACCGGAGATCGTACTCTTTGGGCGGATTCGGAGGGAGGCAAAGACCTTCACCAAGGTTGCCCCGCACATACAAGCCGCGCTCGCGATGATGCGGCACATGCCGATAGAGCAGCTCGGGGTCACGGACAAAACCAGGGCGGTCCCACAAGCCTCGCTCGGGGCCGCCAAGCAGCGACTGGTAATTGACGAGACCGAGCACCCCCAGCATTTCGGCTGCTCCAAGGACTGCCGCCCAAGTCACGGTCATCAACACGAAACGTGCTTGAACTTCTTTTTTCGGAAGGCCCGACAAGAAAGCATAAAGCCCCCAAACCAGGAAATAGCTTGCCACGATATTATCGATCAGATGCCTGGTATTGATGCTTCCCGTACCCCACAGGACGGCACATCCTCCCAGGAAGATCAGAAAAGTCACCACCGCAGATCTCTCCTTCGGCAACTGCACGGACGCTCCTCAGTGTGATTACTCACCTCCGGCCACCATTCGCAAGGTAGCTTACCATATGTCCAGCACCGCTGGACACCACAAGAAATTATTTTTTGCGGCAGATGGCCTCGGTGAAACCCCCAGTCACCGCGTAGTCGCTTTTATGATGATTCGTCGGCGACGACGCATGCGTAACCAGCAAAGAGCCCACCTATAGCGCTTCACCCCGTTGCTTGAGACCAGTCTCAAAATATGCTATAGGGGAAACAATGGATGCCTCCGGTCTTTGCCGAGAAGAACTCGGGGCATGGTTGCTATACGCCTCGACAAGCACCTATGGATAAGAAGGACCGGAAAAGCTCCCTACGGCAGGCGGGGAAGCAGGCGGGCCGGAAAGAATTACATGTAGGGGATATCGTCCGCCGGCTCCGTAAGACCCGGCAGCTTTCGGTCCGCATGTTGGCCGACAAGTGCGGATTCTCTCCCAGCTTCATCTCACAGGTCGAACTTCGTCAGGCGTCCCCCTCCATCGCATCCACCGAGCGTATCGCCGCTTCGCTCGGCGTCACCCTTGGAGAATTCTTTCGAGCGGTCGACCCATCCCTTCCGGCGGTGATCCGCGCCGATGCCAGACCGGTGGTGCAGAGTGAATGGTCTCGCGCCAAGATCGAAGCGCTCGGGCCGATCAGCAGAGACAGTCAGCTGGAACCGATGGTCATCACCTTGCAGCCCGGCGGCGCCAGTGGGTCACGCCCCTATGTGCGCCAGGCGGAACAATTGGCCGTGGTCCTTCAGGGAACCGTGGAATTGACCCTTGAGGAAAACGTCCATGACCTGAAGCGGGGCGATGCCGCCAGCATTCCATCCGGAAGCCATCACTGCTGGCGGAATACCAGCCGAAAGCCCGCTCAAATACTCATCGTCACCGTCCGTCAAGTCATGTAACGCCGACCCTGACCTCCAGAGCCAGGACTCCCCATTGTCCGGTGGAGAAACCTCAGCGTTTCTTGAATGAGGGGGACTCGCCGAGTGAAAAACAAGGGGCTCATCCCCGTCTGGGACGAGGAAGGGAACGCTGCTGTGCGGAATCGACAAGGCCCGTACCGAACCGTGATCGCTAGGCTCTCATCAACGCCATGACGCTCAAACACACCAGCAGGTTGTTGATCGCATGGCCCAGAATCCCCGGCCACAAGCTGCCGGTCCGTTCGTAGGACCAGGCCCAAATCACCCCGCTCCAAAAGACGCTGAGGAATCCGATCCACCCATAGCCGTGCGCGAGGGCGAACAAGGCTGCGCTCAGCAGGGCGGCCGGGCCCCACTGAAAACGCCGGCGGAGCACACCGAACAACAATCCGCGAAACGCCAATTCTTCAAACACCGGAGCAAAGAGCACATATTCCATCAGGCTGACCGCGAGGGTCGAGGGCGCTCCCCACACCAGATCGGCATCGAACCATTCCGTCCAATGACTGACCAGATTCAACGGTTCGGCAATCCTGCCCATCACCCACTCGCCGAGTAACCCCGCTGCGACCACCGCCAAGACCGCGAATCCCAACCGTCCCAGGTGACGCGGCTCGACGCGCAATCCAAACCCCGCCCAGAACGTCTGCCGCTGCGGCCGGAACAGATGATAATAGGCGAGCGCGAGCAAGGGGAAATTGGACAGGGGCACCACCAAGACCCGCCACGAAGCAAAGTCGAAGGCTCCGAACAAAAACGCCATGGTCAGCAGTGCACCGATGGCGCCGCCCCGCAATAACACGCCCGCTCCCAACCCACCGGCCCATAGGGGCGGCAGTTCAGCCGATCCCACACGAAACATCGTCGTACGTCCGCCACGACGCACCCACCGCGACAAAACGAACAGGCCCACGACCATCAGCACAAGTTCGAGGGCGGCAAAGGCCATGGAGCGCCGCAGCAGGACCTCCACCCGCTGCCGGGCGGAGGCCTCGATCGTCGCCAGCAACGGCCTGTCCCCGGCCCGTTCCGCAAGACGGGCCGCAAGGCGGCCATAGAACCATCCGGTCACCGGTTGCTCCGCGAGTTGGGCCTGTAGGTCGAAGGCATCGGCGGAGGCCAGGTGCGCATCCATATAGCCGGCCTGCAGGAGCCTGGCAAAGAGTTGGTACGGCTCATGCTGCCTGGCCCATCGCGAAACTCTTTGCTGCAGGTCCGGAAGCAGACCAGCCTCCCCTTCTAAAATCGCCAAGTGCAGGTCGACGAACGGGTCGGGAGACTCCTCGGCCAATTCACGATACCATTCGATGGCCTGCTCGCGATCATTGGCGTCACTCCCCATCGTCGCTTCGTAGAGCAACCGTTCCCAGGGCGGGAGGGACTTCAGTCCCTCCTCCACATCCATCAAGCGACCGACCATGTGATTGAGAGCCCGCTCTGCATCCGGCACACGATCGACACGCGGCACATCGAACGACAACCAGGCCACCATGGCAATGGACGTACAGAGGACGATCGCGGACAACAGGGTGACCGCACGGGAAAATCCCGGATTATAGGGGTGCGGAGGCGGCGGAGCCCCAATGCAGGGGGGCGAAGGCACAGCCTTGTCCGGCAGCGACCCTGTCGGTTCGAGAGCTTCCACAGGAACCTCGTGAGGGCCGGAGTATACCATCGGCCTTTCACGACGCGAAACTGAACGACCGTTCCATCTAAATACTGCTTGGAGATGCGACCGACAATCCCATGGCTGAATTCCCCCTGTTTCGCTATACTACACCCCTCTCGCCGACAGGCCCGCGGGCCGACCGGCGACCCCCTATGACGACCACCAATGATCGACATCGGCAATGACCATCGTCTCTCAGTACCATGACTTCGTTCCGCCCCACCGCCTCCTCATGGGCCCGGGGCCGAGCATGGTGCACCCCCGTGTCCTGCACGCACTTTCCCTGCCGTTGCTCGGACACCTCGATCCGCTGTTCCTCGGCCTGATGAACGACATCCAGGCCCTGCTGCGCGCCACGTTCCAAACAGGGAACGAATTCACGATCGCCCTGTCCGGGACCGGATCGGCCGGCATGGAAGCAGTCATCACGAATCTGATCGAGCCTGGCGATCGCGCCATCGTCGGCGTGAACGGGGTCTTCGGCTCACGCCTGGCCACGATGGTCGAACGCGCCGGCGGCACAGCGCTCCGCATCGAAGCACCCTGGGGAACCACGATTCCCCTGGATCTGTTGCAAGACCGGCTCTCACATTCCGGTCCGGTCAAGGCGGTGGTTCTGGTCCAGGCCGAGACGTCCACCGGCGCCCGGCAACCTCTGTCGGAAATAGGAACCCTCTGTCGCACCCATGATGCCCTGTTCATCGTCGATGCCGTCACCTCGCTCGGAGGCATCCCGGTCGAAGTGGATGCCTGGGGAATCGATGCCTGTTACAGCGGCACCCAGAAATGCCTCAGCTGCCCTCCAGGCCTGGCCCCGCTGACCTTGAGCCCACGCGCCCTGGACGTCATCCGTCATCGGCGCACACCCTGTCGCAGTTGGTACCTCGACCTGTCCCTCATTGCCGACTATTGGTCCGACCAGACCCGCGCCTATCACCACACCGCTCCGATCTCGATGCTCTACGGACTCCGGGAAGCCTTGCGGCTCGTGCAGGAGGAGGGGCTCGAGACGCGCTTCGCCCGCCATCAACTGAACAGCGACGCGCTGCTGGCGGGACTTCGAACCCTGGACCTCGTCCCCCTCCCTCCGATCGGCCATCGGCTCCCGACGCTCAACTGTGTCACGCTGCCGGACCGGCTCGACGACCAGACGGTCAGGACTCGACTGCTGAACGACCACGGCATTGAAATCGGCGGCGGGCTGGGACCGCTGCGCGGACGAGTCTGGCGCATCGGACTGATGGGCGAATCCTGCCGGCAGGCCTATGTACTGACACTGCTGAACGCCTTGGAAGACATCCTTGCCGGCAACGGCCGGCTGTCGCAGCCGGGCTGCGCGGTGCAAGCGGCGGTGGAAACCTATACCTATTCACAGACATCGGCGAGGAGGAGTGCATGAGTCGCAGCGGGTTATGGATCGTGGCGGCAGGAGTGGCCGGTTTCGTAGCCGCCGTTACCTACTGGATCATCGCCCTCGCAGTCGCAGAATCACGCAAGGCCGACATGGTGCCTCCCGAACGGGTGACCAGCTTCATCCACGCGGTGATCGATGCAAACCGCGCCAACTACACCCAGAACGTCGTAGATAAGTTGCACAACCAAGGCGTCGTCGAAGCGCTCGAACATTGGAAAGAAGAAAAGGGCCTCCCGCTGCCCGCCCAGTTTCTGCTCGAATCCGGACGTTTGGTTGCGCAAAAGGGCATGAAACTCAGTTTCCGGCTTGCCAGCCTCACGCCGATCTACGTTTGGAACGGGCCGAACAGCGACTTCGAACGGCGGGGGCTGGAGGCTGTCATGAACGCACCGGACAAACCCTTCACCGGTTTTTATCAACAGGGCGGTGTCCGCTATTTTCAAGGGATCTACGCCGACCGTGCCGTGTCCGAGAGTTGCGTGTCCTGTCACAATGCCCACGCCAACAGCCCAAGGCGAGACTTCAAACTCAACGACATCATGGGCGGCGTCATCGTCACCATTCCCATCACCGAGGAACCATGACCGTCGTTATCCGCCGGATTCGAATCCTGGACGGCCTCGGCCACCGTCTTGAACTCGGCACCCTCGTCATCGAAGGCGGCCGTATCCTGGCGGTCGGGCCGGACCGGGACATTCGTGCTCCGAAAGGAGCCAGACGGATCGACGGCCGGGGCCTGACGGTCCTCCCCGGCCTCATCGATTGTCACGTCCACTTGTGTTTAGGGGCGGAAGCGGATGTCGTCGCAGCGACGGAGCGAGAACCCTCGCCGGTCACGTTGCTGAAAGCAGCCGAAGCGGCGCGCCGCACCCTCAAGGCCGGATTTACGACCGTGCGGGACGTGGGATTTCGGGACCATGCCGTCTTTGCGCTGAAACAGGCCATCGAGTCCGGTATGACCCCCGGCCCCCGCATCTTGGCGGCAGGCTTGGCCATCTGCATGCCGGGCGGCCATGCCCGCTTCATCGGGCGTGAGGCCTCCGGCGTCCAGGCTGTTCAGGCGGCAGTACAGGATCAACTGGCCGCGGGCGCCGAGGTCATCAAGCTCATCGCCTCCGGCGGCGTGCTCACTCCCGGCACCTCTCCGGACGAGGCCCAGATGACGGTCGAAGAATTGACGGCGGCTGTCCAAGTCGCCGTCGCCCATGGACGGCATGTAGCGGCCCATGCTCACGGAGCGACTGGCATGAAAAACGCCCTCCGCGCCGGCGTCCATTCCATCGAACATGCGACCCTCATGGACGAGGAGGCGGCAGAGTTGATGACGCAACGCAGCGTCTTCATGGTGCCGACCCTCTCCGCCCTCGCCACAACCGCCGCCTGCCCGGCCGGCTGCGGTATTCCCGAGAGCGCCCGCACCAAAGCCAGAAACATGGTGAAACAGCACGAAAAAAGTTTCCGCGCGGCAGTTCGACGTGGGATCCCGATCGCCCTCGGCACGGATGCGGGGACTCCGTTCAACCACCACGGAGAAAATGCCCAAGAGCTGGAACGGATGGTCGCCCTCGGGATGGCTCCGATGGAGGCGATCATGACGAGTACCTCCGCCGCCGCGCGGTTGTTGAAACTCGACCACGAGATCGGAACCATTGCCGCAGGGAAACAGGCCGATTTGCTGTTCGTGGAAGGGAACCCGCTCAGGAATATCGGGGTGCTGCTGAAACAGGATCGCATCGCGGGGGTGATGCAACGCGGGCGGTTCGTGGCGGGAGCGCTGATGGAAAGGTGAGAACTCGGCACTTCTCGCGTTATCGTCGTTCGTAAAGCAACTCCAGCGCCGCTTCGAAGCCCTTGACCCGGCCCTTGCGAAACATCTCCTCCAGCCGTCCCCGCAACGCGCGAATGCCGCCTTCATCCCCTCGCGCCACGACGCTCTGCGACAGCATCATCTGGACCGCCACTTCGAGCAGGCGCTGCTTCCGCTGTTCCATTTCGGGCGTGACGAACTCGTCCATGACTTCCGCCGCGCGCCTCTCTACGATCGGAACCTTGAACGAATCGTACCCCTGCTGCGCGACCGTCCGTTCCCGAATCACGGCAAGTTCCGCCTTCACCCGCGGCAGCATCTTCATGAGCAAGGCGAAGACTTCCTTCCGTCCTTCGTCGAAGAGCTTTTTTTCCATCTCGTCGAGGATGAAGGACGGATCCACCGTCTCGGCCCTCGGCTCTTCGCCCCAATGCAACCGATCATAGGTGCGCCGGCTCTCGGGATCGCCCAAGACTTCATAGGCAGAATTGATTTCGCGGATCTTTTCTTCCGCCTTGGCATTGTCGGGATTGCGGTCGGGATGGTGCTGGAAGACGAGCTTCCGGTAGGCTTTCTTGATGTCGTCGTCGGAAACGTCCCGCGAGACGCCGAGGACACGATAATAATCCAACCGAGGCATGTTGGAAGCGACTATACCATGCCCGCTGCGCCACGTTCACCTTGACAGCCCTCCTTCGCCACCGTAGCCTTGCGCGGCATCAATCGGCCCAGAGAGGAAGGAGCGCACTTGTCCTGGACGCAGGGCGTGACGAGGTATCAATGGCTGGTCCTGTTCGTGGCCTGGCTCGGCTGGGTGTTCGACGCCATGGACGCGACCATCTATGCGATTGTGCTCCATCCGGCCCTGCATGACCTCCTGCAAACCGGCGCCTCCGGCGGCACCGTTCCCTCCGAGCAGATCGGCTGGTACGGCGGCATCGTGTTTTCGATTTTTCTGATCGGATGGGCCGTCGGCGGGATTTGCTTCGGCATGGCGGCCGACTACTTCGGTCGCACCAAAACCCTGATCGCGACCATTCTGATTTACGCCATCTTCACCGGCATGGCCGCGCTGGCGCAGGAGTGGTGGCATCTCGCGATCTACCGCTTTCTCACGGCGCTGGGAATCGGCGGGGAGTGGGCCGCCGGCGCCGCGATCGTGGCCGAGACCTGGCCTGAAGACAAACGCGCCAAGGCCGCCGGCATCCTGCAGTCGGCTTGGGCCGGCGGGTTCTTTCTGGCCGCCGCCTTCAACCTGCTGCTGAAAGACTACGGCTGGCGAACCCTGTTTCTCGTGGGAGTCCTGCCGGCCTTCGTGGCCTTGCTCGTCCGTTGGTGGGTGAAGGAGCCGGAACGATGGGTCAAGGCACACGACCGTGACCTGCGCTCGGCCCATGTGACGTTCATGCACCTGACCGAGCTGTTCCAGCCGTCGTTACGCCGAAGCACCCTGGTGGGCTCGACCTTGGCCTTCGTGGCGGTGTTCGGGCTCTGGGGCGCGACCAATTGGGCCCCGACCCTGGTCCGCGCCATGCCCGATCTCCAGGGGCAGGACGCCGCCACATTGGCAAAGAAGGTGAGTTACGCCATCATGGCACTGAATGCCGGCGCCTTGTTCGGATACCTGGGCTTTGGGCCGCTGGCAGAACGGTTCGGACGCCGCCCCATATTCGCATTCATGTGTCTGGGAAGCTTGATCATGCTGCCGGTCACCTATTCGGTGCCGCACAGTTATACGGACGTGCTGCTGTTGCTGCCGATTCTCGGCTTCTTCAACAACGGCATCTTCAGCGGCTTCCCGATTTACCTTCCCGAACTCTATCCGACGCGATTGCGGGCGACCGGCGCCGGCTTCTGCTTCAACGCAGGCCGCGTGCTCGCCTCCATGGCGCCCTTCGTCACCGGCTGGCTGATCGGCCTGCTCGGCTCCTTCAACAAGGCAGCCGGCACCATTGCGGTGATTTATCTTCTTGGCCTGCTGGTACTCCCCTTCGCAGAGGAAACGAAGGGAAAACCCTTGCCCGAATGACGACCAGCGGCTCGATCTTCGGGCTGCAACCGAGAAACCCGTGAAGGTCACCCCACGCATCGTGCCGCTCGGCGAACAAGGCCTGACCGTCGAATTCGACGAGACCATCGATCTCCGTACCAACGAGCTGGTCTTGGCCTTTGCCGACGCGGTGGAACGGGCGACCATTCCCGGCTTCATGGAGGTGGTGCCGACCTACCGCTCCGCCACCATCTATTTCAGCCCGCTCCTCACCGATGCAGCGACGGTCACAGAACTTGTGCGCAGGCTGATCACGGGGGCGATTCCTGAACCATCCCACCGGCCCACCACCCACCGGATTCCCGTTTTCTACGGAGGCGACGCAGGACCGGACCTGAACGAGGTCGCAGCGTGGGCCGGACTCACCCCCGAGCAAGTCATCACGTTGCATGCCTCCGTCACCTATCGTTGCTACATGTTGGGCTTCAGTCCGGGATTTCCCTATCTCGGCCCGGTACCGGACCGCATCGCCACTCCGCGTTTGCCGACACCGCGCAAACAGGTGGCTGAAGGATCGGTGGGCATCGCGGGCATGCAAACCGGCATTTATCCGCAGGCCAGTCCCGGAGGATGGCGCATCATCGGGCGTACACCGGTCAGGCTGTTCAGCCTCACCAGGCCCAAGCCTTTTCTCCTCGCCCCCGGCGATCAGGTGCAATTTGTGCCGATCGACGGGGATGAATTCCGAGACCTTTCCACCGGCAGAACATGAACGATCGACGTTCCATCGACCTCAACTGTGATCTCGGAGAAGGCGCGACGCCGGAGCAGCTGGACCTTGAGGCACGCCTCATGGCCTACGTCACCTCCGTGAATATCGCCTGCGGCGTCCATGCAGGAGACGCCGCGCTGATGCGCCGGACCGTACAACTGGCACGACAGCGAGGTCTCGCGATCGGCGCACACCCGGGGCTGCCGGATCGAGAAACGCGGGGCCGCCGCGAGCAGCCGTTGTCCCATTCGTTCGTGCTGGAGTTGATCCTGTCACAAGTCGGCGCCTTGATGGCGATCTGCCGGGAGGAAGGCGTCCGGCTCTCCCACGTCAAACCACACGGGGCACTCTACAATGTAGCAGCGCGCGACCGCACCATCGCCGAGGCCGTGGCGGCGGGAACGGCTCAGAACGATGGAAGGTTGATCCTGGTCGGTTCGGCCGGGTCGGAACTCCTCGCCGCCGGACTAGCGTGGGGCCTGGCGGTCGCTTCCGAAGGGTTTGCCGATCGAACCTACGACCCGGCCGGCCGCCTGGTCCCACGTGATCACGAGGGTGCCGTGATCCACGATGAATCGACGGTCATGGCACGCGCACGCTCATTGATCCGGAACGACATGATCCAGGCCGTCGACGGTTCTCCGCTGCGCCGGCGCATCGACACCCTCTGCCTGCACGGCGACACTCCCGGCGCCCTGCAGCTCGCTCAAGCCCTGCGGAGGATGCTCGACGAGGAAGGAATCCTCGTTCGACGATTGGACCATGTCTCTTAACCAGCCGATCATCCACGTGTTGCGCCCCGGTCTGTTCACCACCATCCAGGATCTGGGGCGGTACGGCTATCGACGATTCGGCGTCTCGGTGAGCGGCGCGATGGATCGCTGGGCCCTCGTAGTGGGGAACCGGCTGCTCGGCAACCCCGACGAGGCCGCCGGGTTGGAAATCACGATCCAAGGACCTGAACTGCTGTTCGAACAGGCGCTAGCCGTGGCCATCACCGGCGCAGACCTCTCGCCGACCGGCAACGGCCGCCCGCTCCCTCCGTGGACCGTGGTCGCGATGCCGGCCGGTAGTCGATTGCAGTTCGGCCTGCGACGACAAGGCGCCCGCGCCTATGTCGCCGTGGCCGGTGGAATCGACGGCCCGCTGATTCTCGGCAGCCGGTCGACCCATGTCCGCAGTGGAATGGGAGGTCTCGCAGGCCGGGCGCTCAAGAAGTGGGATCGGCTGGTGGCGGGACCGGGACGAACGATTGAGACACAATACGTAGGCCATGCGCTTCCCGAGTTGCATCGACCGCGCTATTCCCCCTCACCGACCCTGCGGGTCGTGCCGGGGCCGCAAGCCGATCGTTTCGCCGAAGACGCGCTGCAGGTGCTCTGCCGGAGTCCCTATCTCCTGACGGCAGAATCCGACCGGATGGGTTATCGTTTGAGCGGGTTGGAGCTGGAACACCGGACCTCCCCCGATATCATCTCCGATGCCGTCACCTTCGGCGCAATCCAAGTGCCGGCTGATCGACAACCGATCCTGCTCATGGCGGACTGCCACACGACCGGCGGCTATGCGAAACTCGCCGCGATGATCGTAGTCGATCGTTCGCCCGCTGCACAGTTGGCGCCGGGAGACAGGCTCTTGTTCACCGTCGTCACCCCTGACAAGGCCGTCGATCTGCTTCGGTCGGCCCATGCTGAACTGGACCGTCTGTTGCCGCCGCACAACGCTCCGGACTCCCGTTCGTTTTTCTAGCAGAAGTGTTCATCGTCGTTTCGTCGAGTCCTTGACAATGTCCCGAAGCGATCTATTATTATTCCTATGGATACTATGATCGCTCCTCGACAGATCACTCACGATGAGAAAAAGGCTGCCGAAGCCGCTTTCACCGGTCGCCCATTCAATCCGAAATGGTCCGACGCGGCTCGTATCGTCTATGACGGCATCCTCGCCGCGATGGGAAAAGACGCTCGGACCGTCGAAATCCACGACGAACTTGAGCCGGTCGAGCCGTTGGCTTGACCCTTCCATGCGATTGCTCCTCTGCGGAATTGTGCCGTCCGCTTCCTGACAGGTCTGCAATCAGGTTCGCTCCTTCTTCGCCTCCACCATCAGGGACCTCCGCCACCGTTTCCATCGATCGATGCGACGCACCGGTTTACGTACGATGATCGAAACGTCGCCGCTCTGCGCCTTGCATAGCCCGGATCCGATGTTCATCCCAATCCTGCCCTCAGCAGGACCTTGGTCTGCTTGCACCACCATTCTGCGGAGAGTATGGTGAAAGGAGAAGAGGAATGACTTGCCGACGGATCAATCCATGGCACATCGAAGCCACTATTGCAGGCGACTCGCCATCTGCACGGTAACCGGAATAGCCATACTCGCGACCGGTTGCACCAAACTCACCTTTCACCCGGCACCGGTTGTCCCGACCAAATCATCGCTCCCCTACAGCGCACAGGTGCAATTGACGGAACTTGCCGCCCATATGGTGGAACCGGGAGCGACGCTGCTGGCGAATCCGAATTTGCAAGACTCGGTGACGCAAGCCACATCCGTTCCCGGACTCTCGGCGCAAGAATGGACCGCCTCGGTCACTGACTATGTGGCTGCTCGTCAGACCTTCCGCAAGGTCGTAGAAGGAGGGCGGGCGGACGTGATCGTGGCGTTGCGGATCTTCCTGTATATCGATCCCGGTCTCGGATTCAAGTTTAACCACACCTACATCGCGAAAACCGATGCGGTCCTGAAAGACCCCCATAGTGGGAGGACCCTCGCGACCTACACCGGCTTCGGCAAGGCATTCGGCCTCGTCTCTCGAGGCTCCAGGGAAGACGACGAAGGCCCGATCAACAAATCGGTTCAGGCGGCACTGAACGACGTGTTCGGCAAGCTCGAGACCGACAAGCGGATCTTCCCCTAGCCCACACCGCGCTCCTCGACCAAGCGCTCGGCCAGATCCCGTTCCTCCGCATCACTCTTCACTTCACCATCCAGCCGCGCCTCAGTCAAACGGGCCAGGATCGTCCTATAGAGGGGGCCGGGGGTGACGCCCAACGCCTTCAACTCCTTCCCGGTCAAGGAGGGTTTCACGCTGCGGTACGTGGTGAGGTAGGTGGACAGCTGCCGCTTCGCCGATTCCGATTTATTCTTCGCCAGCAAAAACACCAGGGTCTCATCCGAGAGGCCGGTCAGCAGCCGAACCGTTTCCGACGGTCGGAGGGGCGCACGGCGGTTCAATTGCCGGCACACCTGCAGGGTGAGGAAGCGGGCCGCCGTGATCGCGACTCGCTCCTCTTCCGTAAAGGGAAATCGCTCGAGCACCTCGTGGACCGCCTGATCCGGCAAGACCTCGACGAGCGCCATTGCATAGACCAGCCACCGGTCGATCGTCCGATCGAGACAGGAAAATCGGTACCAGTCCAACGCCTCTTCCACCTCGATCAGCCGCCGGTCCAAGCGGCTCGACCAGTCGAGCGTCGGATGGATGAACCGTAGGAGGTCGAGGTCCGCCAGCCGGCGGACGGCATTCCGCGGCGTCCGCTCGGAAAACAAGAGCCGCAGTTCATCCAGCAACCGTTGGCCGGACAGCCGATGGAACAACTCCATCTTCACTGCGCCCTTGATGAGCGCCAACGTTTCCTTGCTCAAACGAAATCCGAAGCGTAATTCAAAACGAATCGCGCGAAAGACCCTGGTCGGATCCTCCACGAAGCTCAAACTGTGAAGCACCCGGATGATCCGTTCCTTGAGATCACGCTGCCCGCCGTAGAAGTCGATGAGTTGACCGAAGGTGCGGGGATTGAGCCGAACCGCCAACGTGTTGATGGTGAAGTCCCGCCGGTAGAGGTCCTTCTTGATGGAACTCTGCTCGACCGTCGGCAGGGCGGTCGGGTATTCGTAATACTCCGTGCGGGCCGTCGCCACATCCAGCTTGAACCCATCGGGAAAGAGGATCACGGCCGTTCCGAATCGCTCGTGCACCTTGACGCGGCCGCCCTTGTCCTTGGCCAGGGCGCGCGCGAACGCAATTCCGTCGCCTTCCACCACGAGGTCGATGTCGAGGTTGTCGAGGCCGAGCAACAGGTCGCGGACAAATCCGCCGACGACATAGGCCGAATACCCGAGCCGTTCCGCCAATTCGCCGGCCGCCCGCAGCAGATGCTGCAGGGGATGGGGGATCCGGTCACGCAACAGGCCGCCGACATCCCGCCGTCGCACGCCGCCCATGGATTCAAGCCCCATCAACGATTTTGGTTTGCCCCTGGCAGCCGCCAACACATCATCGTGCAATGTGCGAAGCAAATCGGTCCGCGTGATGACCCCCACGATTTTTGAACCGGACAACACCGGCACGAACCGCTGATTCAGTTCGATCATCCGCGCCTCGATGTCATGAAAGGGCGTGTCCGGCTGCGCGTTGTACTGATCGGTCCTGGCAAGGTCCTCGATCCGTTGATCCTCCAGGTGATGAAACAGAGCTTTCTGGACGATCTCGCGTGAAATGAGCCCGATATATCGCTCCTTCTTGTCCAAGACCGGCAGGACGTTGACACCATACCTCGTCATCGTCCGTTCCGCCTCGGCCACCGTGGCATCGCTCCTGATCGACTTCACCGGTTTCGTCATCACATCCCTGGCCAACAGGATAGGGCGATAGCGCTGCGTCAGCAGACTCTTGAGTTGCTCCTGGACTTCCACCAACGTTTTGCCCTTCACGCTGGCGGCCGCCGCGACGGCGTGCCCGCCTCCGCCGAACTCGCGCGCGATCCAGGCCACGTCGACTTCAGGCCGCCGGCTCCGGCCGATGATCTGAACCTTCTCCTCAAGCGAAATGGCCACGATCACGGCGTCGAGTCCCTGCAAGTCCGCCAACCGCTGAACCGCCTCGGCAAGATCGCCCGTATAGCGGTCATAGGTGCTCGTCGCAACCAGGATCTTGCGGCCTTCCAGGTAATAGATTTCTCCGGACTGCAACAGGTCGTTCAGCAGCGCGATCAAATCGGGATCCAGCGGATGGCGGAGAGTTTCCGCGACGAGGTTCAAATCGGCGCCGGCCCGCAGCACGAAGGCCGCCGCTTCCAGATCGCGCGGGGTCGTGGAGGTGTAGGCCAGCGATCCTGTTTCCTCATAGAGACCGAGCGCCAGGATGGTCGCTTCGGAGGGCGTGAGCGAGACTTGCCGCTCCTTCAATCGCTCGACGAGCAACGTGGTCGTGGCGCCGACCGGCTGTACATCCCGTTGGGTCACTAACGGCCATGGGAACGGCGCCTGTTCTCCTGCCGAGCCATCGACTTCATGGTGGTCGTAGATATGGACCTCCACGTCCGATCGAGAACTGAGCGTCTTCAACGGTCCAAGCCGCTCCGGCTCCTGGACATCCACCAGAATCAGCCGTCGCACCCGTTCCAGCGCCACATCCTTGACCCGGCTGATGTCCACATCATGGTCGGCAAGAAAATTTCGCACCGCTTTCTGCACCCCGCCCGGGAAGACGAGTACCGCTCCGGGATAGAGCTTCCGTGCGGCGACCATCGAGGCCAACCCGTCAAAGTCCGCGTTCAGATGGGTCGTGATCAGGTCCATGCCGGCATTCTAACAGCATTGCGCCGTTCGATTCAGGGCCGGCTGCGGAGAAACAGGACCATCATCGGAACGTAGCGACCCGGTATGGAGCCATGCTCCGGCCGGGCCGCCAAGCCAAGCCGTCGGTCTATCGTTGCTGGCGGTCGTGTTTTTGGCGGGCGATCTGGCGGGAGGCGCGATCTTGGGTGTGACTGATTTTGGCCCGTTCCTTTTTCGTCACGACGCCGTCG
Organism: Nitrospira sp.; assembly: GCA_030123565.1. NCBI lineage: Bacteria > Pseudomonadati > Nitrospirota > Nitrospiria > Nitrospirales > Nitrospiraceae > Nitrospira > Nitrospira sp. Next base: position 281,943 of record CP126122.1, on the reverse strand, counting down.
GACTTCGCCTTGTCTTCCATCCTGTTGATATGCTCCTGCTGATTGTTCAGTCGATTGGTTTCCCGCCCATTCAACTGGCCGCCGGCAATCCCCTGGTCGATCCGCTGCTCCTGATTGGCCTGCCGCTGATCGATCCTCGGCGTATTCGCCTGGGCGAACGCCGACGTCGCACACAACGACAACAATGCAACACCCCAGATTACCTTCTGCATAGAGCCTCCGTCAGTTGAGTTGAGGAACGTTCTGCTGTTACCCCCTCACAACGTACAAAGGCTCCCGGCCGTTGACAATGAAAACGGCGTTTTCCATGTGGGCGCTTCCCAAGACCGCCGCAAATAGAGGTTCGACAGGGAACAGCGGTCAACGAATGTCTTGAAAAAAGACCTGCGGCAGGTACGGAAATCCAAACTCCACATGCAGGATGATGAGCAGCACGCGCAGGAAACTGCGGCAGACACCCATCTGAAGAAACTTGCGGGCATCCGTCACGACCGGCGGAGCAAGCAGCACCGGCGTCGTCACCCGGAGCAGCGTCTCACAGAATGCCACGTCTTCCAGGATCGGCCGATCGGGGAATCCGCCCAGCCGCTCGAACAGGGTCCTGCGCACGAACAGCGCTTGATCCCCATAGATGATGCGGCTCCTGGCGCATCGAATATTATCCAAAAACGAGATCATCCGGAGTCGCCAGTCCGATCCCGAAAATCGATGGCGAAACCCTCCGGCCTGAACCGCATGATCCGCTTCCAAGACATTGAGCCGGTTCAACGCATGGACCGGCAGAATCGTATCGGCATGGAGAAACAGCAGCCATTCGCCCCTGGCCACCTTGGCACCGGCGTTCATCTGCGAAGCCCGTCCCTTGGGGGCGGTGAGCAAGATTCGTGAGGGGTAAGGAGTCAGGGGTGAGGGGGTCTGCTGAAAGGAAGCCCCCTGAAGAATCTCTCGCGTACGATCGGTGCTGCCGCCGTCGACGACGATCACTTCGTAGTCGCCGGTCTGCTCGAGCAGTCGACGCAACGTGACAGGCAGCGCGCGTTCTTCGTTATAGGCGGGAATGACGACGGAGATCATGGCGCCAACCAGTTTGGGAGGAAGGCGCGGACATCCGCCGCCCAGGCGGCAGCATCTTCATCGATCGTCTCGAAGAGTTGGGCCAGGGTAAGCACCATGGCCTCCGTCAACACCAGGTAGTCTTCCGCCTGCCGGCGCAACCGGTCCGGATCTGCCCTCCCATCTGTGAGGGCTTGTTCCAACACTCGCCGTCCGAACCCATGGTGAGCCTCCTCCTGACCCAACAGAATCCGCCGCAATCTTTGGAACGGCGCCCCACGTTTCTCCATCCCCGCTTCGATCCTCATCAGAATCGCCTCGCCCAACCCCTCGAGAATCACCTGCTCCGCCAGAATACTTTCGAGCCAATCGCCATGTCGAATCGCTTCATCGAGCAGGCGGCGATAGTCCTCCAACGCCGGCAGGAACGGCGCATCCCCGAGATGGCGTGGAGCAAGCCACGCAATCGCCCCCTGGAAAACCATGGCATGCACGGCTTCCTGCTTGGCCTGAGTCGTCAGAAACCGCTGCGCCGTTGCATCCGGCGCCAAAGCCACCTGCGCCTTCGCACAGGTATGGGCCATCCGTTCACCCTGTTCGAGAAAGGAGAGCAAGCGGGCGATCGGAACTCGTTCATCGGGCAAGACCAACATGTCGTGCGCCCTTATCGTCCGGGCGGAGGCCCGTTGAGGCTCCAGTCATAGTCGAGAAACTCGACCTCGTACCGCTGCGTCTGCAGGTCCTGCTTCAGTGCGGCATCCTGCACATAGTGCCGGACGAACCCGACCACCGACCCCGAATGCGTGATGAAATCTTTCTCGAACCATTTGAAGATCATCGACAGGGAGGCGACTTTTTTCGCTCGGTCGAACCGATTGCGTGAGGGGTCATTGATGAAATCCCTCGTGACCCGGTCCAGTTGGCGATCGAGTTGATGCCCCTCGTAGGCCCACGGTTGAAGGGCGGGACAGGAAGCCGAGGCACAGACAATGGCAAAATGCATCCGTGGTTCGTGGAACTGGGGGATCAGGATTGCTCGTTCCAGATCGTATAGATTGATGATCTGTCCCCCGACTTGGTAGTCGCGCGCGATGAAGTACCGGTACCGGCCGAACAGGGTCGCGGGCGAACAGCCGTCCAGAATTCCCTTCACCGCGAAGGCATTGTAGGCATTGATCCAGAAGGCCAGCCGGTCGTTCGCCGGCAGTTGGTTCGGATCCACGCGATCCAGCAACGCCAGGTAGGATGGGAGCTGTCCTTCCCTTTCGATGGCCGGATAATCCACCATGCCGTCATGCACATGCGCGCGCAACAGGTTCTGCCAGCCCTCGTGGGAAAACCGGCTGGGAGGGATGGGATTCGACGGAGTGAATGAGGTTGGAACGGTCGTACAGCCGGTGGCCACGAGAATGAGCAGAACGACCATGAACGATCGCATCATTCGCCGCTCCTACTGCCTCACTGGTACGTCGCAATATCGTGGACGCCGAGTCCTCCCCCTCACAGAAGATATACGACCCACTCCACCCGGTCGGTGATCATCCTGAGTGAGCGTTCAGAGGCTAAGGGAATCACCTTGCGCTGTGACCATATTTGAACGGATCTTGCCGTTTTTCATCCGTCCCGCCTGCTTCCCTCCGGCACAATACCGACGTAATCGGCACAAATCCGAGCGATCCTGCACGTCAGGCCACTGTTTCTTCGGCATACTGCTTGCTGGATGATTCTCCGATACTCGGCTGTATTCACTGCAAGGAGGATCGTTATGAACTCGCAACTCCCATCTTCAATGCTCACAATTGCAGCGGCGACCCTCACTGCCGTCGCCTTGACCGTCGTCCCGGCAGCGGCCAAAGAGAAGAGCAGCAAACAGTCGAAGCAGGCGACCACTACATCGGCAGCGGCGGCCTCTTCCCTCCTAGGCTCTGTCCCCGAATCGTCTCCCGCCCCCAAGCCGGGCCAGCATGACTCCAAGCCAGGGGTGGCCTGGAAGACGGTCGGCGGCACCGTCAAGAACATCCAGGGGGAGGTCTACACCATCGAGGATTTTGAGGGCAATCAGATGAAGCTGTATGTCGGGCAAAGCACCAAGCACCTGCGAAGCAACAAAAAGGTGGGCGACAGCATCCGAGCTGAGATCACCCATGGTGGCTTCGCCAACTCCATCCAGTAGCCCACCGGCGCTGCGAACCAGCATCGGTTCGTTGTGGTCGTGGAGGGACCGGCCACACAGGCCGCCCCTCCACCTTCCTGATCGCCACCCTCCACCCTGTCTCTCATTTCGATACCTTGGCAAACACAATATCGCCGTAATAGGCGACGGCGCGCTCCTTGGTATTGTCCGTATCGCTCATGATCGCCACCCCGTTGATCGCAGGGGGCTCTTCGCCGAAAGCCGCCTTGTAATCCTCATAGACGTTCCGCTCTTCCTCAACCCAGGAGCCGATCCGCTGCGGCCCGCTCTCGACCACGATCATCTTGGCGAAGTCGGTGAACGCATTGTCCACGATCATGCCGACCAGGCTCTTCGTGTCCCAGATGTAGTTGAGCGCCCCGATAGGAATATCTCCGAAAAGCGCCTGCCCCGCCTTGTACTTGAGTTTTTTGCCAAAACTCACCCTCTCCGGTTCATAGGCGAAGGTAATGTAGAGCCTTGCCGGATAGTCGTCGCCGTCCTTGCGGTTCACGTCGCTCTTCTGCAGCAGGTTCTCCACCTTCCATCGCCACCGCACGATCGGGTATTCATGCGGATCGATCGTCACCTCTTTGGTCAATCCGGAAGCGGAGGCCTCGCTGACGGCCTTCACCACAGCGGTTGATCCCTCTTTCACTACCTCATATTTTGTGTGCCGTCCGACCTTCTTGAACGTCAGCGGCTTCCACCCGTCCGGCAACGCAACACCCTCGGCGGCGACAGAAAACTTGCCGACCTCCAACAGCGCCGGTCCCTGCGCAAAGCCACCCACCGCAGTTCCCAGGAACAGCGCGAGCGGGAGAAGCCTCGTATGCACGATGGAGCCCCTTATCGTCTCAACCAGGCGAAGAGCCTGGCCAGCAAGGTTCTGGTCCGTGGAGTGAAGTGCGTCTTGCGCCAGAGATTGACGACCTTCTTGTTGACTTCCGCTTGGGTGGGATAGGGGTGGATCGTGGCGGCAATCGTCTTGACGCCGGCGCCGGCCTTCATCAAGACTGAGAATTCATTGATCATGTCGCCGGCATGGGCGGCCACAATGGTCGCCCCCAGGATCTTGTCGGTCCCTTTCTGAATGTGGACACGGGCAAAACCCTCCTCCTCGCCGTCAAGGATCGCTCGGTCGACTTCATCGAGCTTGTAGGTGTAGGTTTCCACCTCAAGCCCCTTCTTCTTGGCATCAGCCTCGTAGAGGCCGACATGGGCGATTTCCGGCGCAGTGAACGTGCACCAGGGCATGATCAACGAGTCCATGCTTGCATACCCAAGCCCGAAGGGGTGCGGAAAGAGCGCATTCTGAATCACGATCTGCGCCATCGCATCCGCGGCGTGCGTAAATTTGTAGCGCGAACAGATGTCACCGGCGGCATAGATGCGCGGATTCGTCGTCTGCAGCCGATCGTTCACTTTCACCCCGGACTTGTCGTATTCGACCCCGAGGGCCTCCAACCCCAACCCATGCACGTTCGGCGTGCGGCCGACACCCACCAGGATCTCATCGACCGGCACGTCATACTGTTGCCCATGTGAATCGACGGAGAGTCGCTTGCCTGCAGTGTCTTTCGCGATCGTCAGATCCTTCCCGCAACAGAGAAGCGTAACCCCGTCGCGGACCATGGACTGATGGACGATGTCCGCCGCGTCACGGTCTTCATTGGGCATGATGCCGTGCATCGCCTCGATGAGGTACACCTGGCTGCCGAAGCGAGCGAAGGCCTGCGCCAACTCACAGCCGATCGGTCCCGCGCCGATGACGCCGATGCGAGCCGGCAATTCCGTCAGCGAGAACACCGTTTCGTTCGTGAGATACCCCGCTTCTTCCAACCCCGGGGTGGCGAGGGCGGAGGCCCTCGCGCCAGTGCAGATCGCTGCCTTCACGAAGGACAACGTCCGATTTCCAGCCGGTCCTTCTACCGTCACCCTATCCTCTCCGGCGAATCGGGCCTGACCGATGTAGACATCGACACCCAGCGATTTGTATCGGTGAGCGGAATCTGTATGGCTGATCCTAGCGCGCAGTTCTCTCATTCGAGCCATGGCCACGCCGAAGTCATACTTTACCCCCGGCGGGATCTGCAGGCCGAACTTCGACGCATCGCGCAATTCCGCCCAAGCATTGGCCGCACGAATCAGCCCTTTTGACGGCACACAGCCTACGTTCAGGCAGTCGCCCCCCATCAAATGGCGTTCAATGAGCGCGACCCTTGCGCCCACTCCGGCCGCAATGACTGCGGTGACCAACCCCGCAGTTCCGGCTCCGATCACCACGATGTTATAGCGACCGCCGGGCTCTGGATTCACCCAATTGGGCGGATGCACATTTTCAACCAACTTCCGGTTGTGCTCGTCATTCGGCAGCACCAGACTCTCGACATTGGTATTCACCTGATCCAGGTTCTCCGTCTGTGAGGTAGGCATGGTTGTCGCCTTTCCATCTGTGGGCTTTGATCCTTGTCAGGAACCGTCGTTCGCTCTGTTCAGACCGCCTTGCCGGCGAATTTCTTATAGAGAATGGGTACCAGCGCCAAGAGTCCCAGCAGCGTAAAGGCCATCAACACATTGGGCGAGGCGATTTCCTTGAGCGAGTTGATCGTACCGAGTTGGCGACCAGCATAGGCAAAGACGAAACTGCCTGGGATGATGCCGAGAGAGGTCGCCGCCATGTAGGTCCCGATGCTGACCCTGGTCAGTCCCGATACCATGTTGACCAGGAAAAATGGGAATAGAGGAATCAGGCGGAGGGTCATGAGGTAACTGAACGCGTTCCTGGCGAAGCCCTCTTGAATAGGACCCAGCCGGCTTCCGAATTTCTGTTCGACCCAGTCCCTCAAGAGATACCGAGCCACCAGAAACGCCAATGTCGCCCCCACAGTCGCACCGACATTCACATACAGCGTCCCCAGCACACTGCCGAATAGAAACCCGCCGGCCAGCGTCATGATCGCCCCGCCCGGCAACGACAGCCCGACGATCATGCAATAGGCGACCACAAAGATGGCCACCGCCGCCGTGTAGTTGGCTTCCGCGAATGCGAGCAGATGATCCCGGTTGGACTTGAGCCCATCGAGCGACAAGTACCGGCCGAGGTCGAAATAGAAAAAGGCGGCGATTCCGAGGCCGACTGCAAACCCCAACAACAATTTGCCGAGGCCGGCGTGTTTCGGAGTGGCGGACGATTCTACAGAAGTGGTCATTGCGCTCTGGATCGGTATCATGGTGTCTCCTCACTCATGTGTCAATCTCTCACTGTTTCGAACCGACTGTCTATGACCTTTGGTCGTAGAAAAGACGCAGAACTTACAGGAGGGACGTGACTCCGTGCACCACATAGATTATTAGAGATAATGTACGAGCGAGGACCTGCAATGGATTGGCGAATAGGCCGGTGACGAAGAAATCCTCTATCTCCGGCTCAAGAACGAACCTCCTCCCGCCGAAAGGTCTATTGATGATGGGGCATGAGAGGAGGTAATGTGACAAATGAATGTACCAACCCAACTCCTGGAAGCGGCCATGTTGAAGACAAGTACGGTTCTGCGCCAAGTCCATGTCTCCCACGTTCCCTGCGACACTACATCACATGTATGGATGCGACCCTGTCCTCGGTGCTCTTCGCTCCTGAGGAAAAAATCGCCCGAAGAATCATGGCGTTGCGGATGCGGTTGGCAAACTGATTGAAGTGGTAGAATAAGGACGTGAGGGGTGGCATAATGGGGCCATTCTCGCTGCACGATATGAAAGGTGGATTTTTTCTCATTGCGAGCTTTCTTCTGTTGGCGACGATCTGCGCCGTTGCTGCGTTGAGTACCTTGATGCGTCCCCAGCGCTGGTGCGAGCGAGAGACCAGACTGCACGTCTGATCAATGCCGACAGATGCAAAGGTAGTGAGTGCCGAGTGCCAGTAAGACGGCTGTCTCGCGTTTACCTTGCCTCCGAATCAGCGGATCCTCGGCCTTACCCGTCTCCGCAGTACCGTCCATCAGGTCCAACCCCAAGAAAAAAACCGGCTTCACCTTGCTGAGCAGCAACTTGCCTGCTCGCAAGACGAACCGGTCCATTGTCTCGGCCTTGTAAGATTGTACCCTCTTGACCTACTCTGTCCCAGGGAGGCCCGGTATGGATCAAAATGATCGTTTGATAAAAACCAAGGAGAATTGGGCGAAGGCTCGACGCGGTGGGGAAGAACGCGAGGTCTTCTATGAGGGAGACGACCGGCTCCCTCCCGGACAACACCTCGTGGAAACCTGGCCAGTGCTGGACCTCGGCCAGAAACCGGATATTCCGCTCTCAGAATGGACGCTGACCATCGGCGGCGCTGTCACCACGTCTGTGATCTGGACTTGGGCGGACTTCCTCGCGCAACCTCAGTTCAAGGATGTATCCGATTTCCATTGTGTGACGTCCTGGAGCCGCTATGACAACGAATGGGAAGGGGTCAGTTTCAAACAGTTGATGGCCGTCGTCCGGCCGCTTCCCCTGGCCAAATTCGTGCTGTTTAAATCCTACGACGATTACACCACCAACCTGCCTCTGGATGCCTGCAACGACGAAGATGTGCTGCTTACCTACAAATGGAACCGCCGTCCCCTCACCAAGGAGCACGGCGGCCCGGTGCGCATGATCATCCCTAAACGCTACGCGTGGAAGGGTGCCAAGTGGATCAAGGAAATCACCTTCTCAGACCACGACGAGAAGGGTTTCTGGGAAGTACGTGGCTATTCCAACAGTGCCCTCCCCTGGCAGAACGATCGCTACGGGTGAGCAATCCCTTCAGACCAAGACGACCCTGTGAATCTCAACGCCATACAGACCATCGAGATCTGGCCGGTGGATGTCCCGATCACCGATCCCTTCGTCGTCGCAACCGGAGCACGGACGACGGCGCAGAACCTGTTCATGCGCGTCACATTGTGCGATGGGATTCAGGGGTATGGGGAAGCCGCGCCCTTTCCTGAAGTCGGGGGCGAAGACCGTACCTCTTGCCTCGCCGCAGCCACAACATTGGCTCACAGCCTGATCGGGCAATCCGTCGCCGACTACCAGGTCCTCGCGGACGTCCTCCAGGAGCAGGCGCCGCTCAATCCAGCCGCCCGCTGCGGATTGGAAACGGCGATGCTCGACGCCCATTGCCGGACGCTTCGCATCCCTCTCTGGCGGCTATGGGGCTCGGCAGATGTCAGACAGCGGGAAACCGACATCACCATTCCCATCTGTACTGTGGAAAAAACATTGGAGCTCTCGCGCGGCTGGTATGCCCAGGGATTTCGTCTTTTCAAAATGAAGGTCGGACAGGATGTCGAGCAGGATATTCGACGGCTGGAAGCCGTGCATGACTCCCTTCCGGACATCAGTTTCATCGGTGACGGCAATCAGGGCTTCTCCCGAGAAGACTGCATCAGCTTCGCCACCGGCGTGAAAAAATTCGGCGGTCGGCTGGTGCTCCTCGAACAACCGGTCGTCCGCGACGACCTTGAAGGCCTTCAGGCCATTCGCCACCTCACCGGTATTCCCGTGGCGGCGGATGAGTCGGTCCGGTCGTTGGACGATGCAGGCCGTGTCGCCCGGCTGCAAGCCGCCGACTACATCAACATCAAGATCATGAAGACCGGCGTGGCGGAAGCGCTCCGAATCGCCGCATTCGCCCGCTCTGCCGGCCTGCGCCTGATGGTCGGGGGTATGGTGGAAACACGCATTGCGATGGGCTGTTCCTTCAGTCTGGTATTGGGACTGGGCGGGTTCGACATCCTGGACCTTGATACACCGTTACTCCTTTCGACCGATCCGGTTGTGGGTGGCTATCGCTATAGCGGTCCCCTGCTCCACCCTTGGCAGGAAGCCGGACTCGATATGCAGGTGCCCTCTCCCGCCGTCCGCGTGACGATCCGATAGGACACGCATGTTCCGCTCCCGGCAGTCATCTGCAGTTTTCCTGAAATCTTTTGCCGTTTCTCCCCTTTTCTGAAAAATTAATCTGGAACAAGTGGCTCCGAGCGAACGGATGCCTGTCGCCGGTCCTGCACTGCATGTACCTGTGAGGAATGTCCCATGCCATCGATGACATCACGCCGAACATTCGCCGCCTCTCATCCAGGGAACATCCGACGCATCGCCCTCTGTTGGATGGTGGGAAGCGCTGCCTTGACGCTGGGCTGTGTCTCCCAACAGACCTACAACAGCGCCAGACAGGAGGTAAAGGAACAGTCCACCGCACTTGCCCAGACCCAGGCCGAGATCCAGGCCTTGGAGCAACAGCGGGACGATGCCCACGCCGCCAACAAACGGGACGAGCAGGCTCTGGCCGGCTTGAGGAGCGAGATCGCGAAGATTCAGGCCTCGTACGACCAGATCCAGAAGGCCAATCAAGCCAAACTTGCCGCCCTCCGGCACAACATCGCCGCCTTACGCGCCCGGCATCAGGCCATGTTGAAGGAAATCAGCGAGACGAAGCGGTACGAGCGGCGGTTACAGGCGATTACCGAACAACAGGCACAACAGACAGAACAACTGCCGGCCGGGCCTGATGCCCATGTCATACAAGCGGAGAGCGCCCCGCAAGAACAACGTCTGGTTGCCGTCATCACTCCGCAATCGAATCGAGCGGACAACCAGGCGACAACCCTTGGGACGACTCCCCCTCAGGCGGCAGACACACCGGCAGTCGCTCCCCAGGCAACGCCGGCCATCGTGGCGACGTCGGCAGCTCACGGCACTCCCGCCAAAATCGCACCGGCGGCACCGGTCGCACCACCATCCCAGACTCCCACAGTCCCATCGGCGCCCCAGGACGATTCCTGGTTTTCGAGCCTGACCGGTTGGTTGACCTCTCTCTTCGACTGGCTCTGGACCTAGATGCCTTGACTGCCGATCACCACCCGGTCCTGCCGGGATTTCCCACAAGGATCTCGGCGGGGCCGATCGCCTAAGTCCCCTCCTCGCATTTTTTGCAATTCAACTGGGTCCCGAGAAAGGCCCGTCTCCCTTCTTCCGTCAACACCCAAGGGCGGCTGGTCATGGGCGGTTGATGCCGCACATGTTGCCCATGACCACATTGCAGATCGGCCACCCAATGGCCTTCTTCATCTTGATGATACCCGACGATGTTCTGCTGCATGACCGACCCCTTACGTGCTTTCCTTCTCCATGGACCGACCGAGAGACGACCTCACGCCCGGCACAACCTCACGGCGCGACCGAGTTCCATGATTTCTGCGGTCGGGAGGACTGTGCTACACTCCCGCGCCATCACAGGGTAACACGTTTTCCAGGAGGTCGAGGATGGCAAAGTCGGACTATCGCATCGGGATCGTGGGGGTGGGACGGATGGGGGACAACATGGCTCGCCGGCTGCTCGACCGTCACTATCCGATTGTGGCGGTATACGATACCGACGCGCAAAGGGCGAAGGCCCTGGCCAAGGAACTGAACTGTGAGGCCCAGCCGACAGCGGCAGCCCTCGCAATACAGGCCAACACCATTTTCACCGTGGTCTCCGACGATGGGGCCATGCGCCGTATCTATGCGGTCGGTGAACCGGACAGTCTGCTGTCCCATGGCACGGACCGACTGTTCATCAATTGCGCCACCCTTTCTCCATCCATTCAATCAGAAGTCCAAACCCTGGTGGAGCAACAGGGCGGCCAGAGCCTCGAAGCCTGCATGGCCGGCAGCATCACCCAAGCGCGCCAAGGGACCCTGTGTTTGATGTGCGGCGGCCGCCCGGATGTGTTCGAACGCGCGAAACCGCTGCTGCAGGACTTGAGCATTCAACTGCGCTATATCGGGCCGGCGGGCGAGGCAGCCAAGGTGAAGGCCTTGGTCAACATGGTGATGAACGCCAACACTGCGGTGCTGGCGGAAGGACTCGGATTGGGAGCGGCTCTCGGGCTGGACCTCTCGATGCTCCGTGAGGTCTTCTCCCAAACCGGCGCCGGCTCCCGTGTGCTGGAGACCGACGGTGAAGACATGCAGCAACACGCCCATGACTGTTACTTCTCCGCCGCCCATGCGGCCAAAGATTCCGGCATCGCCTTAGACCTGGCTCGACAGGTCGGCCTTGACCTTCCCCTCGCGAAGGCTACCCACGATCAGTATCGACGGCTGATCGACCTCGGCAAGGGGGAGCTGGACAAGTCTGCGGTGGCCGAACTGACCTTCAAGGACCGGCAGGGTCGATAATTGACAAGGGCCGACATTCTCGTTAGGCTTCCGCCTCAACAGCGGCCTACGTACTATTCGAGGCCGTTGCTTCGCACTCAAGGGCGCCCTCATCACAGTGTGGACTGAACAGACCACCCTTCGCTTGGTTCGACGCTGCCTCCTCATTGCCGCCTGTAGCCACCCCGGCAGCCTTGCTCGGGCGGCAGAGCCGATCGCACAGGCCGATCCCCTGCAAGCCTCCGCCCTCATCTACCTCTCTGATTACGTTTCCTTCGTGGGCACGGACGGTCAAGGACGGATTGCCTTCGCCCTGGATACCAACCGCGGGCGGGATGGTGCCAAGCATCAAGCTGAGCACTTAGTGGTCCTGCATGATGAACGAACCGGATGGGTCGAGACCGTGGGCAACGGCGCCTATCCCAACAGCCAAAAGGAGCTCGAACACCTGCCGAACTCCCCCTTCTTCCAGTTCGACGGCACCCCGGAAACGGGCCTCACGATCACGAGCATGAGGAATGATCTGCTCCTCAAGATCGGGCGCCTGACCCCTCGCACCCGGCAAGAACATGACGGAGGCCTTACCTGGATGGGGTCCGGCCCCGCGGAACTCACCTGGCACGGACGACACATCCAAGGGCGCGTGATGTACGAATACCTCATGATGCCGAATTTCAATCGGCTCACCAGAACCTACTGGGGCATGTGGAACGCCTTCCAAGGCTTCTACCTCTTGGCCGGATCATCGGAGGACCTCTACCTCCATACGCACCGGAGTGAACGGCTGGCGCCGTTGGTCGCCCGACTCACGGGGTTTTCGGTGTTCGGCGAGGTACCGGAACTGTTGAAAGATTTACATGTGGAGGTGCTGGACGACGAGTTTGCGCCGGGATTGTTTCGTTGGCCCAAGGCCTGGCGCATCACCTGGACCGGCAGTGCAGGACCGGCGACGATGACGCTCAGCCTCTCGTTTCACAAAACCTTCACGAGCTGGCTCCTGGGAGGATTTTCCATGGGCATCGTTACCGGCGAATTATCCTATGGCGGCCGCCTCATCCCGCTCTATGGCCTGGCCGAACTGATCATGTAACGGAAGAAAGGATCGAACATGGGCATCACCGAACCGGAACATCTCCATCAACACTTTACCAGTGCCTTCAATTCCGGCGACCTCGATGCGGTCATGAAGCTCTACGAGGCGGACGCAGCCCTGGCACCGCAACCAGGGCAAGTCACCAGGGGACTCTCGGCCAATCGCCAAGCGTTGCAGCAATTCATGGCGCTCAAGGGTCGCATCGATATCAAGACTGTGTACGTGATCCGTGCCGGCGACCTCGCCCTTCTTCGAGGCGAGTGGCGCCTGATCGGGACCGGTCCCGACAACAAGCCGGTGGAGATGAATGGAAAGAACGTCGAAGTGGCCCGCCGACAGCCCAACGGCGGTTGGCTGTTCGCCATCGACCATCCGTATGGGGCGACGTAAGCGCGATCCTCGATTCCGATTACTGCTTTTCAAAGGGCCGTTCCGCCCGTACGGATGAGGAAAAGTAGCGCCACCGCTTCTGCTCGTCGACGTCGAAGGCGCCGAGAAACGTGGGCCGTCCGTCCAGCGATCGAAACTCCACCAGCCTGATGGTGCAACTGTCCCGATCGACCACCCGCGCGTCGTACTGTCCCAAGACGATGATGGCGCCCGACTCTTGCCGATACAGGTTACGTCGTCCGGCATACCCCGTATCGGGAAAGAGCTCGGCCGTGGCAGTACAGCCTTGGGCCCCATCGACCTGAAGGATCAAACGGTAGCGCGAGAGGAATGGGTGGGTTGCGACACGGGTAATGGTCAGGTGAAGTCCGGCGGTGGGAAGATCGACCTCGGCCGGCTCGGGACGATCGCTGTTGCAGGCCGACAGGAGGAGGACCAGCCCGATCACCATCCGGACCGGTCCTCGCATCGGGTTCACTTGGCGACGGGAACCTTCGGGGCGGCTCCGATCGCATCCAGCCCTGCTTCGGCACAGGCATCATCCAGATGGGCACCCGGTGCCCCGCCGACCCCGATCGCCCCCACTACCTCGCCGGCGATTTCGATCGGCAAGCCGCCGCCGACCATCAAAATGCTGTCGTTCATATCGCGCAGCGATTGGAGTGCGGGTTGCTTGGCGATCATCTCTGCCAGATCGGTCGTCGGGCGTCGCAAACTGGCAGCCGTATAGGCTTTCTTTCTGCTGCTTTCGACCGTGTGCGGTCCCGCCCCATCGGCACGCAACATCGCGCGCAGCACTCCCGCACGATCCACCACCGACGCACTCACCTTGTACCCGTCCTTCTTGCAGAACTCGAGCGCCGTCTGGACGGCTTTTCCCGCCAGAGCCGCCGGCAAGACGGATTCTTTCGGCAAATCTTCAGCCGCATGCGCCGCAACAGGCCACCCACCGGCCAACAGCACCACCCCAGCGATGACTCCGGCGCACCCCAACCCTCGTCCATACAGGTACCTTGCCCTCGCCATTCTATTCCTCCCTATTCGGCTGTCTGTAAGACTTTCTTTCCGACCGCGTACAACTACAGAGTCGAGGTGCGAGCCTACGGCGCTCGAAGCGATCTGTCAATACTCGACCCCTACGTACCAACCGAGGCGAGCAGGAAACTGTACGAACAGGAGGAGGGACGATGGAACGGACCAAACAGAGTCCGGCAGATCCGGTATGTGAGGGGATCAACCCGGTTAGTAACCGGAAGAATGACTGGAGATGGGATGGATCACAGGACTGAGGGGGCCGGGACGGCGGAGTTCCTCGATCCAGACCTTAGCCTGCGCGACATAGAAGGTGTAGTCGGTTTCCGGATAACTCACCACCACGGCATGGAGGAGTTGTTCGGCCTCTTGCTCCCGTCCGGCGCTCAGACTGGTCCTCGCAGCCTGCAGGGTACAAGAGGCGGCGAGGGCCTTGGGATCGACGGTCGTACGCACCGGTTGCCTTGTCACAAATCGATCGAGCGTCATGGGAAGATCGGGAGTCGGAACGACATGGGTATCTGCGGACTGTTGGAGTTGCTTTGCCGCCGACAGGACCGTCTCGACATCGCCGCTGGACTGGCAATGTCGATACAACTCCCACATCGACATCACGGAGATGGGGCGTGGAGCGGACAAGCGATCGGACGGCTGAACCAATTGGCAGCCGGACAACAGGATAGTGAAAAATAGAAGAACAGCCTTCATAGCTATTGGGTCGCCGGTCCTTTCTTATCCTTACCGGATCGTTTCTCTCACTGTCAAGATTTTCGGGTCGCAGAATGAAGAAAAGGCGTCAAACTGAAGCACTGTCTAAAAACGAGACAGGCACAAGATGGAGGAATCACTGCGCGGACGACGAATGCTCTCGCTCAACTCCGATATCTTCGATCAACGCGCGCAACGGTTCCGCCACGGACCAGGCCTGCGCGAAACAACCACGAGGCAGATATGGCGCCTGGCCGTCGAAAATTTCCGACACCTGGCCCAAGCAGGCCTCATCAAGGTGATCGAGCAGCCCTCCGAGAAACGTCCGCGCTTCATGCCGCACCGCCGCGCCGTCGCCATGGGTCTTCACCCACGCCGTCACGAACGGACCGAGGAGAAAGGGCCACACGGTGCCTTGATGGTACGCGCCGTCACGATCAGACAAACCGCCGGCATAGGAGGCGCAGAACCGAACGTCTTCCGGCGCCAGCGTGCGCAACCCGACCGGCGTGAGCAACCGCTCCTTCACCACCTGCAACACGCGTTTCGCCTGCGATTCACTCACGAGCTGATCGTCCAGAGCGAGTGCATAGATTTGGTTGGGGCGGAGCGACGCATCGTCTCCGGTCGGACCGTCCACGACATCGAACAGGTATCCGCCGGTCGGATACCAGAACCTGGCACGAAACGATTCCACGGCGCGCGCGCGATCCTTTCGGCATTGTGCCGCATAGTCCTGCTCCCCGAACTGCTCCGCCAATTCCGCCGCAACCGCCAACGCCCGCACCCAGAGGGCTTGGATCTCCACCGGTTTGCCCTGACGAGGCGTTACCACCCAGTCTCCAACCTTGGCATCCATCCAGGTGAGCTGGGCACCCTCCGCTCCGCCCGTGATCAGTCCGTCGTCATCCATATGAATGCCGAATCGCGTGCCCCGGCGATAGCCTTCGACAATCTGTTTGACCGCAGGCCAGGCCGTGAGGCGCACTCCGGCCTGGTCACGGCTATAGTGCAGGTACCGATCCACGGCGTGGACGAACCACAGCGACGCATCGATTGTGTTGTATTCCGGTTGCTCGCCCACGTCGGGGAATCGATTCGGCACCATACCCTCCGACAACTGTGAAGCAAAGGCCCCGATCACCTGCTTGGCAATGTCATAACGACCGGTCACCAGGCAGAGTCCCGGCAAGGCCATGAACGTGTCGCGCCCCCAATCGGCGAACCAGGGATAACCGGCGATTACCGTCTGCCGGTCCCCCCGTTTCGAAAGGTACGTGCCGGTGGCGGTCCAAAGCCTGCGCGCCAACCGGTCGTCCGTCTTCAGACATTCCGACCGCCCTGCACGACGACCTCGCTCCTCTGCCATGACCTGTGCGACATCGACGGATGGAAGGCCCTCCGTGGTGAAGACGAGGTCGGCCGCCGTTCCAGGCGTCAGGGTGAACAGCCACTCACCGGGCGACCACCAATCTTCCACATGGTCGAGTCCCCGTTCGCGCTCGATGGGATACTGAACGGCCCTGTACCAGTCCGGCTGATGGCGATACTGTCCGCTGTGAAGGGCATGGACCTGAGGCACACCGTCGTAGGGATGCCAGGTCACCTGCCCCTCGCCGATGTCGGCTTGGGTATGGGCTCCGGTATTCTCATGGTGGGTCGCATGGTAATCGCGTCCCGACAGCATCGGCCTCACTCGCAGGACGATCGCCGACGGTGCGTCATCCGCCAGGCGCCACCGCACGACGACCATGTCCCGGCCGTGCGGGCAGAAGAGTTCCCGCTCAATGCGTATCCCATGCGCTCCATAGCGCCAGGTCGGCCAGGGAAGCGCGGAAAACCCCTCGCAATGCCGGTAGCCCTCCGGATGGACCGCGCCCTCGTAGAGGTTCGTAGAGAGCGGAAACGTGTGACCGCCTGCCTCCACCCATTCCTCCAGATGATTCACCAGGGCCACACGATCGACCGGCGGATTCCTGGCGATCAGGAGCAACGCGTGATAACGCCGCGTATTCGCGCCCGCGACCGTCCCGGAGGCATAGCCGCCGCGCCCGTTCGTCTCCAGCCATTCGAGCGCGAGCGCCCGTTCGAGACTCTGACAGTCTTGCGCACCGACGTCCATAGTCCACTTTCTGCGTCAGGGATCAGCGCCCAACATTCAGGAAGACCTTGCGATCACGTCTTCGGCTGAACCCTGGGAGCTGACGGCCGACGGCCCTTTACTCGCCGCTCTGCTGAATCAACTTGGCCACGAGTCCGGTCCAACCGGTCTGGTGCCCGGCGCCGATACCGGCTCCGTTGTCTCCATGAAAATATTCGTAGAACAGGATCAGATCCCGCCAATGCGGGTCCTGTTGGAACTTTTCGGTCTTCCCATAGACGGGACGCCGGCCGTCCTGCCCGCGCAGGAACGTGCGCGTCAGACGCCGCGACAGTTCTGCCGCAATCTCTGCCAGGTTCATCTTCGTCCCGGATCCCGTCGGATAGTCGACGGTAAAGCCGTCGCCTAAAAAATAATGGAACTTTTGGAGGGATTCGATCAACAGATAGTTCACCGGAAACCAGACCGGACCCCGCCAATTGGAATTGCCTCCGAAGAGGCCGGTCGTGGACTCCGCCGGTTGGTACTCGACGCAGTAGTCCATTCCCATGGTCGAGAGCACGTAGGGGTGATCCTTGTGATGGCGGGACAGGGCCCTCACACCGTAGGGAGCCAGGAACTCGTTCTCGTCCAACATGTACCGCAAGACCTGGATCAATCGGCGACGGTGGACGAGCGACAGGAACCGGCGCACCTCTCCGTCCTGCGAATGCGTTTCGATATGCAGACCGAAATCAGGGCGATTCTCGATGAACCACTGCATCCGGTGCTTGAACCGGGGCAATTGGTCGACGAGTTCGGAATTCAAGGTCTCCACGGCAAAGAGGGGGATCAGGCCGACCAGCGACCGGACCTTCATGGGGAACATCGTTCCATCCGGCAGATGCAGCACATCGTAGAAGAACCCGTCTTCCTTGTTCCAGAGCTCGATCTTCTCGTTGCCGATGTTGTTCATCGCCCGGCAGATATAGACGAAATGCTCAAAGAACTTGCTGGCGACATCTTCGTAGGCCCGGTCCTCTTGCGCCAGTTCGAGGGCGATGGAAAGCATGTTCAGGCAATACATTCCCATCCAGCTGGTCGCGTCGGATTGTTCGATGTGCCCGCCGGTCGGCAGAGGGGCGCTCCGGTCGAAGACGCCGATATTGTCCAGTCCGAGGAACCCGCCCTGAAAAATATTTTTTCCTCCGGCATCCTTACGATTCACCCACCAGGTAAAATTCAACAGGAGCTTGTGGAACACCCGCTCCAGAAACACACGATCACCCACGCCCTTATTTTTTTTCTCGATCTTGTATACCCGCCAAGCCGCCCAGGCATGCACCGGAGGATTCACGTCCCCCAGGGCCCATTCGTACGCAGGGATTTGCCCGTTGGGATGCATGTACCATTCACGGAGCATGAGGATGAGCTGATCCTTGGCGAACCGCGAATCGACGAGGGCGATCGGCAGGCAGTGAAACGCCAGGTCCCAGGCCGCATACCAGGGATATTCCCACTTATCCGGCATGGAAATGACATCCGCATTGTAGAGATGCGTCCAATCGGCGTTTCTCCCCCGGAGGCGCTCGCGCGGCGGCTCCGGACCGGCCGGGTCGCCCTTCAACCAGCGATCGACATCATAATGGTAGAACTGCTTACTCCATAGCAGCCCGGCAAAGGCCTGTCGCTGCACCGATCGCGCATCCTCGGACACATCCGGCGGCACCAACCAGGCATAAAACTCATCGGCTTCCCTGATCCGTTCCGCGAAGACGGCATCGAACGCCCTGGGATCGAGGGACCCTTCGGCCGCCCCATTGGTGAACCGCAATCGAATGGTCACGGGCTGCCTCGGCATCACCGACAAATTATAGTGCGCCGCCGCCTTGGAACCGATGTGGTCGGGATTCACGGCCTCCTTGTCGCCATGAACGATGTAGTCGTTGATGCCGTCTTTGACATAGCGCGCCCCATCGACATCGCCGTAAAGACGGCGCGTATTGGTTTCGTTCTCGGTGAAGAGCAGGTCCGGTCCTCCCTCGCAGAGAAGCCGGCGATGCCCGTAATAGTCGTGGTCGAACTCGATCACGCTGATCGCCGGCATCCCTTCGCCTTTCCGCATCCGCGGGCGGCGCACATCGAGCCCCCATGACCAGGTGTTGCGAAACCACAGGGTCGGCAAGACCGTCAACTCCGCCTGATCGGGACCGCGGTTGATCACCTGGATGCGCAGCAGCAGATCCTCCGGTGAGGCCTTGGCATATTCCACGAACACGTCGAAGTACCGGTCGTCGTCGAAGACCCCCGTATCGAGCAATTCGAATTCCTGGTCGGTCCTGCTGCGCCGGCGGTTTTCTTCCACCAATCGCCCATAGGGGAACGCCGCCTGGGGATATTTGTAGAGAAACTTCATGTAGGAATGGGTCGGCGTCGAGTCAAGGTAGAAGTAGTATTCCTTCACATCCTCCCCGTGATTGCCTTCGTTCCCGGTGAGGCCGAATAGGCGCTCCTTGAGAATCGGATCGCGCCTGTTCCAAAGCGCCAGGGCCAGGCAGATGAACTGGTGCCGGTCGCATACTCCGGCCAGCCCGTCTTCATTCCAGCGATAGGCTTTGGAGCGGGCGTGGTCATGGGGCACCGCTTCCCATGCCGTTCCGCCGGGGCTGTAATCCTCCCGGACCGTCCCCCAGGCCCGTTCACTGACATAGGGCCCCCAGCGTTTCCAATGTTGCCGGCGCAAATCGTCCTCATCGAGACGTCGCTGCTCAGCGGATTGCTGACGCGCAGGACGCTCTCCGGCTGGTTTCGCCATCACAGACACTCCTTGTCCACAAGAAAATCGGTCGCTCAGACTGGCGCAGCATGCACCGAGGCCCGGAAAGATTCAACTGGGATTCGATGGCACCCCCACCGGCACCTCAGACCGCAGGCTCGGGAAAGACACGATAGCCGCCGTCTCATGGCAACAGTCGAAGGAGCAGGACGCTCCTTACAGGATCCGGAAAACCGACAGGGGAATCGAGAGCAGATCGGATATGGACAGGTGGATGGGCCGGAGAACAAAGGGAAGAGAGTCTCGGAAACGAGCGGGAAAACCTTAACTCCAGACGACGCTTTCCTGATTCATGAGGTAATCGATGACCTCGATGCTGTCCCGCAACTGGAGTTGTGCCTGCTCGGACATCGGCAAAATCGCGCCTACGAGCTTGCCGGATTCTACCTCCGCCAGGTTGGGAATCCCGTCGGTACGGCGCTTTTCCAGATCGGATCGATAGCTGGCCACCTGTTACCTCCCATCCTTTGTCGGCTGTGGCGCAGCAATTCTTGAGCCACACCATTGGATCGTCGATGTCATGCGTACTATGGAAGCATAGCACACGACGGACATCGTCCAGGCGTGGCGGCTAACCTCTCAATTTGTTATTGCATTGTCGTCGAATTTCCGTGGGATTCCGCAAGGGGCGGGAGTGCACCGAGATAGGAAAATTCACCGATTTTGACCAGGGCTGTATCGGCACGGAGCCGGAAATCGTCCCGCGTACTGTCAACGAACCGTGGATCGACCGTCAAATCCGAATCGGGCTTCAGTTCGGGAGCCGGTTGGTTCGGCGTTCCGGGCCTGAGATAGTTGGATCCGGAGTTCTGCATGTCATTGTAGGATAAGGCGACTCGGCTGGACGGCCCCACGACGAATCCATACCCATTGAGGCTCACGATGTTGCCGGCCGCTTCGTTCTGCGAAGTTCCCAGAAAAGCCGCTCCCCCGCCGTTTTTCACGAGCGTATTGCCGACCAAGGCCGCTCGCGACTGGTCGTTGACGATCACGGCCTCGAACAGGCTCCGCATGATGATGTTCCGTTCGAGACGCACGTCGGACTTCCCCGCCACGCTGACCCCATGGTCGTTGTCGTGAATGAAGTTGCTGTGCAGGACCGCCTGGGAATTCGCGAACTGCACCCCGGTGGTTTCACTGCCCCCGATGATGCAATGTTCGATGCGAACATTCTCCACCTGCTGGGTGAACAACATGCCCTTCACGCGCGCGTGATGCAGGACGATGCCGTGCCCATTGAAGATTCCCATGGCATGACCGCCATGTTCGTTGATCGTGATGCCGGCGATTTCGACATCGGTCGCGCCGTAGGGCCACTTGCCGACGTGGAACACCCCCACCCGCTCACGCCCCAGGATCGTGACCTGATCCATGCCGGCCCCGATCAGGCGAATCTTCTCTTTGCTATGGATGGTCACATCCTCGGCATAGGCGCCGGGCTTGATAAGGATCGTATCCCCCTTCTTCGCGGCATCCACCGCTTCCTGGATGGATCGGTACTGGCCGGAGCCGTCCAAGGCGACCACAATCTGTTGCGGCTCGGATCGGGCAGGCTCTTCCGCACGCAAGGGCGAAGGGCCCATCGCCCCGACCGCCAGGCAGAGGAATACGATCTTCAACATCCATTTCGTCATAATCAACATGGTCATAACGCCGGGCAGGGAGAGAAGTCAATCTGCCGTCGTTGCGAGGACTGGACCCCCATGGTATGTTCCCGCCCCATGATCCTCGTGGGCCTCACCGGCGGAGTCGCGACCGGCAAGAGCACGGTCGCCAAGATGTTCGAACGATGCGGAGCCCATACCATCGATGCGGATGTCCTGGCCCGCCAGGCGGTGGAACCGGGGAAGCCGGCCTGGCGCGCGATCGTCAAGACGTTCGGCACCCAGATCCTCAATGCCGACCGTACTGTCAACCGCGCCGCTCTCGGAAACGTCGTCTTTCGCAACAAGGCCAAGCTGCGTCGATTGGAGCGCATCATCCATCCTCAAGTGGCAGGAATGCAGGAGCGAGTCACCAAGGCCATCGCACGCAAACACCCCAAGGCAGTCATCCTGTATGAAGTCCCGCTCCTGTTTGAAGCAGGGATCGATCGGCGAGTGGATGTGGTCGTCGTCGTCACGGCGAACCGCCGGACACAAGTCGCCCGCCTCAAGGCGCGTAACGGCTTCAGCCGCGCCGAAGCGCTTCGCCGTATACGAAGCCAGATGCCGATTAAACAGAAGGCCGCAGCAGCAGACTACGTCCTCGACGGCACAACTCCCCGCACTCGGTTGCTGAGCCAGGTGAGGCGACTCTATCGCGAGTTGCACGGCCTCGCCTAGTCGCCGCTTTTCCCTTATCGCTTCGGTGTGTTAGCATCCGCCTATGCGACAAGTTGCCATCATCGGATCAGGCCCTGCCGGACTGACGGCTGCCATCTATGCCGCGCGGGCGAACCTGTCTCCGTTGCTCATCGAGGGTTGGCAATCCGGTGGGCAACTGACGACCACCACCGAGGTCGAGAACTATCCGGGCTTTTCCAAAGGCATCATGGGACCCGAGTTGATGAAGGAGATGCGGGCCCAGGCTGAACGGTTCGGCACGGAATTCTTGATCGGCGATGTCTCGGCGGTAGATCTGAACAGGCGTCCGTTCAGCCTGACCATCGACGGGGAACGGACGGTCGAAACCGTCGCCCTGATTATCGCCACCGGCGCGGCGGCCGTTCACCTCGGATTGCCGAACGAAGAGCGGCTCATCGGGCACGGGGTCTCGACCTGCGCGACCTGCGACGGATACTTTTTTCGCGGCAAGGACTTGGTGGTTGTGGGCGGCGGCGACAGCGCGCTGGAAGAAGCCATCTTCTTGACCAAGTTCGCCCGCACGGTCACAGTGGTCCACCGGCGGGACAAGCTGCGGGCCTCAAAAATCATGCAGGACCGCGCCATGAAGAACGAAAAGATTTCCTTCGCCTGGAACTCCATTGTCGAGGACATCCTCGGGCAGGACCGAGTCACAGGCGTCCGGCTCAAGAATGTCGTGACCGGTGATTCGACGGAACCGGCCTGCGCCGGCGTCTTCGTCGCCATCGGCCACAGGCCCAACACCGACCTGTTCAAGGGCCAGCTCGACATGGATGAAAAGGGCTACCTGCTCACCTCGCAGGGCACGGCGACCAGCATCCAGGGAGTCTTCGCCGCAGGCGACGTGCAAGACGCAAAGTACCGCCAAGCAGTCACGGCCGCCGGCTCCGGCTGCATGGCCGCCATCGACGCCGAGCGATTTTTGGAAGCGAATGATCATCGGATGTGACTCCTCCAGGATGCTCAAAATGGCAGTCCAACGAGGCCGCAAGCGAGATAAAAGCGGAGGCGTACCCTCTGGGGTACGTTGAGGATTTTAGCGAGCCGAGAACAAAGTTGGCGGCCATTTTCAGCATCCTGTAACCACCATGAGATGTGCGATCGTCCACTACCATGAATTGGCCCTCAAGGGACGCAATCGCGATTTCTTCGAGCAACGGCTTGTCCGCAATCTCCGCCTGGCGCTGAAAGATCTGAAGATCCGGCGGGTCGAGTCCCTGCAGGGCCGCATCAGAATCACGATTCCCGAACCGGTATCGCCCGATCTCGTCGCGGAGCGATTGCGCAGGGCCTGCGGCGTCTCGAACTTCCTGCTGACCGAATCCGTGCCGCTGGACCTGAGCGCCCCGGATTTGGCGGCGCTGAAACAGGTCGCCGAACGGCAAGTCGCGGGGCAATCCTTCACCTCATTTCGCGTCACCGCGAAACGCGCCGATAAACGTCTGTCACTGACCTCGATGGATGTCGAACGCGAAGTCGGCGGGCATCTCTGTGCGGTCACGGGGAAAACCGTCAGGCTGAAACAACCGGACCTCACCCTCTACATCGAACTGCTCACCCGTGAAGCCCATGTCGCAGCGAGGAAAATCCCCGGGCCCGGCGGCATGCCGGTGGGAACCAGCGGCAAGGTGGCCTGCCTGATTTCCGGCGGAATCGATTCCCCCGTCGCGGCCTACCGCATGATGAAACGAGGCTGTAAGGCGGTCTTCGTACATTTTTCCGGCCGTCCACTGGTCAGCCGCGCGTCGGAAGAGAAGGTCCAGGAGTTGGTTCGGCTGCTCACCGAATACCAATATTCCTCGCGGCTCTACGTCATCCCGTTCGGCGAGATTCAGCGTGAGATCGTGGCCCATGCCCCGGCGCCTTTTCGTGTCGTCCTATACCGGCGGATCATGGTGAGGATCGCGGAGGAACTGGCGCGGCGTGAAGGCTGTTGGGCGCTGGTGACCGGCGATAGTCTGGGGCAAGTCGCCTCGCAAACGCCGGAGAATCTCGCAGTGGTCGAAGCGGCGGCGGAACTCCCGCTCCTCCGCCCGCTGATCGGAATGGACAAGATCGAAATTACCGACCAGGCCCAGCAGCTCGGCAGCTTCGCCACGTCGATCGAGCCGGATCAGGATTGTTGCAAGCTCTTTGTGCCGCAGCACCCGAGCACGCGCACCAGGCTTGAGGACATTCTTCGGATCGAGCGGAGTCTGGAGATCAGCACGTTCGTCAAACAAGGGGTGGAGAAGGCCGAATGCTCTACCTTCACTTTTCCCCCGTAAGGTAGTCCAACGCCTTCTGCCGCACGATGCGGAAGTGCGCATTCAGCTCCCGCTCCATGGCGACCGCGACCAGCCAATCGGGGACGATGGTGTTCACCTCGACCAGCAGTTCAAACTCCGCCCTTGTTTGATTTCCATCGCCGGCCGGTTGCAGCTTCCACATTCGATGGTATCGCTTGAAGTCTCCGCCCTTGAGGTCCGTGACGAGGCCGCCTCCGGGCAAGGCACGCGACTCACAGAGCAACCGGTGTTCGCCTGGCAACAGCGTATGGGAAATATAGAGCTCCGTGAGGACCAGACCGTCCCGCTCTTCCAGATGCGCCAATCGCATCTGGGTCTCGAAGAGTTCTGGCCACTTGCGGTACTCGGACAGGATCGACTGGAGAACGGCCGGACTGCCGGGGAACAACAATGTCGCCGTCGCCCGCACCCCGCCGGCCGGATCCGGCTGAACCACGAGCGCCCGCAGCAGCTGAACCGAACCGACTTCCCCGGCCGTCGCGATCGCGGCAGGACACGCAACGAGGACCATGGGACAGGCGGAGAGCAGCAGGAGAAAGGAGACGAGCCATACCATGGCAACGAGTCAACGTGTGGAGAAGACCCAAGCGAACCGGACGAATCCATTCGCCATGGTCATACGCAGGACAGCATCGCCGGCACTCGACACCATGAAAGAATTATACCGATCGGCCGGCTGCAGTGCGAGGAGATAGAGGGTGGAGATCGCGATATTTACGCGGGTCGGAATACCACCACGACTCCGGAAGGCGCGCCCTTCTCATCATGAATCAACGCGGCACTGTCGCTGATCATGTGTTCGACCCCTTGGCGGCTGACCAACAAGAACGGGCGCTGCCCAAGGTTCGACGACTTTCCCATATGCAGGACATGCAAGGCCGGATTCAGGACCGGCCTCCGGCTCTGCGGCTCCAGGAGGGTCACGATGTCCTCCACCGCCTTTCCTATGGCATCCGATTGCTGCCAACCGGTCAAACCTTCCGCGGCAGGGTTGAGCATGGTGACCTTCCCCTGTCGATCGACCGTCACGACGGCGTCCCCCATCGCGTGCAACACGGCATCCAGCCACCGTCCGCGTTGTTCGGCGATCCGCGATACCCGATGCCGAAAGAGAGCCAATTCCACCGCCGCACGCAAATCGCTGCTCACAAAGGGCTTGATCAAATAGGCCAGCGGCAACGTCGGTCTCGCCCGCTCCAGGGTCTCCTCGTCCGCGAACGCCGTCAGGTAAATCACGGGAATGGCGTATTGTGATTGAATCGTCCGTGCCGCCTCGATGCCGTCCATCGGTCCCTTCAACTTGATGTCCATCAGGATCAAGTCCGGCTGATGTTCCTCCGCCAGCCGCACCGCCTCACTTCCTGAAGACACCACCCCGACCACCAGATACCCAAGCGAACGGAGCTGGCGCCTGATGTCTTCGGCCACCACCACTTCATCATCGACAATGAGAACTTTTGCCTGTGCCATCGTACAGCCGGTTGGAACCGAGATCGTTCCAGATGCCCATGCCTCAGGATCAAGGCGAGTCGGCCCCTCACGACCTGTCCCAGAAGATCCTCGAACCGCACACCAATCCCGCCCCTCAATGACGCAGAGGAACGCAACTAACATGCCACTGCTTCCGCTGAGCATTGGCACTATGTTACGGGGAACAGGCCCCTGTTCGACCATACAAGGCGGTGGTTTTTGAACAGCATCCGGACAGAATCGGAGGACCTTTTGCTGGGAACCGCGGCTCCTGAAAGGTTCGCCCCGGAAATCACGACTGTGTTACCATGCCCTCTCGCACAGGAGGCCCACTGGATGTTTCGATTCATACGTTTGCCCCTCTCCGTACTGCTCGGCACAACCATCGCACTCTGCATGGTCCCAGAGAGGGGACAGGCTCAGATGCCGACGGATTCCTCCGCGACGACTGAACAATCCTGCAGCTTCGGCATGGCCAAGGGTGATCCGACACACCAGTGCCTGGTGCCGATTCCAGCCGGTTGCGTCATCGCCCATTTCCCTGGAACCAAGAAACCCTGGACCACCGTCTCCAAAGCCGGCCGCACCTTCTGCAAGTTCGACGAAAAGACCACGGATTGGAAGACTCGCATTACCGGCCGTTGCAGCAAATGCGATTCCGCCCAATGCACGGGACAATTCATGGTGCGGTTCGACTGCTCGAAACCGTAATGTCCGCCGCCCTCACCACCGCCGTCAAACAAGCAGCCCGCGATCTCGGATTCGATGCCGTCGGCATCAGCACGCTCCCAGCGAAACCAGACCGGGAGCCGGATCACGATCAGCCTTCCCCGACCGGCAACCTCATCGGCCGGCTCCGTGAATGGCTGGGGCGAGGCTTCCACGCCACCATGGCCTGGATGGCCCGTGACCCCGAACGTCGGGCCGATCCGACCCTGGTATTGCCTGGTTGCCGTTCCATCATCTCCGTCGGCATGAACTATTACACGGAGCATCGGGCCGACGAGCGTCCGGGGAACGGACGTATCGCCCGTTATGCCTGGGGCATCGACTACCATCGAATCATCGGCGACCGATTGGCCCAACTGGCCGAACGGATCACGACCTTGGCTCCGAAGAGCTGCAACCGCGCCTACGTCGATACGGGACCGGTCATGGAAAAGGCCTGGGCCCAACGGGCAGGCCTCGGTTGGATCGGTAAACATTCCAATTTGGTCTCCCCGCAATTCGGTTCCTGGCTGCTCCTGGGAGAAATCCTCACGACCTTGGAGCTGGAGCCGGATGAGGCGGGAACCGACCTCTGCGGAACCTGCACTCTCTGTCTGCAGGCCTGCCCGACAGGAGCGATTACCGAACCCTACGTCGTGGATGCGGGACGTTGCATCTCCTACCTCACGATTGAACTTCGCGGAGCCGAACCGGCGGTACCGGATGACCTGCGTCGAGGAATCGGCAATCGAATTTTCGGCTGCGACGACTGTTTGGACGTCTGCCCCTACAACCTCCAAGCGGAGCCGACGAGCGAACCGGGCTTCCAGCCTACATCGCTGACCAAGGCGCCTTCACTGCTGCAGCTGACAAGGATGACCGAGCAGACCTTCGCGGTCACGTTCAAACAGAGCCCCATACGGCGCGCAAAATACATCGGGTTTCAACGCAACCTGTCCTGGGCGACGGCCAATGAGACAATGACGCCTCTCGAACGCACCACGACGTCTCCGTTGAACGGCGCCACGCGCTGACTCGGCACCCCTGTTTCTCCCCTGCCGATAGTGGTAGGCTACGGCCTCAGGTCTTCGCTGTCCAACGGCTCACTTCAACCTGGTGCAACGCCATGCAAGCACCGACTCTCCTGATCGTCGAAGATGAAGAACGGATGCGACGGCTCTTCGAGCTGGTGCTGAAACCGGCCGGCTATGAGTTGTTGCTCGCCCGTTCCGGGGTCGAAGCGATCCGCCTGATCCAGGACCACGGATCCTTCGACATGATCATCACGGATCTTCAATTGGGCAGCCTGTCGGGAATGGACGTCTTGGAGGCGGCCAGGCAACAGCTGCCCGACGTACCGGTCCTCATCGTGACCGGCTATGGAACCGTCAAGTCGGCCGTCGAGGCCATGCAGAAAGGCGCCTACGATTACATTTCCAAGCCCATCGACAATGAAGAGTTGAAAATCGTCATCGGCCGCGCGTTGCAAGTCCGCCAACTCGCCCGCGACAACCGGACCCTGCGGGCAGGGTTGCAGGAGCAGTTCGGCTTCGACCGGATCGTCAGCGTCTCCAAACAGATGGAACTGGTGAAGCGGCTCGCCCAGGAGGTGGCGCAGACCGACGCCACCGTACTCATCACGGGCGAAAGCGGCACGGGAAAGGATCTCCTCGCCCACGCCATTCACCTCGTCAGTCCACGCGCCCAGGGGCCGATGGTGGCATTGAACTGCGCCGGCATTCCCGAGCACCTCCTCGAATCCGAGCTGTTCGGCTATGAGAAAGGGGCCTTCACCGACGCCAAGAAAGCCAAGCCGGGACGTTTTCAGCTGGCCGATCGAGGCACCCTGTTCCTCGACGAAATCGGTGAGATGAGTTTGACGGCGCAGGCCAAGCTCCTACGGGTACTCGAGCAACATGTCGTGGAACCGCTGGGCGGCGTCCGCAGCATCGCGGTGGATATCCGCGTCATCGCCGCGACCAACCAGGAATTGCCCGACCTTATCAAGGCGGGCCGTTTCCGCTTGGACCTGTATTATCGCCTCAACGTGTATCAACTCCGGATGCCGGCCCTGCGCGAGCGTCCGGAGGACATCGAGCCGATTCTCCTCCAATTCCTGGATCGGGCACGCAGGGAACGAGGCAGCCGCATTCGAAGCGTGTCCGGCGAAGCCATGGCCGTCTTGAAGCAATACCCATGGCCCGGCAACGTGCGGGAACTGCACAACGTCGTGGAGTGGTTGACCATTACCTGTAAACAGGAGGAGATTACCCCCAACCAGCTCCCTGCCTCGTTGACCCTCTCCCCGCGCCCCGCCGAGGCGCCGACGGGCTCCCCCTCGCTTCTCTCCCTGGGGCTTTCGGTCGAAGAAGTCGAAAAGGCGATGCTCCAGGAGGCGTTGCAGAAGAGCGGCGGCAACGTGTCCGAAGCCAGCCGTCTGCTCAAGATCACGCGCAACACGCTTCGCTACCGGATGGCCAAACATAACCTGTCGCAGCCTTCAGGCTGATGCGTCCTGCACGACGAACCGGTGGACTGCAGAGAAAGTTCTTTTTCGCGCTGCTGATCGTCGGCATCGTACCCGGTATGGTGGCGCTCTGGGCGACCTACCGCTCCAGCACGGCCAGTCTCAAACAGGCGATCGGCGAAGGGTTTCAGGAGATTGCCCGCTCCACGGCCATCAGACTGGCCGCAGCCGTGGACAATGAAATCGATCGCGCCGTCCGGCTGGCCCTCGTCCCCCAGCACGTCAGACAACCGGTCCTGCTCGCGAATCAGCGGGCGCGTCGGGCATCCGACTCTACCGACCTCCGTCGGGAACCGATCGACCCTCCGCGCGACCGAGACGCACCGGGCGCCGACAACGCGACCCTGCGTTACCTCGAAGAATGGATGCGTGAATCAGGACATTATGTGCGGGTGACCATTGCCGACCAGCGAGGCATGGTCGTCGCCTCGACCGATCGGCTGCTGCCTCGGCAACAGGCAGACCAGAACTGGTGGCGTGAAGTCATGCAGGCTGCCGGCAACAGCTACTATGTCAGCGGCCTGGCGTCCGATTCCCGAGCCGGCGACTCAGTCTTTCACGTCGCAGTCCCCATTCTCGATGAAGCTCAAGGCGCCGCCGTCGGTGCGGTCGATCTCGTGATCCATCGTGCCCTGCTCACGGAGATGATTCTCCCGATTCATATCGGCAACACAGGTCACGGCATGCTCCTGGATACCCAGGGCACTCCGCTGATTTGCCCGATGCTTCCGCCGACCGCGCACCTGATTCCAACGGCCTTGCTGAACCGACTGACATTGGACCACCCCCTGTGGCTGGTGGCGGACGATGACGCACACGGAGGCCGCGACGCGATCGTCGGAGCTGCGCCGGTTCGCTTCAGTCACACACTGACTCCGTCCAGCCTCGGAGGCGACCGGTGGTACGCCTTCGTCCGGCAGGCGCCGGAAGAAACCTATGCCCCGATCTATTCCCTGCTGTTGACGGTGGGGGTGATCGGCTTCGGGCTCGTGATCGTCCTCTCCGCCTTCGGCTTTCTCGTCGGCTATCGCATTGTGAAACCGCTGGCGGCGCTCCAGCGGGAGGCCGAAGGGCTTCGCCGCGACCTGACGATGCCTCCGAACGGCACGGCCGGCCCGCACAACACCGCCTTGCCGTCGGAATATCAAACCGGCGATGAGATCGAAGACTTGGCGAAGAGCTTCGCGGCCATGAGACAGGTGCTGGAAGAAAACCTGCGGACGATCCGCTCCCAGCAACATGAGCTGATCCGGCAGGAAAAACTGGCGTCGGTCGGCCAACTCCTCGCGGCGCTCGCCCATGATCTCCGGAATCCCCTGGGCGTCATCCGGAGTTCGGCGCAAGTCGTGCTCGACGGGCCGCAGGAAGAGGCCATCCGGCAGGAAATGGCCCGCTATATCATCGATGAGGTCGACAAGCTCTCCCATCGACTGCACGACTTCCTGCGATACGCCCGGCAGAAACCGCCGGACCTCAAGGTGTGCCCTGCGGAAGAGGTGGTACGCGCCGCCCTCCGGCAGTGGCAAGCGCAGGGCGGGCATGAACGCATCAGGGTCGAGCAGCGGTTCGCGGGCAACCTTCCCCCGATTCAGATCGACCCGGAACAGGTGAAAGAGGCCTTGATGAACCTCCTGATCAATGCGCGGGAAGCGATGCCGGAAGGGGGGAGACTCACCCTGACCACTCGCCTCACAGAAGCGGGCGATGTGGAAATCGACGTAGCCGATACGGGAAGCGGCATCGCCCCCGATCACCTTTCGCGGATCTTCGAGCCCTTCTTCACGACCAAGGAATTTGGAACCGGCCTCGGCCTTACGAACGTCAAGCGGCTCGTCGAAGACAACGGCGGAACCCTGGCAATGACCAGCAGCCTCGGCAAAGGAACCACCAGCACGCTCCGCTTCCGCCCTGCGGCGAGCTAAGGTTTCTCAGAATTATTAGAGCGCCGCCGGCGGCCTGTTCCAACCTCCTGTTAAACCCGCTTGGTCATGCGGGAAAACCGCTCCTGCAGCAACAGCCCCGTCGCGGTGAGGTGCTTGGTTCGAATCGTCTGTTGCACGGCGTCGATGCGCGAAGAAAAGTCGGGATGGGTTTTGAAGAACGCGCGGTCGTCCCCCTTGAGGTCCCGCAGCCGCGTCAACAAGGCGACATAGGCCTCGGCATCGTAGCCCACCCTGGTCGCGAACACCTCGCCCACCTGATCGGCCTCCGTTTCTTTGGCTTGATCGAGACCTTCATCGAGCAGTTTCTTGACGGCGCCATCGATCACGCTCTTGAACGCGGCGGGATTGCTGATGGCATAGGCCAGACCTGCTTCGGTCACACCTGCCAGGCGTTTGCTCCGCTGAATCACTTCGAGGATATGCTTTTCGCTCACGTGGGCGATTTCATGGCCCAAGACTGCGGCCAACTCCGCCTCGTTGCGGATTTGCTTGAGCAATCCACGGGTCACGAAGATGTATCCGGCCGGGGCGGCAAACGCGTTGATCGACTCGTGGTCCAGGATGGCGACGCGGTAGGGAATGTCGGGCCGGTCGGACGTATTGGCCACCGCCCTGGCCACCAGATTCACGTATCGGACCAGTTCAGGCTGATCCACCACACCGCCATAACGCGCCACGACCTGCAACGCGATCGCCTGCCCGATGGACGATTCTTCTTCATATCCGATAGGGAGAAAACTGCCGACAACATTGCCCGCGCCGTGGATCGCGCCGGCTAAACGCGGATTGCCCGATTGTCTCGCAACACCCTCCGCCGCCCGCTGCACCTCGGCGCAACTGCCCAGGCTCATGGAAAGCACGACCAGACCGGCCAGCAGGCTCCTATTGCTTGGCATATTCACCGAGTCCTCCTTCCCGCATGAACTCCTCGACCTCTTGGTCGGGAATCTGGTAGGCCGTCATGCGGTCGACCGCCTCCCGATCCCGCGCGGAAATCCCGGTGCGGTTGGCATAACCCTCCGACGCCTTGTCCAGCCCCCGCGCGCCGGCCGACGCCGTCGTGGAGGAGGCATCCCCGGACCTCATGCTTTGACCCAGTTTAGCCAAGGTGTCGTTCGTCCCGGACGGTTTCGAAGGCGATGTCTTGTTGGCGAAGATCCATCCCCTCGCGCCGGTCGAGGTCTTCACCTCCATCCAACTGCCGTCCCGTCCGACCACCTCCAGGGCGTCGCCGAACTTCACATTCCCCACCACGGCATCCAGCGAAGTTTTCCCGGCGCGGAGTTGCGCGGTCCTGGCCTGCACATAGACCGTTTCAGCCAGCGCTTCCGTCCCCAGGAGAACCAGAGCAACCCATAGGCCCATGAGGGATAACCAGAGCGATCGTGGTGTTGTCACAGCTTCCTCCCCTTCAGCACGGCCTATTTTGACGTCAATTCATAGACTCCATCCCAATCCGATGGAGGTGGGGTCTGTCGATAGTTGGCGGACCGTTCCAGGTAGACCCGCGAGGGCCCATCCGATGGATCCAAAGCGACGGCCTCCGAAAATCTCGCGCAGGCAGTCGAAAAATTGCGCGTTTTATAGGCCGCCAGGCCCTCTCGGTATACCTCGACGACCCGCCGTTTTTTCTCGTCCAGCTGTCCCTTCCGGGCCAGGAGTTCGAACACGACGACCGGCTCTTTTTTGCCCTTCACTCGTAGCAGATCGATCTCCCGCACTTCAACGTCCTTCTTGGCCAGTTCCGCCGTCCGCTGTCCGATCAGAATCGACGTGTCGTAAAACTTGCCGGCACCTTCGAGGCGTGAAGCCAGGTTCACCGTGTCGCCGGTCACCGTATATTCCATCCGCTCCTCGGAGCCCATGTTGCCGACGATGCAGGGACCTGAATTGATGCCGATCCTGGCGCCGATCTCCGGCAATCCCTCCCGCCTCCAGATCCCGCGGAGCCGGGCTAACTCAGCCTGGCAGTCCAACGCCGCGTAGCAGGCGAGTGACGCATGGGTGGGATCGTCCAGGGGCGCGCCGAAGAGGGCCATGATCCCGTCGCCGAGATACTTGTTCACATTGCCGCGATGGCCGTTCTTGATGATGGTCGTCATCGCCGACAGATAGCGGTTGAGCAGCGTCACCAGGTCCTCGGGAGACATCTTTTCCGAGATCGTGGTGAAGCCCGCGATGTCGGAAAAGAAGATCGAAATTTCCTTTTTCTCGCCGCCGAGCTTGATGGCCTCAGGATTCCGCATGATCTCTTCGACGACCTCGGTGGACATGTACTTATCGAAGGCCGCCCGCATCAGACGGCGCTGTTTCCCTTCGGTCACATACTCGACGGTCGCAGCCGTGCCGAAGGCCAGCGCCAAGGCCGCTTCGGGAAGCACCAGTTCCAGCCAGCGCTCATGCCCAGAGAAGGCATGCACGACCAAGGCGTAGTAGGCCGCCGCCAATCCGATCGTGACGCCGAACTTGATGAAATAGGAGCGGAACAATATGAAGGTCCCGGCCGAAACCAGGCAGAGCAACAGCAGGGTCGCGAGCGAGAACCAGGCGGAAGCCGTCTGCAACGCCTGCCCGTGCAGCAGGTTGTCCAACGCCGCCATGTGAATGAGCACACCGGGGGTCGCCGAGGAGAACGGCGTGACGCGTAAGTCGTAGAGACCAGCCGCCGTTCCGGCGATAAACACGACCTTGTCTTTGAACAGCGCCGGATCGAGAGAAGGCCGTTCGCCCTTCTGCTGTTGCGCGAAGGCCTGCAAGACCCTCCCGATCGAATACTTCCCGGCATGGTAGGTCTGTTCCAACGACCCATGCCATTCGAGCAAGAGGTTGCCATCCGCATCGAGGGGGATGTTGTTGGTGCCGATCTGCAGGCTGCCGTCCCGAAACGATAGTCTGTCCGCGCCAAGCAGGTATTGCGCCAGGGCCAGCGACAGGTGCGGCACCGGGCTTCCCTTCACCTGCCTCACCAGGGGAATTCGCCTGGTCGGTCCGTCCGCATCGGCCGAAAGATTGATGACGCCCAAGCCACGCGCCTGCTGCGCCAGGACCGGAATCGGCAATTTCACTCCGGCGTAGGTCGCCGCCATCGTCACGCGACCGGCATCCGGCCCTTCAACCTTCACCGTCGCGCGGGCCAGCAGGTCAGGCGGAATCGGAGTGGGTTCCGACTGGAACAGCATGGGGAGAAACACGTTGCCCGCCGCCTTCAGGTCATCGGCAAAGGACTGATCGAACTCCTCGGCATTTTCATCCGGCTCGAAGAACATGACGTCGAACACGACGGCCCTGGCCCCTGCCTGTTTCAAATAACGCACGACATAGCCGTGCCGATCGCGCGGCCAGGGCCAGCGACCGAAGGCTTCGAGGCTCGACTCATCGATCGCCAGCAAGATGAGATTGGAATCGGCCTTGGCAGGATCGGCGTAGCGGCGGACCAGGTGATCCAGCGCCTTAAGTTCCGCCACGTCGAACCACCCGGTCATGTGGAAACCAGCGACGACGGCGAAGACCGCCAGTCCCACCCAGATCGCCGACAGGATTTTTTTTGCACTTGTCGCGGATGCCATGAGGGGACCGGACGGGATAACGGTCACACTGTTTGCGGGGCTATCGTACTGGAGAACGAGGAAGAGCGAAAGGGGGCTGCATCCACGTGGGGCGGTGACGTTACGGGACGTCGCTCGCGCAGCGGAATCCCAGGGTCGGGCCCCAGTAGGTCATCTCGTCCCAGCTTCGATAGCCGGTCCGCAATTCGAGGGGGCGCTCCATCCAACCGCCGCCGCGCAAGACACGAAAGGTCCCCCGCAACGGCCCCTGTGGATCCCGCGAGGGCGAGGTCCGGTAAAAATCTTCCGCATACCAATCTCGCACCCACTCCGAGACCACCCCCACCATGCCGGACACTCCATAGGGTGAGGCGGTGGCCGCCGGCATTCCCGCCGGTTCGACGCCGTCGACCGATGTTTTCATGTCCGTCATCCTGACTCTGTTTTTCAGGATGATCTCGTCGCTGTTGCCCCAGGGATACCGCCGTCCATCGGTGCCCCTGGCCGCCTTTTCCCACTCCGCCTCCGTGGGCAACCGTTTCCCGGCCCACTGACAGTAGGCCTGAGCTTGGGTCCAGGTGACATTCGTGACCGGATGCAGGACCAGCTGCGGATCATCGAACGCTTCACGGACTTTCGGAGGCAAACACCCTCCCCTGTCCACACATTGTCGATATTCACCATTGGTCAACCCGTGCTGATCGATCCAGTAGGAACTCAGGTACAGACGATGGAGCGGGCGGGCATCCGGAAGGCCGTCCTCCATCCCCATCAAGAACTCACCGGCCGGAATCAGCGTCATCCCGGGAGGAGGCGTCAGACCCTGGTCGAGAAGCCGTTTCAATTCCTCCTGTTGACTCGCCCGGAGTTGCGCGTTCACGCGGTCGATGTATTCGTCACCGGCCATGGAAGGCAATTCATGGGGGCGGGCTGGGAGCGTCGGTGCCGAAGCCACCGGGTGACCACTTCGTTGACCGTCCACCGGTGGAGACGCCGGGCCGGACGGGGCCGACGGAGCCGATCCTTCGGACATGCGGACCGTTTCGATCCGCACCGACGTACGTGCCAGTTCCGTGACCAGATCCCCGTTTCCCTTCCCTTTCTTGGAATCCTTTCTGGCCTTCCCGATGGAAGAAAAATCAAAATCCGGAATGTTGGCCAGCAAGGGCGTGGCGTAACTGATCGGGACGGCAAACGCCATGCCTTCAGGTACGATCCCGGAGGGATGGGTAAACTTCGTGGTGAGGATTCCCACGACTTCGCCCCGCCGGTTGAATACCGGTCCCCCGCTGTTGCCGGGGTTCACCGCTGCATCCACTTGAAACACCCGCTGCACCCCCTTGGTACGCACGGCGGCCACATGTCCGCGGGTGACGGTGATTTCGCGCAGCCCGAACTGAAATCCGACGGCGATGACCTCTTGATCCAATTTCACCGCACCGGCATACCCGAGGGATGCCTCGGACAATCCGACCGTCTCGATCTTCAAGAGGGCCAGGTCATGTTCGGCATCGACGCTGACCAGCAGGGCCGGCGCCCGGAATTCTCCGGACGTCACGATCGTGATGCGTTTGGCGTTCGACACGACATGGTGGGCCGTCAGGATGTAACCGTCATGGTGGACGATGACGCCGCTGCCGGCGGGCTTTTCCGCCGGGACCGGCTGGCGTTCACTCGCCCATCCGATCTCGACGGTCGCAAACACGAAGCTCAGGAGGACCATGTAGATCTTCATTTCGTAACCGGCAGCAGGACGCTGATGGCACCGGCATTTTGCCCCAACGTGAAGCCTTCCCGCGGATAGCCCGTGCGGTCGAGGCCTCCTTTGGGTCCTCCATGGCAGTCGAGACACTGTCGCGTCGCATACAGCGGGAACATCAGGCGCAGCGCAGAGCTGTTGGCCGCCATCTCGCTGATGACTTTCTCCCTGGGATAGGAAGCATCCGCAAAGGCTTCCAGCGCGATCCGTTCGTACGGATCCGGCCGATTGGCGGGGTTCCGTGGAACCAGCGCCGTTTGTTTCAAGCGCACGCCGGTCTTGGCGGTAAACCTGCTGGCGACGCGCGCGCCGAACACGGCCGGAATGAATCCCTTGAATCCGGCGCCGTGGCGATTGAGGTTCGTCTGCTCGTCTGCGATCACCTGCTTGCTCACCGCCACCAGTTCCTTGAGCAGGGCTTTATCGCGGGGGGGCAGTTTGACCGTTTCGATCTCCTGCAGGTCGATGCCGGCGCGACCGCGAAACATGTCCAGCAATTGTCGTTCGAAGACCTCCGGCGTGAATCCCTTGTCGGCCTTCGCCGGATCGTCCAACAACGTCTGGTTGTCATTGACGACCGCGCGGCCGGAGTCGAGCAGGATGGCCAGCAGACGGGCCGTCTGCTCCAGTTCGAGAATCGTTTGAAAAGGAAGGGCGGAACGTTCAGCCGGGTCAAGCGCCCAAGTCGGAGGCGTGACGGTGAGCCATGCTCCTACTACCAGCCACGCCAGCATCCACGGCAGACGACGTCGCATTGGCCGACCCTGGTGCGTTCGCCTTGTGGGCTATGGGGAGCTGCGCGCCCCTGGCCGGTTGCGTGACCGACAGAAGCGCGCTTCATGGAGATGGTACGGGCCTCTCATGACGAAGTCAAGACGACGAGACGCGCGACCTCGCCTCGTCATCGAGTGGACTGAATGTCGATCATCACGTTATCCGCATCCAATTCGATCGTCACGGGCATCCCCTCCTGGAACACCGACAATTTGCTCCCTGCCAGCGTATCGACCTCAAACCGCTCGAATCCCTCCGGGGTCGAAATCTGGATCTCTCCCCAATAGGGGTCTGCATAGTGAATCCGGCCTGCCACCACTTTGTGGTTGGTGAACGGCTCTCCGCCCGGCCTGGTTGCATCCAGCAACACATTTCCGGAATCGACCAGCAACCACACCTCGTCACCGATGCGGGCATCATGCAATCCGACCCGGTCGGCCTTGTTCGGGCTAATCGTCCGCATTCGCAAACCGTACGGAGTTTTGACAAACAGCACGCCGCTCTCAATTTTGGCAATCTGGCCGTTCAGGGCCAGATGCGCGCCGACCATCGGGCCGTCCGCAGGCCCGGCTAACCCCGGCGTCAGCGGCCAGAACAGCCCCATTGCGCCGAGGATAAGGCACATCTTCCACTTCATGATCGCCTCCTTTTGCCCCTGTCCGAGATCCGGGCTCCTCGCTCAATAGCCCGACTCACTGCTTGCTCCCGGGATCGGCGGAACTGAAATGCCGTACTCCTGAATCGGCGTGACCATCAAGGCGAAATTGAACAGCTCGTCGGCCGCGACATCATGGATTCCTTGGTCGCGGGTCCTGAGCATCTTGAACCACTTCCCCATTTCGGTTTTGACGGTTTTGGCATCTCCACGGCCCACCGCCTCTTTCACCACCTGCAGCCGCTGGCTGTAGGGCTCCCAATTCGAACCGGGGTAGCTGGTCTTATAGAAATTGAGCGACGTATTGATATCATCGACCCACGATTGCTGCGCGAACGCGGTCCCGAGGACCAACCCCGAACCGATGCACAGTCCGAAGAACAGTCCGAAGACCAGCCCGCGCAAACCGTAACCTTTCCCCTCGTTACTCATGTTGTGCCTCCTCTCATAAGACTGAACGATCCCGACGATGAATCAGAAGGAAACCGCAGACCGACTGTCCGACTCACGCGCATCCTCCGCATCGGTTGCGTCCGGCGTCTTCAACATTTTCATATCCATGGTTCCGGAGGAGCCGCTCTCCGGCGCCATCATCGGACGGTCAAACCCCTTCTCCAAGTCGCCCGCAGAAGGCTCGTTGGACTTGATGTCGCTCTCCGGAGGCGCCTCCTTGTGCGGCGCGGGAGAACCGATCATCTGGTCCGGATGTATGACTTGAGCCTGAACCGCAGAGGCGAACAACAACGCCATTCCTAACGCTCCGACGAGAAGCAACAGGGATTTTCTCTTCCATCCTTGCCTCATGACGTGGTCCTCCTCCCTGAAGATAAGCCGCTCCGCACGGCATCGCCTGTAGCACGGAAAATGGTAACGGAAGGAGGAAGGTGGAGCCCATTGCCTGGAGGGTGGATTTTCCCTCCACCCTTCGGGTGAGAGAGGACAATCATGAAGACCGGTGAATGTTAACTGTTGCCCAGGTAGGTGAGCACCGCTTCCACCCGACCGCTCACCTTCAGCTTTTGATAGATGTGGTGGAGATGGGTCTTCACGGTGTCCAGGGACACGCAGAGTTGATCGGCGATGTCCTTGTTGCTGCGGCCGGCCGCCGCGCAGGCCAGGATTTCCCGCTCGCGATCGGTCAGCAGGGTCAAGCCTCGTGCGCCGGCCTCGTCCTGCTTATTGGCCAGGGCCACCGCCTTCTTGGCAAACCCGTCCGGCATGAAGGCAGACCGCACCGGCTCGCCCCTGTAGGTGGCGCGAATGATCCGGAGGAACTCCTGATGGTCCGCATCCTTGAGAATGTACCCGCAGGCCCCCGCCTGTACGGCCGCCACGATGCGGGCATCGTCGTCATGCACCGAGAGCATCAGCACCTTGCTGTCCGGCACACAACTCCGGATCAACCGCGTGGCGGTGATGCCGTCCAGCCTGGGCATGTCCACATCCATGAGCACGATGCCCGGCTTTTCTGCCACCGCGAGGTCGAACGCCTGCCGGCCGTCCATCGCTTCCCCGACCACGACAAGGTCCCGTTCGTGCTCGAGTAACATGCGCAGGCTCTGGCGGAACAGCCGCTGATCTTCGGCGATCAAGATGGTGATGGGCATAGCTGCTCCTGCCTGACCGGCAAGGCGACCGTAAACAGGGCGCCGCCTTCCGGACGATTTCCGGCCCTGATGTGGCCGCCGTGAGCTTCGACCACCAGGCGACAGAAGTGTAACCCGAGGCCGCGGCCGATCCGATAATCCTGTCCGTCCTTCTTCCTGAAGAACATTTCAAACAGATGCGGCAAGTCCTCCGGTGTGATCCCGGGCCCTTCATCCTCGATCTGCACCGTCACCGTCGGACCGTGAGGGGGCGCGGCGACTCCTTCCCCTTGCGAAGCCTGCGTCTCATCGACCTGCAGGGTCACCATGATCGTGCCTTGCGGCGGCGAGTACTTCAGCGCGTTGTGGATGAGGTTGATCAACACCCGTTGCAATCGCCGCCCGTCTCCCATGATCCACACCTCGTCGTCCGGAACCCGCAGGAGGAACCGGACGTCTTGCGCCTCTGCTTCGGAGCGAAAGAGCTGCATCACTTCCTTCAGCAACAGGCCGGGCGAGACCGGTGAGGTGCTGAGCGGAAGGCCCGAATAGTTTTCCTGGTAGACGTCCAACATGTCGTTGATCATGCCCAGCAGCAGGTCGGTGGTGAACCGCAGATCCTCCAGGCAGCGGCGCGGCGGGTCCTGCTCCATTTCCGGACGCCGGCCCAGCCACTCCAGCGTCTTCTTGATCCCGGCCAGCGGATTGCGGATGTCATGGGCGAACATCGAGGCGAATTGGCTCAAGGACGCCAATCGTTCGGACCGCAGCAGTTGGCGCTCGAGTTCCTTCCGTTCGGTGAGGTCGCTGAGTTGCATCACGATCGATTCGATGCGACCGGATTTTCTGACCGGCACGAAATCCAGTTCCATCGTCAGCTCGCCGCCCGGCGTCGGCACCTGGATCGTCCCTGCCGGCACCGTGGCTCCGCTTTGCAGCACCAGCGCCAGCTGACTCAGCAGACGGGGCCGTTCGAAGTCCGCCACGAGGTCGGTCACCGAACGATTGACCATGGTGGCTGCCGGCCGCCCCAGCATGACCTCGCCGCGCCGGTTGATGTCTTGGATGGCGCCGGTTGGATCGACCAGGATTTTGGTATCCACTGAATGGTTCCACAGGAGACGATAATGCTCTTCCGAGGTGGCCAGGTCGAGATTGGCCTGCTCCAACCGGCCGACGTACTGGGCCTTGGCCCGCGATGCCTGTTCCAACCGTTGGGAGAGGTCGTCGAAACTCGCCGCAAGCGCGTCGATCTCCACGATCCCGGAGGGCGGGCAGGGTGACTGGGCCGGAAGCGGTTCTGACAGCTTGGCTGCGCCGAGCCGGTCGACGCGCTCGATCAGCCTGCCGATGGGACGCACGATGCGTCGCGCCAGCCTCCAGCGGAGCCAGGCGATGAAGCCGATCGCCCCGACCCAGAATGCCGCGAGTTTTTCGACTAGAGCCAACAGCGGCTCGAAGGTTTCGGCCGGATCCTGTTGCATCAGGATGTACCACACCCGCGCCTGTGCGACCTCTGCAGGCAGGACGACGCGGGCCACCCCAACGATGCCTCCCCTGCCGCCATGGGCGTCCTGCTCGATCCGGAACCATCGGGCGGCTGGTGTGTCCTTTCCCCATTGGGCAAGGACCGCGGGAAGGGCAGTGTGGAGGGTCGGCGGCAGCAGGGAACAGGCAAGCACCGATCCATCGTCGGCCAGGACCATCATGTGACCGGTTCGACCGATGCGGCTCCCCAGGATCGAGGACAGGATGCGATCCGTCCCGATGACGACCTTCAGGGCTCCGCGTACCGGCCCGCCCTGTCCACCGATCGGGACCGCCACTTCCCAGTACCCACGACCTTCCTCGTCGACCGTGAAGGGACCGGCCCAGGGACGATTGTCTCGGAAAACGACGGACCACCAGGGTTGCTGCGCATAGAAGGTTCGCGTGTGCTCACTCGTCCGGCTTCCGACCAATTGCCCATCCGCCCGCACGATTGCCAGTGAGTGAAAATACCGGTTCTGCTCTTCACGCCACCGTTCGAACTCCTGCGCCACCGGCCCGACCTGCGTCGTCCCTTCAACGGATGCCCGCATGCTCGGCAACGCACTGAGCCGTTGCAGCCATTCGATTTCATTCGCCAACATCAGCGCCGCCTTATCGGCGCTTTGGCGGGCTATTTCCTGGAACGTGATGCCGACGGTGGTTTGAAGGGACTGTTTGGCATGCCAGTAGGCATAGGCGAGACCCACCGTGCCGGAGAGAATCCCCACCGACAGCACAGACAGGGTGATCAAACTCTGGAGGCTGACCCGCTGACTCATAGCGGCAGGCCATGGGAAGAACAGCGGTTCGACCGATTCCGGCCCGGTCGGAGAGCGATCTCTTCTCGCCGGAGAATCATGGCCGACTCGCAGGAGAGTTTACGTCATGTCACACTCCACACATTTCACAGCTCAGACCGCGAATATCCAACTGCGCCCTCTTCAGCATAAGCATACAAAAATTCCGCCGCTGAACATAGGCCCCTGCCCTCGGTTCATCGTAACGCCACAATCGTGACCCCGTCACCCCCCTCTGCGCGATCGCCCGGTCTGAAGGTTACGACGTAGGGGGAGGCCTTCAAATACTCGCGCAATGCGGCCTTGAGCCGGCCGGTCCCATGGCCATGAATGATGCGCACGAACGGACTCCCGCCCAGGGTGGCACGATCGAGGCCGGCTACCACGACATCCAGGGCCTCGTCCGCCGTCCTGCCGCGCACATCGAATGTTTCCTGAATATCCTCCGGCGCCGGCGCCTGGCTGCCTCGTCTCGGCGGGGCTGAGGATCCTTTGTTCGGATCGCTTCGGGAAGGCTGCGGGGTCCGTGCGATCCCTGCCAGGCTCGCCACGTTGGCCAGGATTTCCCCTTCTCCGACTTTCAACCGTACCCGCTTTTTTCCTTGCGGACTTTCGAGCAGCGTCCCGGTCATCCCCAACCCGACGACCTCCACCGCATCGCCGACCAACAATTGCTCCACAGGAATCGGCTCCTGAGGCTCCCCCACCTCACGCGTGACCTCCTGCTCCAATTCAATGAGTCGAACCTTGGCCTCTTTGGCCTTGAGCAGTTTTTGCTCGCGCTTCAACTCATCGAGGGTCGCCTGGACCGCCGCCCTGGCACGTTGAAATTCTTGGGACAGTTTCTTCTTCAACCCCTGCCGCTCGTTCCGTTCCGACTCTTGCAAGAACGCCAAC
Source organism: Nitrospira sp. (assembly GCA_030123565.1). NCBI lineage: Bacteria > Pseudomonadati > Nitrospirota > Nitrospiria > Nitrospirales > Nitrospiraceae > Nitrospira > Nitrospira sp. The sequence continues at coordinate 239,582 of CP126122.1, read as the reverse complement.
ATTTGCCGGGCCTCCCGCGCCGCCTGTTCGGCGGCTTGCTTCGCCAGGCTCGCAGCAGCCATGTCCTCGCTCAGCCGCCGCTGTTTGTCCTGCAAATCATTCAGCAGGGTCTCCAGCACCCGATTGTGCCCCTGCAGACGCGCACGGGCATCCTGCAGCAGGGACTGGTCCATACCCAGACGCCCGGCGATCTCGATCGCCGCCGATCCGCCCGGCTGCCCGGAGATCAACCGATAGGTCGGCGAGAGGCTGTCCAAATTGAATTCCACGCTCGCATTGGCGAAACCAGGCGTTTCTTGGGCCAGGCCCTTCAACAGACTGTAGTGCGTCGTGGCCACCACCTTGACTCCCGCCGCCGCCAATCGACAAAGCAACGCACTCGCCAGCGCGGCACCCTCGGCGGGATCCGTGGAGGTCACCGGTTCATCCAGCAACACCAAGGCCCGCCCTGGGTGCCGCGGCCCAGGCTCGACGTCGGCATCCGCTCCATTGGAAATTTCTTTCAGGAGTTGCACCATCTGGGTGATGTGGGCCGAAAAACTGGACAGGTCCCGCGCCAAGTCCTGCGCATCGCCGATGTCGGCGTAGATCGATGGAAAGACGGCCATCTCCGAGTCAGGCGCACAGGGCAGATGCAGACCGCAGCGCACCATCAGGGAGAACAGCCCGAGCAACTTGAGGACGACGGTTTTCCCGCCGGTGTTGGGACCGGAAATAATCAGCACCTGCACAGTTTCATCGAACAGCAAGTCGTTCGCCACGACCCGTTCTTTGGTCAGCACGAGGAACGGATGTCGCGCCTGTTTGAGCAGGATACGGCCCTCGTCGTTGAGATGCGGCGGCACCGCTTGCAGCCGCCGGCTCAACTCCGCCTTGGCCGAGACGGCATCGAGTTGTCCGAGCAGCGCCAAGCCGTCGGCGATCGTCGCCGCATGGGGAACAATCAGCGCCGAGAGCTCCCGCAAGATCCTCCGCACCTCTCGCTCCACGTCCAGATCCACCACCTTGATGGAGTTGTTGAGGTCCACGAGTTCACGCGGTTCCAGAAATACCGTGGCCCCGCTCGCCGACACATCGTGCACGATGCCGGGGATCCTACCCTGCATGTCGGCCTTGATCGGGACGACATACCGTCCTTCGCGCTGCGCGAAATAGTCTTCCTGCAGCACCTCTTCGTAGCGGCGCGAATGCAGGATCTGGTCGAGGCGGTACCGCATGTGCTGCTTGAGATCGTTGGCGCGATGCATCAGCCGCTGCAATTCGGGACTGGCCGATTCCCGCATGGACCCATCCGGGTCGATCGCGGCATGCAATGCTACCGTGAGCCGGCGGTACCAGCCCACCGGCCCGAATTGTGCCGCCATCGCACCCAGGGTCGGCGCATCGGCCTGGTGATGCAAGAGATAGCGCTGCACGTCCTCGATCAACTCCAGCACCAGCGCGATATCCCGCAGCTCATGGGCTTCTAAACAGGCACCCTTGGTTGCACGTCCCAACAGGTCCGTCACGTCGGGAAACCGGAGCAGGGGAAAGGGATCGGCGCCGGCGCGCAACAGCAGCATGTCGGAGGTTTCCTGCCGGCGTAATTGCGCCCCTCGAAGGTCTTGTGCCAACTGCAACGACCGGCATTCTTCCGCACCGACCGTCGATTGGGCGTAAGAAGCCAACACCTCCAACAGCTTGGTCCACTCCAACACCTTGGCCGCCTCACGCTGAAGTCTTTCAGATTGCATCACGCACCACAGACCGGTTGATGTTCAGATCGCCAGACTCTACCCGACCCCCCAGGTCCAGGCAAGACGACCATTTCTTCTTTTTGTACGCTTGACACACAGGTGGTCGCTCAGTACTATCGCCCCAGACCCACTCTGTTCAACCCGCTTAATTCCTGAGGATTTTGCCCCATGACCACACGCATCGGCATCAATGGATTCGGACGTATCGGCCGTAACGTGCTTCGTGCCTCCCTGGGAGATCCCAGCTTGGAATTTGTCGCCATCAACGACCTCACTGATGCCAAGACGTTGGCCTACCTGCTCAAATACGACTCGGTCCACGGCACACTCCAAGCGTCCGTTGAGGCCAAGGACGATCAGATTATCGTCGATGGACGCACCATCAAGGTTCTGGCCGTCAAGGATCCCAAGGAACTTCCCTGGAAAGCACTGGGAGTCGATATCGTGGTGGAATCCACCGGGCACTTTACCGACCGGGAAGGGGCGGGAAAACATCTCTCGGCCGGGGCTAAGACCGTGATCATTTCCGCCCCCGCGAAAGACCCCGATGCCACGGTAGTCCTGGGCGTGAACGAGAACGTCTACGATGCCAAGACCCACCATATCCTGTCCAACGCCTCCTGCACCACCAACTGCCTCGCTCCCGTCGCCAAGGTCCTGCTGGACAACTTCGGCATCAAGCATGGCGTCATGACGACGATCCATTCCTATACGAACGACCAGCAGCTGCTCGACCTGCCCCACAAGGACCTCCGGCGGGCTCGTGCCGCCGCCATGTCGATGATTCCGACCAGCACCGGCGCGGCCAAGGCGCTCCACCTCGTCCTTCCGCAATTGAAGGGCAAGATGGACGGACTGGCCATTCGCGTGCCGACCCCCAACGTCTCGTTGGTGGACCTCACCGTTGAAACCGAACAGGATTGCGACGTTGCCACAGTCAATGCCGCATTCAAAAAAGCCGCCGAAGGCCCCATGAAAAACATCATGGCCTATTCGGAAGCGCCCATCGTCTCGATCGACCAAAAGGGCGATGCCCATTCCGCGACCGTGGATGCCCCGTTGACCGCCGTCATCGACAAACGGCTCGTCAAGGTCACCGCCTGGTACGACAATGAATGGGGTTACTCCTGCCGCGTGCGGGATCTGATCAAGTTCATCGTCGCACATGCATCATAGCCCGGCCTGAGGACCGCCGCTCCATCCACGGACAAGAGGATTGAGGATCTGCCATGAATCTTCGGAAACGAATCATCGAGGATGTCCAACTTCGCGGGAAACGCGTCATCATTCGCGCCGACTATAATGTCCCGCTCGATGATTCGCTGCAGATTACCGACGATACCAGGATCCGCTCCACCCTCCCGACCATCAATCGCGCCGTCGATGAGGGCGCCAAGGTCATTCTCTGCTCGCACCTCGGTCGCCCCAAAGGAAAATTCGACCCCAAATTCAGCCTGGCGCCGGTCGCAAAGCGCTTGCAGCGCCTGCTCGGCAAGGAAGTGATTTTCGCCCCGGACTGCATCGGGTCCGCCGTCGAAGGCCTCGTCGCCAAGATGAAGCCGGGCGATGTCATGTTGTTGGAAAACCTTCGCTTCCATGCGGGAGAGGAGAACAACGACGATGGATTCTCCAAGGCCCTGGCCTCCCTGGCTGATGTGTACATCAATGACGCGTTCGGTGCCGCCCATCGCGCCCACGCCTCCACGGTCGGCATCACCAAATTCATTCCCGAAGCAGCAGCCGGGTACCTGCTGAAGAAAGAAATCGAATACTTGGAGGGGGCGGTTGAAAATCCGGTCCGTCCGTTCGTCGCCATTCTCGGCGGGGCGAAAGTATCCGGGAAAATCGGGGTGATCGAGAACCTCGGGAAAAAAGTCGACAAGGTCATCATCGGCGGCGGCATGGCCTTTACGTTTTTGAAGGCCATGGGGCTTGAGATCGGTAACTCCCTGGTCGAAAACGACATGCTCGACTTCGCCAAAGGCGTCCAAGACCATGCCTTTTCCAGCGGCGTGAAATTCTACCTTCCGGTGGATTGCGTCGTCGCGGCAAGCCGGGAGCCGGGCGCCGAAACGAAGATCGTCCCGGTCCAGGAGATTCCCAAGGGATGGTACGGACTTGACATCGGACCTGCGTCCGTCAAGCTGTTCTCAGAGGCCGTTCAGGACGCCAAGACCATTCTCTGGAATGGTCCGATGGGCATGTTCGAAGTCGATGCCTTCGCCAGGGGCACCCTTGCGATGGCCCATTCTGTGGCCAATGCCTATGCACTGACCATCGTCGGCGGAGGCGAAACGGCGCTCGCCATCCATCGTGCCGGGGAATCCGAAAGCATCTCGTTCATCTCAACCGGTGGTGGCGCAGCCCTCGAACTGCTCGAAGGCAAGACGCTTCCCGGTCTTGCGGCACTCCCCAATCGCCAATCGTAGCCACAACACCCCCATTCCCTTTCACGAGGATAGACGTTTCGTGAGAACGCGCTTTCTTGTCGGCAACTGGAAAATGAACAAAACCGCTTCTGAGGCGGCGGCGTTCGTTCGCGAATTGCTCCGACAGGTTTCAAGCACCGCCGGTATCCAGGTCGGCCTCACCCCTCCGTTTACCGCATTGCAGGCCGTCCGCGACGCGCTCGGTTCTTCCCCTCTCTTCCTGCTCGGCGCGCAAAACCTCTATTGGGAGGAAAAGGGAGCCTTCACCGGCGAAGTGTCCGGCGCGATGCTGAAAGACCTCGGCTGCCACTTCGTCCTCATCGGCCACTCTGAGCGGCGGCAATACTTCGGAGAGCAAGACGCCTGGACCAACAAAAAAGTGCTGGCAGCGATCCGGCATGGGCTTCAGCCGATCCTTTGCGTGGGAGAAACCCTCCAGGACCGCGACGCCGGCAATACCGACATCGTCATCCAACGACAACTGCGTGCCGGCTTTGCAGGGATTGAAGCGACATCACTTGAAGGCATCACGATCGCCTACGAGCCGGTCTGGGCCATTGGGACGGGCCGGGCCGCATCGTCCGATCAGGCCGTTCCGATCCATCGGTTGATCCGCCGTACCATCGATGGACTCAGCGGAACGGACAGCGGCAGCAGGGTCCGCATTCTCTATGGAGGGAGCGTCACACCGCAGAATATTGCCGACTTTCTCGTTTCCGAAGAAATCGACGGCGCGCTCGTGGGCGGGGCTTGTTTAGATCCGGTCTCTTTTGCTACACTCATCTCGGTCGCTCTCGGGTCCAGACCCACCTCGACCTAACCCAAGATGTATACCTTACTCGTCATCGTTCATGTCATCGTGTGCCTGCTGATGATCGGCGCGATCCTGCTGCAATCAGGCAAGGGAGCTGAAATCGGAGCGGCATTCGGCGGTTCGAGCCAAACGGTCTTCGGCAGTCGCGGCCCTGCGAACTTCCTCAGCAAGTTCACCGTCGTCACGGCCTTCGTGTTCATGTTCACCTCGTTAACCCTGGCCATCCTTGCCAAGGACCGGAACTTTTCCTCCACCGTCATCGATTTGAACAAGAAGCCGGCCGCGACCACTCCAAGTTCAACGCCAGCGGACAACACCAAAGACAACGCCAAACCTTCCGCCACCGAGTCCCATCCCAGCGGCGAAGGTTCTCACTAGAGCCTCAGAGCCTCGGTTCGTTTCTCTCTTGATCGCGTGGGACACCGCCGCAACCGGAAGCACGCCGGCTTCGTCGACCTGCGCGGATTTTTGTGACAGGTATGGTCGTTGAGGAAAACGAAGTAGAGCGGAATCTTAGACGGCAGTCAACCAGTGACGATGGGAGGAATCAGTCCCGCCGACAATCTCAAAAAATGTTTTCTGTAGTGCCTGCGTAATCGGACCTGGCCTCCCGGTGCCGATCCGTCGTCGGTCGATTTCCGTCACGGGCGTGAGTTCAGCAGCGGTTCCCGTGACGAACACCTCATCCGCCACGTACATCTCGTCGCGCGTGAATCGCTCCTCGATCACTGGGATATTACGTTCCTTGGCAAGCTGAATGATGGAGTTTCGCGTGATGCCTTCGAGGATCGAAGTCAATGGGGTCGTCTTCAGGACGCCGTGCCTCACGATGAACACATTTTCTCCCGTGCCTTCGGCCACATACCCTTCAGGATCGAGCATGATGGCCTCATCATAGCCATCAGCCTTCACCTCGCGTTTGGCGAGGATAGAATTCACATAGTAGCCGGATATTTTTCCGCGCGTCATGGAGACGTTCACATGGTGGCGCGTAAATGAAGAGACCCGCGCACGAATCCCCTTGGTCAAGGCCTCGTCCCCCAGGTACGTCCCCCATTTCCAGGCGGCAATGCACACCTTGATGGGGTTTTCGCCTGGATAGAGCCCCATGGCACCGTACCCGATATAGACCAGCGGACGAATGTAACAGGCCTCCAACCGATTGATCCTCACCGTCTCGACGATGGCGTCGAACAGTTGCTTCTTGTCATAGGGCATCTCCATCATGGCAATGTGAGCCGATTCGAAGAGGCGATTCACATGCTCGGGCAACCTGAAGACGGCCGACCCGCCCTTGCCCTTGTAACAACGAATCCCCTCGAATGCCGCCAATCCGTAGTGGAGCGAGTGGGTGAGCACATGCACCTGGGCATCAGCCCAGGCGACGAATTTTCCATCCATCCATATTTTTTCGCTGGCTTGCAACATGCGCGGGATCATAACAGCGCCTTGCGATAACCGTCAAGACAACGGCTCACGAACACCACCCTCGGCGACTCCCTTCACCCTGACTCCGCATTTGTCCGGGCAGTTCTCCATTCCGTTCAGCTTCCAAACCGAAATACCTCGCGCCGCCCCCATGCACTTTACCTTGACACTCTCTTCACCGCTATGATAGAGACTCACGTTCTGCTGATGAGGAGAAGGACGAACATGTACGCTATCATTGAAACAGGTGGAAAACAGTATCGAGTGGAAGCGGGAACGGTGCTCCAAGTGGAGTCGCTCCCCGGCGACGTCGGTCACTCCATCCACCTCGATAGGGTCCGGTTGCTGCATGGAGACAGTGGGCTGGTTGTCGGTCAGCCGGTCGTCGCCGGTGCGCGCGTGACGGCGGAAATCATCCGTCAGGGACGCACCAGATCGATCACGGTCTTCAAGAAAAAGCGCCGCAAGAATTATCGCCGAACCAGGGGCCACCGGCAGGGCTTTACCCAGCTGCGGGTCACTGAGATCGAAACGAAGTAACGGCTCGAAGGGGAGTTCGCCATGGCAACAAACAAAGGCGGCGGTTCGACAAGGAACGGTCGCGACAGCAACCCACAATACCTCGGCGTCAAGGCCTACGGCGGAGAAACGGTCAAGGCCGGTTCCATCATCGTCCGCCAGCGCGGAACGAAATTTTTCCCGGGGTTCAATGTCGGCCTCGGTCGTGACCACACCCTCTTCGCCTGCGTGACCGGAGTGGTCAAGTTCGAAGGTGGCCGCGGACGTTCGAAGGTCAGTGTCTATCCGGCCACGGCGAAGGCCTAACCCCTCCTCAGTCCACACAGTTGTTCCCACGGAACAGGAACCCTTCGCCCACGCAGCCTCCCTCAGTGGTCGGCAAATACGTTATACTGCTGCCCGTGAATAACCACAACGCCGGAAGATTGCCGCGATGTCTGCCTTCGTCGATCAAGTTCGAATCCTCGTGAAAGCCGGCCGAGGCGGCAACGGCGCCTGCAGTTTTCGCCGGGAAAAGTTCGTCCCGCGCGGGGGCCCAGACGGTGGAGACGGCGGACATGGCGGCAGCGTGGCAGTCACGGCCACGACTCGCCTCAATACCCTGCTGGATCTCCGATATCAGAAACATTACGAAGCTCAGAACGGCGAGCCGGGCGGAGGCAGCAATTGTCATGGACGCACGGGGCTCGATGTCTGCATTCCTGTTCCCGTCGGGACCATGATCTTCGACGATGAGAGCCAGGAACTCCTGGCCGATCTCACGGTGGACGGGGAATCCTGCGTCGTGGCGCAGGGCGGCCGGGGCGGCCGAGGCAACTCTCACTTCGCCACCTCGACCAACCGTGTCCCGACCCACTTTGAGCCCGGCACTCCCGGCGAAGAACGGTTCCTTCGTCTCGAATTGAAACTCCTGGCCGATGTCGGCTTGGTCGGTTACCCGAACGCAGGGAAATCGACTTTGATCGCCGCCGTCTCCGCAGCGCAGCCCAAGATCGCCGACTATCCCTTCACCACCCTTACCCCCAACCTGGGAGTCGTCCGGTGGACCGATGAGCAGGCCTTCGTCATTGCCGACATCCCGGGGCTGATCGAAGGGGCGCACGAAGGCAAGGGGCTGGGATTTCAGTTTCTCCGCCACATCGAGCGCACCAGCCTCCTGCTCCATGTGGTCGACATTTCCGAATGGGCTGCGGAGGACCCTGTCACGAGCCTTGAGGTCATGTGCCATGAACTCACGGCCTACGACGAAACGCTCGCCGCCCGTCCCTTTGCCGTCGTGGGCACCAAGCTCGACATCAAGGGCACGGGTGAACGCCTCGACCGGCTCCGCACCTATTGCCGACGACGGAAGCTTCCCTTCTTCGCCATCTCCGCCGCCACAGGCGAGGGACTGAACGACTGCGTGCAGTACATCGGCCAGCAAGTGGCCCTCCTACGGAAAACCTCGTGCGAGACGAACTCCTAAGACAAGCCAAACGCGTGGTCATCAAGATCGGGAGCAGCCTGGTCGCCTCACGCGAAACCGGCCTGAGCGCCGAACGGATCGAGCGGCTCGCCGGTGAAATTGCAGACGTACGGGCGCAAGGGCGCGAGGCGTTGGTGGTGTCGTCCGGCGCAGTCGTGTCCGGCATCAAGAAACTCGACCTGCGCGAATATCCCAAGAGCCTGCCGGTCAAACAAGCCGCCGCTGCGGTCGGTCAAAGCCACCTCATGTGGGCCTACGAGAAGGCCTTCGAACGGTTGTCGCTGCGCGTCGCGCAAGTCCTCCTGACCCACGAAGACCTGGCGGATCGGCGACGATTTCTGAACGCGCGGCACACCCTCACAACCTTGATCAAGTTCGGCGTCATTCCCATCATCAATGAAAACGACACGGTTGCGGTCGAAGAAATCCGCGTGGGCGACAACGATACCCTCGCGGCCCAAGTCGCGCACCTGGTGGATGCGGATCTGCTCGTCATTCTTTCCGATGTGGACGGCCTCTTCACCGCAGACCCCCGCAAGGACACAACCGCCACGCTGATTCCGCTCATCGATCACATCACGGAAGACATCGAACGGCGGGCCGGGGTGTCCTCCACCTTCGAAGGCACCGGCGGCATGGCCACCAAGGTGCGGGCGGCCAAGAAGGTGGGGGAGTACGGAGTGCCCACCCTGATTCTCAACGGAACGCAGACCAGATTGCTCCCGGACGTCCTCTGCGGCAAACCAGGCGGCAGCCTGTTTCTTGCCCGAGAACGACGCATGAACAGCCGGAAACATTGGATCGCCTTTACCTTGCGTCCCCGCGGCCAGGTTCAGCTGGATGAGGGAGCCGTCGAAGCGCTGGTACAGAAAGGCAAGAGCCTGCTGGCATCGGGCATCCTCGATGTGACCGGCCACTTCGAGGCCGGCGACCCCGTGACCTGCACCACACCAGACGGAAAGGAATTTGCGAAGGGATTGGTCAACTTCTCCTCGATCGTCCTGACCCGCATCAAGGGCCTCAAGACCGCCGACATTCAAAAAATTCCCGGCCTGCAGGAATATGAAGAGGTCATCCACCGGGACAACCTCGCCCTGCTCGCCCCGCACCACTCCTAGATGGAGAACCGGAACGATCGCATGGACCGTGATCGATGAAGCTCGGACTCTTGGGCGGCAGCTTTAATCCGATCCACCGGTGCCATCTCTCGATCGCGCACTCCGCTCAGCAGCTCCTGCAATTGGACCGGATCCTCTTCGTCCCGACCGGGGATCCTCCCCACAAACAATCCGGCACCTTGGCGGCCGCCCGGCATCGCTACCGAATGGTCCAACTGGCGATTCAAGACAGGCCGGGATTCGCCCTCACGGACCTAGAAATCCGCCGTCCCGGCAAATCCTATTCGATCGACACAGTCCGCGCGATTCAGCAGGAATATGGGCCGGCGACCACCATCTTTTTTATCATCGGGTTGGATGCATTTCTGGACCTGCCGTCCTGGAAGGATGCCGAAACCCTGCTCGCGAGCTGCCATTTCGTGGTCATTTCACGACCTTCCGTCAGCTTTCGAACCCTGGCGTCGATCCCACTGTTTCATTCGGTTCCGGAAGACAGCGTGATCGCGCTGGATATGGCCAGGCAGGAGCGGGCGGATGTGGGCCTTGCGAACGGCCGGACGCTGACCTTCCTTCGATTGCCGCCCTGTGAAGTCTCTGCGTCGGAGATCAGGAAACGTCTTCAGGAGGGCAGCCCTCTGGCAAATCTGTTGCCCCCCCCTGTCGAATCCTATATACTTCGCGAGGGGTTATACAGGGAGGACCACGATCGTACTTGAAGCAAAGGATAAGGCTCTCGCGGTGGCAAGCGCCATCCTGGACAAGAAGGCCACCGATGTCCTGATCCTGCATATCGCCACACTGACTTCTGTCGCCGACTATCTGGTCATCGCTTCCGGGGAATCGGAGCGCCAAGCTCGGGCGATTGCCGACCATGTTTGCGAGTGCCTCACCGTGCAAGGAGAGGCCCCTCTCAGCATTGAAGGCGCCTCGTCGGCCAAATGGGTCGTGATGGATTTTGGTGACGTCGTCGTTCACATTTTTCAGAAGGATATTCGCGAACACTACGCCCTCGAACGGTTGTGGGGCGACGCAGGACAGGTCTCGTTGCCGGAAGAGCGCGCCTTGAAGGCCGCCCGGCCTGCACGGGCTGCAGCACGTCCGGCTCGCACCCGGAAACGGGTCTAGCATGTTTCGGCTGCTCTCCACGATCTTCCTCGTCAGCCTCGGCGTCTTTCTCTACAGTTACTTCCGTGAACTGAACCCCGGCACAATTGCCATCCGAACCAGCCCCGACGCCCTGTTCGAACTGAGCCCCGTGACCTTGGTGTTGTTGTCGATGGCCCTGGGCGCCGTTCTGGTGGCCCTCATCGTCACGATCAAAGAAACCTCCCATGTCTTCCTCAATTGGCGCACCAACCGCCTGGTCCGCCGCAAGGAAAAGGTCGATGCCTTGCACCGGGACGGCACGCACGCCTTCATGTCCAAACGGACTGCGGATGCAGTGCGCCTGTTCGAGCGGGCCCTCGTGATCGATCCCAACCGGACAGATTCGCTGCTGTGGCTGGGGAACATCTATCGGGCGGAAAACAACTTTACAGAGGCTATCCGCCTCCACCAGCAAGCCCATCGCATCGAAGACCGCAATGTGGAAGTCCTCCTCGAGTTGGCCAAAGACCTGGAGGGTGCGCGACGGTACGAAGACGCGCTTCAAACGCTGCAGGACATCCTCCGCATCGAGCCGGACAACCTGATGGCCTTGATCCGCAAACGCGACCTCTACATCCGCCTTGAGAAATGGAGTGATGCGCTCGAAATTCAACACCGGCTGGCCAAGGCCAATTTGCCGGAAAGCGAACGGCGGGCCGAAGCCAATCTCCTGCTCGGCTGTATGTACGAGGTCGGGCGCCAACTGCTGGAGCGCGGCCATCCCGACAAGGCCCGCCGCTACTTTCGGGGCGCGATCAAAAAAGACCGCACGTTTTTGCCGGCCTACATCGGCATCGGAGAGATTCTCGTGCGAGAGGGTAAAACCAAGAACGCGGTCGAAATTCTCAAAAAGATCTATGCGAAGACACGCAGTGTCATCATCCTCCATCGCCTGGAAGAACTCTTCCTCGAGCTGGGAGAACCGGACGAGATCATCCGGGTCTACCAGGAGGCGCTCCGGCAAGATCCCCACAACGCCGTGGTCCAGTTCTACCTCGGCAAACTCTATTATCGCCTCGAGATGGTGGATGAGGCCTATGACGTGCTTTCGACCCTCGACGGGACACAGGAGCAACTCGTCGATTATCACAAAATCATGGCCAACCTGTATCTGCGCAAGCAGCGGATGGATGAAGCAGTGGGAGAACTCAAGAAGGCCCTTGGCTTCAGGAAGCGGGTGGTGGTGCCCTATCTCTGCACCCAGTGCCACCACGAACTCGCCGAGTGGTCCGGCCGCTGCAAGCGGTGTGGACGCTGGAACACCTACGTCGCCCTCCCCTGGAGAGATGCCAACAAGCCTGAGCCGGATCGAGACGGCCAGCCTTCACGCATCCGTGCCGTTCCCTATCAAGGCATTGCATCTCCATTTGAAACCGTGTAGGGTTTCCCCCGCTCTTTTTTATAGACCTGCCCCACCAACAGAGAGTGAAAATCGGTCGGTGGGATTTGATCTGTCTTTTCGAGGAGTAGCCTGCATGACTGACTTCACAATCCTGGCCGACAAGGCCTTGCGGGACGAATTGCTCACCAGAGAGGAAAGCCTCGCCGTATTGAAGGCATCGGACTCTCGACTGCTCGAACTCTTGCAGGCCGCTTTCCAAGTCCGCGAACGGTACTTCGGCAAGACGGTTCGCCTGCAGATGTTGCTGAACGCCAAGAGCGGCGCCTGCCAGGAAGATTGCCACTACTGTTCGCAATCGGCCGTCTCGACGGCCCCGATCGAACGGTACGGCCTGCTCCCCCACGATCAGATGGTGACCGGAGCCAGACGCGCTGCCGCCGCCAAGGCACAGCGTTACTGCATCGTCATCAGCGGACGCAGTCCGTTGGATCGAGAGATCGACGACATCGCCTCGGCCGTGCGGTCCATCAAGCAGGAAGTCCCGATTCAGATCTGCTGTTCCTTAGGGCTCCTCAACGAACGCCAGGCGAAGGACCTGAAAGCGGCCGGAGTCGATCGCATCAACCACAACTTGAACACGAGCGAGGCCTATCACCCCTCGATCTGCACCACCCACACCTTCCAAGACCGGCTGGCCACGATTCGGCATGCGCGGACGGCCGGGCTTGAAATTTGTTCGGGCGGCATCGTGGGCATGGGCGAAAGCGACGAGGACTTGATCGATCTGGCCTTGGCGCTCCGTGAGGTCAAACCGGACTCGATTCCGATCAATACCCTCCATCCGGCTTCCGGTACCCCGCTGGAACGTTGCGACGTCCTCACGCCGCAACGGTGCCTGAAGGCACTCTGCCTCTTCCGCTTCCTGCATCCGCGGACGGAAATTCGGATCGCCGGCGGGCGGGAGCACAATCTGCGCAGCTTGCAGCCGTTGGCACTCTACCCGGCGGATTCGGTGTTTGTGAACGGCTACCTCACCACACCGGGCCAGCCCGCGCCGGAAGTCTGGCGGATGATCGAGGACCTCGGCTTCGACATCCAGGTGGACGCACTTCCCATCACACAGGGATCGGAGCAAACCTCTCAGTCAGCCGTCGGCCTTCATTCGTAACGCAGTCCCTCGACCAGCGGTTGCCTGGCGGCCCAACGGGCAGGCCAGAACCCGGCAAGGAGTGATGCGATTAAGGCCAGGGCCGCGACTTCGGCCATGAGGCCGAGCGGCCATGAGACTTGGATCGTCCAGCCGAACGATTGGCGGTTGATGACCCTGATGAGTATCCATGCCAGGGCGAGCCCTCCGAGCAATCCCATCGCCGTCCCCAGCAGTCCGAGATACCCGGCCTCCCAGAGGATCAGCGCTGTAATCTGTCCGCGACTGCTCCCCAGCGCCTGGAGGGTGGCCAACTCACGACGCCGTTCCACCACGGACGTGACCAGCGTGTTGATGATCCCCAACATGGCAATGATCACTGCGATGGCCTCCAACACATAGGTCAATGTGAACGTTCGATCGAAGATCCGGAGGATCTCCTGTCGCAATTCCGCATTGCTCAACAGGGTCGGTAACAGTTCCCCTTGGGAGTCCTGGGCCAAGGTTCTGAGAATGCTGTTCCGAGCCTGCTCCAGGTCGACGCCCGGTACGATGTAGACAGGGAATACCGTCACGCCCTCGTCGTCCCACCATTGTCGATAGAGGGATCGATCGATGACGAGTTTCCCGCCGTCCGTGGCATAGTCGAAAAAGACCCCCAGGACGGCCAGCGATTGTTCCCCCGCCGGCGTCATCACCGACAATCGGCTTCCTCTGGTCACCTGCAGGTGATCGGCCAACACCTCCGAAAGAATCGCCCCTTCTCCTGCCGCGGCACGAGCCAGGATTGCCGCCGATTCCCCCTCGACGAAGAGGTAACGGCTCCTTGCGGCATGGAGGGCCAGATCCCGAGACACCAGCGCGACCGGTCGGCCTTGCAGTTCGATGCGAACATCGCGATAGGCATCGACCGCCGACACCTCTGCCGTGCCGGCCAATTTGGTCCGCCAGGCAGAAGGAAGGCTGTTGTTCAACGTCCCACTCTGGACGACATGCGGCCACCCGGTCGGCGCCACGATGAAATCCGCCATGACGGTTTGATCGATCCAGATCTCGACCGTGTCGCGAAAGCTCCTGATCATCACCATCACTCCGACCATGATGGCCACCCCGACAAGGAATGCAGAGACGGTGACCGCATTCCGTCCGATCCCCCGCGTGGTCTGCTCCCGTGCGATGTGGCGAATCGCGCCCCCCAACGAAGGCGCGTGAATAGACGTTCCCAACTCTCGCGTGCGACAGAACTGTTGCATCAGGATCGGCACCAGACAGGAAAGTCCGGCCAGGACGCAGAAGGTCGCCAGGTACCCGAAGACCGGCACCCCGCCCACCGGCCCGGTAAAGACAGACCCCAGTGCGATCATCAGCAGAACCCACCCTGCGATACCCAGTGACGCAGCACGCACCTGTTGCGCGACATCGTATTCGCCTGGAGCAAGGGCCGCGACGATGATGGTTCGACCGGCATCCAGACTGGGGCTCAGCGCGCCCAACATGGAGACCCCGCTGCCGATCACGACCGCTTCAAGAAACATCCGGCCCGATCCGGGGGGAAAACCGAATGTCTTCGGCAGGTCTGTCAACGGGACATAGAGGTCTTGGACCGTCCGCCCGACCAGGCCGACGAGCACATTCCCCAACACCAGCCCCAGTCCACCCCCGAGCAATCCTCCCGCCAGGCCGAAGAGTCCGGCCTCTGCGAGAAAGAGCCCGACGACCATGGGCTCCGACATCCCGATTGCGCGCAGGATCCCCACTTCACGCCGTCGCTGCGCCACCGTAAAGGACACGGTGTTATAGATCAGGAATATGCCGACCAGCAGCCCCACCATGCTCAGCACGGATAAATTCAATTGAAACGCGCCGACCATGGCTTCGACCTGCCGGCTGCGTTGGATCGGACGGCGCACAGTCACAGCCGGAGGCAGGACCCGCTGTATCGCCTCCGCGACCTGTTCGACCGACGCAGAGGGCCTGGTGACGACATCGATGCGATCCAAGCGACCACTCAGGCCGAAGATCCGTTGCGCGGCAGCGATGTCCATCACGGCCAAGCGATCCCATATCGACGGTGGGCCGGCCCGGCGATCCATGACCGCCAGAATCGAGACGGAGACCTCGCGGCCGCCGGCTTGAAGGGCAAGCTCTTTCCCTGCTCCGATCCCGATATCCGACGCAAGGGCCTGGCCCATCAAGAGGCCGTTCGGGGTCAGCAGGCCCTCCAACCCATCTCCTTTCCCTGAATTTTTGAGTGCATCGAGCGTGGCGGGAATGCGGTCCCGCATCGAGTTCAATTCTTCCAGCAAATCCACTCCGAGAATCAGGAACGAGTGGGTACGTCCGGCACCTTCGGCCACACGTACGCCGACTTCAACCACCGGCCTGGCCGATTCCACCCCCTCGATGGTCCTGACGTCGGCGATCAGACGCTCGTCCATGCCAGACTCTCCGGCCGATACCTCCAGCGTGACGGGACCGGCCACGCTCAAGACCGATTCCTCGAAGGAGCGGAGGACATCCACATTGGCGGTCTGGACGGCGATCGTTGCCGCAACCCCCAACCCGACCCCGATGATCGTGAGAAGCGTGCGTCCGGGGCGCGTGGAGAGGTGCGCCCACCCGAGACGAGTGCAGACTGCGACTAAGGCAGAGGGGACCAGCGACATGATGAAGCCCATTCAGGCGGAGGTCCAGTAATTGTTTTTACAGATTTACCCAGGTATGCTAGGATTACTAACAGTAGAATTTGGGACACACAACCCTATGAAACCACGCAAACGAGTTCGCTCCAAGAAAACCGTGAGGACGATCAAGACCGCCAAGTCGACCAAGGCCAGGCGGGTCACAAAACCTGCCAAGCCGCATAAGCCGACCGGCAAACGATCGAACGGGCTGACGCCGCGGCAGCAAGAGATTCTGAAACTGGTGTCGCAAGGCAATACCAACCGCGACATCGCTCGCCGCCTGGGGATCAGCGTGCGGACGGTGGAGGTGCACCGATTCAATCTGATGCGGCGATTGAAGGTCCGCAACGTCGCCCAACTGCTCCGTCAAGCGCTGCAGCACGGTTTTCTCTCGAAGGACTTTGCTTTCAAATAATCACGCAGGAAGACCGCTCGCCGGGCTCCCGCCACTGTCGATTACAGTTCCTTCAAGGTCCCCCGGCATTCCTGAAGGGACTGCATGCCCCGCCTTTTAAGTTCTTCCGTCAATTCACACTCCAGCCGCTCAAATACCGTCAGTCCCTCCTCAACCAGCGCCGTACCCACCTGAACGGCCGTTGCACCGCAGAGCAGGTGCTCGAACGCATCAACTCCCTGCATGACCCCGCCGGTTCCGATGATGGGAATACGTCCCTCGAGCAACTTCCAAAATGCCCTTACATTGGCCAGCGCGACCGGTTTGATCAACCAGCCTCCCAACCCTCCGAAGCCCCCCTTCGGCTTGATGACCGGCGTGGCGCGCTGAGGATCCACGACGAGGCCGTTGCCGACGGAATTGATCAGATTGAGATAATCCACCCCGTTGCGCCGTATGACCTCGGCCATGACTGCATGGTGAGCCGGATCGAAATAGGGCGGCAGTTTCACCCCCATCGGAACGGTAATGAGGGGCCTCACCAACTTGAGGAGCCGCTCCGAGTCGGCAGGATCGTAGGCGATCTGGGGTTTACCAGGAATATTCGGACAGGACAGATTGACCTCGATCAGATCAGGCCGCGCCTGATCGATGGTCCGTGCCATGGTGAGGAAGTCGTCCTCACAGAGGCCAGCAATACTGGCGATCACCGGCTTTCCAAACCGTTTAAGTTCAGGAATGAGTTCCGCATAGGCTCGATAGCCGAGATTGGGAAGCCCCATCGAATTGATCGACCCGCCGGGAAAGCCAAAGTAACGCGGTTCGGGGTTCCCGATCCGTGGCTCCAACGTCATCGACTTGGTGACGATGGCGCCGGCGCGGGAGCGGCCGAGCGCAAGCAATTCTTCACGGGTCACACAGAGCGCCCCTGATGCGTTCATGAAACAATTTGGGAATGTGACTCCGGCAATGGTGACGCTGAGATCCATGCTGATCCTTTCTTCTAAACCCCCTGCCTGACACAATTCACCAACCGGCCGTCC
This sequence comes from Nitrospira sp., assembly GCA_030123565.1. Classification (NCBI taxonomy): domain Bacteria; kingdom Pseudomonadati; phylum Nitrospirota; class Nitrospiria; order Nitrospirales; family Nitrospiraceae; genus Nitrospira; species Nitrospira sp. The sequence goes on along the minus strand of CP126122.1, from coordinate 222,317 downwards.
CGCATGTGCCAAACGTAGTCGGCCGTCGCCGCCGCGGCCTCGCTATGGGTCACCAGCAAGACCGAGTGGCCGAACCGTTGCGGAAGCGCACGGAACAATCCGACGATGTCGGCACCCTGTTTGGAATCGAGGTTCCCCGTCGGTTCATCGGCCAGGATCAGCCGGGGTCGATGCACGATCGCGCGGGCGATGGCGACTCGCTGCTGTTCCCCGCCCGACAGCTCGCTCGGTCGATGTGACCGGCGCCGATCCATATTCACGGCCCGCAACACTTCATCGACCCGCTCGGCGACCGCGGTTCCTTGCTCGCCTTTGAGCAACAGAGGCAATGCGACGTTCTCCGCGACGGTCAAGCCTGGAATCAGATGAAAGGCTTGAAAGACGATCCCGATCAATTCACGCCGCAGACTGGTCCACTCCATGGCGCTCGCATGGGTCACGGGTCGACTTTCGATCGCAATCATCCCGGAGGTGGGCCGATCCAGCCCCCCGATCAAATTGAGAAGGGTGCTCTTTCCACAGCCGCTGGGCCCCACGAACGCACAGAAGTCCCCCGCCTTCACATCAAGCGTGACATCCTGCAATGCCCGCACCACAGTTTGGCCGCGGCGGTACTCTTTCGAGAGATTCCGCACGGTCACCACCGTCTGGGCAGGATTTTGCATGATTGGGAAGAGGCGGCCTGAAGTATCGTGGAACGCCCTGCAGCCGGTGATAGCCTGATCCACAGGACCACGCGGAGTCGCCCTGATACAGGTGGAATGGTCGTATACCATACCGGCTTTGCCCTCCACAACCTTGACAGACCGCAAGGATTTCCGTACAAAGCCGGAACACAATTCCCTGCCCCGGTTGAACCGGCAAGGAGAAGCGCCGTCCATGGTCCTCGACATCCTCCGACAGGCTTCACGGCTGTTGCTCCCGTCAGACTGCACCGCCTGCGGGAAGCCCCTCACCGATGATCCGACACCGTTTTTCTGTCGTCGATGTTGGAAACTGGTTCGACCACTCCAAGGGCCGTCCTGCCCGCGCTGTCACCGTCCCTACGCATCGCCTGCCGCAACTCTATACAGTCCGACCCATGAATGTCATGACTGCCGCACCAGTGCGCCGCATTACAGCCAGGCCTGGGCTGCCTATGCCTATTGCCCGCCGCTGCAGGATGCCATTGCCCTCTTTAAATACCGAGGAAAGGTAGCGCTGGCTGATTCACTGGGAACACTGCTCGCCCAAGCCCTGCCTCGGAACTTGGATGTGGACCAGCTCATGCCGGTCCCTCTCCACCCCCATCGCCTCCGCCGCAGGGAATTCAATCAGTCCCTGCTCCTCGCCGACCACATCGCTCCCATCCTTCGGAGGCCTGTATCCTTTCGGAACCTGATGCGCATCCTCGATACCGATCCACAAACCACGCTCCCGCGCTCGGCCCGCCTGCACAATCTTCGCAAGGCGTTTGCCCTGCGCCTGCCCCGTGAGGTCGAGGGTAAACGCATCCTCCTGATCGATGATGTTTTCACCACCGGGGTGACGGCCAACGAATGCGCCAGGACCCTGCGTGAAGCCGGCGCTGCAGACGTCGCAGTCCTCGCGCTCGCCCGTTCGGTTGACGCCGGCATGGTGCCGGATGCCGCTCTTCCGCCGTCGGCCTTTCACCGGCAACCGGAGCTGAGGGTGTAAACGATGCCGATCTACGAATACCGCTGCCGGCAATGTGGAAAACGGACCAGTCGATTGGTCCTGAGCATCAGTGCTCCTCCGCCACAATCCTGTGGCCATTGTCGCAGTCACGACCTGGAACGGCTGATGTCACGGTTTGGCTCTCCGAAATCAGAAGAGGCACGGCTCGAAGCCCTGACCGATCCAAGCCATTTGGGCGGACTGGATGAAAACGACCCGCAAAGCATGGCCCGATTCATGAAAAAAATGGGGCAGGAAATGGGAGAAGATCTCGGGGAGGACGTCGAGGCCGCGATGGAGGGAGGAGAACTGCCATCGACCGATATGGACTCCACCGACCTCGACTGACGCATATTGTCATGAATATTCGCTTGACAGGATTGCCCTTCTCTCCTACCATCGGCTCAGAAACGGATAGGTGACTGGCTTATATGTTCCTGCACATGCCTCCATCGAGTCTTCATGGCCATCGATCCCAAGAACGAGCTGCTGACGGTGGCAGAAACCTGCCGCTATCTCAAGATCAGCCCCCGTACGTTATACCGCTATATTCAGGACCGCCACTTGCCTGGTTTCAAACTGGGGAAGGAATGGCGTTTCGCCCGTACCGACCTCGAACGGTGGCTCCAGGAACGTTCCGGCCCGACCACGCGGCCATGACCGGAGGATGCCGATAATGTTCGCCGGAGAGTACCTCTGCAAAGTCGATGAAAAGGGGCGCTTCTTGATTCCCTCTCCCCTCCGGGAACATCTGGAGGCCGAAGGCAATCAGGTGATGTTCCTGAAAAACGCCGAACAGTCTCTCTGGGTGTACTCTGCCAAGGAATGGGAAAAGGTGTTGGAGCGGACCAAAACCACGTTGGACGAGGACCAGAGCCGCCTGTTCATGCATTATGTCGTGTCGGAAGCCGGAACCTCGGAGATCGATAAAGCGGGGCGTGTGTTGATTCCAGGACGCCTTCGTAAACTCGTGCCGATGGACGAAGACCAGGAAATCATTCTCGTGGGCTTGTATCACCGCATGGAAATCTGGAATCCGGCGGAATGGCGGCGGTACATCTCAAAAACCGAGGATCGGTACGAACAAAACATGGCCAAGATCCTCAATCTTCTCTAGCAGAATGCAGAAAAAACTGTTAGATGCCCCTAATTCGCCCCCTGAACAGCCGGTGCCACGAACGAATGTTTCCGCAGGATACTCAAAAAGGCCGTCCAGCAAGGCCGCAGCGAGCGATGGGGCGAATCGTACTCTGGGCCGTACGGTGAGCCTCGGCGCGACGCGAGAACGCCACTGGCGGACTTTTTCAGTATCTTGCTAGCGCAAGAGGCAGGACCTTGCGCCGCTTATCCCGTCCTCGACAATCCCACATCACTGTCCGATCGACTTCCTTTCGGCCGCAATCCATGAAGACCCCTCTTTCCAGCAGAGCTCTCGTTCTGTCACGTACGCCCTCCGGAAGCCGGGACTCCCTGTTGCGATTCACAACCCAAGGACCAGCTGTGCGGGTCACAGCAGAGTCGATCGGGCTGACCTTGCCCGTTCCTCCCAGCGTGAATCATCAATATGCCACCGTCAACGGCCGCCGCCTGCTCTCCGCCAAGGGACGCGCGTACAAGGAATTCGTCGGGCAGCAAATTCTCGTTGCGCTTGCCCAATCGCCCCATCGTGATACTCTGAGACAGGCCTTGCGGCAGGCGAGCCTCTCGCTGTCGATCCATTTTTTCTTTGCCTCTGTGTTGCGTCGGGATACCGATGGAGGGCTCAAAATCACGCAAGATGCCTTGTGTGAGGGGCTGGGGCTGAATGATAACCGGGTGACGGAAACACATCTTTACAAGCATCAAGATCGGGACGATCCTCGCATGGAAATACTGTTGTCTGTCGCGCCGCCCGTATCACCGGAGCCCGCTCGCCCCGCAACCCTCACGACCGCGGTTCCCGCTCATCCGGAACATCCATCTCGCGCACCGCGAGACCGATAAGACAGGGTAAGGACAAGGCGCGGACGAGCCTGCGGCCCTCTCACTCTATGGCACACCGACCGATCACCATCGATGCGCTTCGAGTCGGCATGCACGTCGCCAAACTGGACGTCGCCTGGTTTCGCTCACCCTTTCTGCGGCATTCGTTTCTGGTTCGCACGGAGGAGCAGATCGACAAGTTACGGCGCGCCGGGGTCAAACACCTGCAGATCGACCCGAGCCGCGGCATCGACCTGCCTGAAGCATCCGATCCGTTACCGGCGCGACCGCCTGCCGTCGCTCAATTGTGGTCCACAACGGGAGAAGGCAAACCTGCAGTCCGGTCCCTCGCCGCCATGACGGAGGAACTGCAGGCCGCTCGAGCCGCACGCGCACAACTCGAACAGTCGGTGCAATCGACCTTTTCACGCATCACGAAAACCGGTGCCGTCGATCCGGAGGAGGCCAAACACACGGTCCATGAAATCAGCGCCGTCGCCCGGACCCTGACCACCCATGCCCTGTTCATTGTCTTCAGCCAAGGCCGGAGTGGCAATGCCTCTCTCAGCCAGCATGCGCTCGCGACCTGCAGCTTTTCGATGATCCTCGCCCATGCCGCGGCCTACGACCTCTTTGCGCTGCAAGACCTCGCCACTGGGGCGCTCCTGCATGACATCGGGTTGCTGCAGGTCCCCTCGACCATCCTCCGGCGCATCCACGATACCTCGACCGCCATCTCCGAACAGGGCCGCAAGACCTACGAATCCCATGCGCGCTGCGGCGCGATTCTTCTGGAACGTCAAGGCGGGTTCGCGCCTTCGGTCGAGCAAATCGTGGCGGAACATCACGCCTATTTGAACGGAAGCGGATTTCCGGCCGAAACAGGCGGCGCGTTCACCTCGGACATGACGCGGATCGTGATGGTGACGGACCGTTACGATGAACTCCTGACGGGATTCGGCGGCGCCTCTCCGCTGACCCCGCACCAGTCGTTGCAACGGCTCTATCAGGAAGGGCAGGAAGGAAAATACGAGAACCGACTGATTTCGCTCTTTGTGAAGGTGCTGGGCATTTACCCCGTCTATAGCCATGTCGAACTCACGACCGGAGAGCGGGCGATCGTCACCGTGATCAACTCAAGCAAACTGCACCAGCCCATCGTGACGATCACCCAGGATCCATCGGGCAATCCCTATATCGTCCCGCTCGTGATCGACCTCGCCAACCAGGATGAACAGGCTCCGGTTCGCGGCATTCGTTCGGTCTTGGGAACGATGCCGTCGGAATTTGAACGGACCCTCCACTGACCCCTCACGACCGCCGGTGAATCGAGGCCCGTCGATCCGCTCGCCCTCGCTACTCGTAACGCAGGGCTTCGATGGGATTGAGCCGTGCCGCTTTATTGGCAGGGTAGAGACCGAAGAAGATCCCGACGGCCAGGGAGAAGATCACCGCAATGACGATGGCATCGAGAGAAATGATCGTCGGCCATCCTGCAATAACGGTCGTGAGCCGGGCGCCGACGATGCCGACGATGACCCCGACGACGCCGCCGACCAGACTCAAGGTCACGGCTTCGATCAGAAACTGCGACAGGATATGCAGCCGCTTGGCACCGACCGCCATGCGCACCCCGATTTCCCTCGTCCGCTCCGTGACCGAGACGAGGAGAATGTTCATGATCCCGATGCCGCCGACCAGCAGCGACACCGAAGCGATGGCGAACAGCAAGACCGTCAAGGTCCGGCTCGTACCCTCCTGCACCTTGCCGATGTCGACCTGAGTCCGGATGGTGAAGTCATCCGCCTGCCCGGTCTGAAGACGGTGGCGGGACCGCAAGACTTCGCGAATGTGCTCCACCGCCTCGGGCAAATCGGCGCTCTGCTCGGTTGACGCAAACAAGGCCCCGACCGACCCCAGAAACTGACTGCCGAACACCTTCCGCTCCGCCGTCGTGAAGGGAATGAAGATGACGTCGTCTTGATCGGAGCCCTGGGCCGACTGACCCTTGGGCGCCAACACACCGACAATTTGGAACGGCACGTTTTTGATGCGGATCGTCGCGCCGATCGCCTCCTCGCCTGGATCGAACAGGTTCTCCAGCATCGTCTGGCCGATCAACGCCACGCGGGCCGCGCTTTCCATATCCGTCTGGGTGAACGGTCCTCCGCTTGTGAACGACCAATCACGGATGGTGAGATAACTCGGCGAGACTCCGTTGACCGGTCCGTTCCAATTGCGGTTTCCGTTGACGATTTGCATCACATCCCGTTTGGCCCATCCGGTGTCCGACAGCAGGGGACTCCGCTTTTTCATTTCCACCGCATCCGCCACCGTCAAGGTCACCGCCCCACCCTGCCCGCCCCGGACTCCGCTCACGGTCGTGGATCCCGGCATGACGATGATCACGTTGGTCCCCATGCTGGCGACCTGCGCCTGAACCACAGCGCGGGCTCCCTGTCCGATGCTCACCATGGCGATGACGGCACCCACACCGATCACGATGCCGAGCATGGTCAGCCCGGCGCGAAGGCGGTTCCGGCTCAGAATCCGCAACGCGGTCATAACGGTCAGCAGAATGAAGGCGAACATGGGTTCCTACCGTACGGCGGACAGGTGGGGAGCCCGTCGAATATCCTGCACAACCTGTCCATCGGTCATGATGAGTTCGCGGGACGCATAGGCGGCGATGTCTGATTCATGCGTCACCAGAATGACGGTAATCCCGTCCTCGCGGTTGAGGCGCTCGAGAATATCCATGATTTCCCGGCTCGAGCCCGTATCGAGGTTGCCGGTGGGTTCGTCCGCGAAGAGGATCGAGGGAGCCCCGACCAACGCCCGCGCAATGGCGACACGCTGTTGCTGGCCGCCGGACAATTGGGTCGGATAGTGCTGTTCCCGGCCGACCAACCCGACGCGCCCCAACGCGGCAGCGGCCTGCTTCCGCTGCTCCTTGATCGAGACTCCACGGTAGAACAGCGGTAGCTGGGCGTTTTCCAACGCGCTGGTTCTGGGAATGAGGTTGAAGTTCTGAAACACGAAGCCGATCTGCCGATTGCGAAGCTCCGCCAGAAGATCCGGCTTCGCCGTCCCCACATCCAACCCATCCAGCCTGTACCGACCACGAGTCGGCTGGTCGAGGCAACCAAGAATATTCATCAGGGTGGATTTGCCTGATCCGGACGTACCCATCACGGCCACGAATTCGCCCCGATCGATGGTCAAGTTGATTCCCCGCAAGGCCTGGACCTCGATGTCGCCGACGCGATAGATCTTCCAGATGTCTTCACACTCGATCAAGGAACCCATGCTAGATCCCCCGATCACGCCGCTGGCCGCGCTGTTGTCCGGAGCCAAAACCAGGGGGAAGGTCACCACCCTTGCGATCGCCGCGCAAAACCTCGAGACCGATGATGACCTCATCGCCCTCGTTGATCTCGGCGGAACTGATTTCAGCAAAGGCTCCGTCGGAGATCCCCATCTCCACCTGAATACGTTCCAACTCGTCGTCGGCACCCTGTTTCCACAGGGTGCGCAGGCGGCTTGCCGATTCCGGCGCCCCGCCTCCGAGCGGACGTCCTCCCCCCGGCTCCTCTCCCTTCGCAGGCTTGACGACCACCCCGTCCCCGGTCGCTCCTTTCGGAGGGGTAAAGCGCAGCGCCGAGTTCGGCACCTTGAGAATCTGATCTTTCCTGGCCACGACAATGGACACATTGGCCGTCATGCCCGGTTTCAAACGAAAATTCGGGTTCTCGAATTCGACCACGACGTCGTAGGTCACCACATTCTGAATGTTGATCGGCGCATTTCTGACCTGCCGCACCCGTCCGTGAAAGAACTCTCCCGGATAGGCATCCACCGTGAAGAAGGCTTCCTTTCCTTCGGCCACGCCGCCGATGTCGGCTTCGCTGACATTGGTATCGACTTGCATTTTCGTCACATTTTCAGCGATCAAGAACAGGGTGGGAATGGAAAAGCTGGCGGAGATTCGTTGCCCGACCTCGACGAGCCTGGAAATGACCACTCCATCGACCGGTGAGCGGATCACGGTATACTTCAGGTCCAATTGAGCCGCTTCCAACATCGCCTCCGCCTGCTTGACGGCCGCTTCCGTGACCTTCACTTGCGCCAATGCCCCTTCAGATGCCGTCAGGGCGACATCGAGTTCGTTTTGCGAGACGAATTGCTGTCCGACCAGCGCCTTGGCCCGATCGAGCTCTCGTCGCCGCTGGGCCTGGTCGATCCGCGCCTTGTCGAACGCCGCCTTCGCGTTGGCCAAACTTGCGGCAGCCTGATCGCGCCTAGCTTGGTAGGGAAAGGGATCGATGCGCGCCACCACCTGGTTCGCCTTGACCTTGGAATTGAAATCCGCATGGAGACTTTCGATCATGCCGGACACCTGACTGCCGACCTGGATCGTGGTAATGGGGTTGATCGTACCCGTCGCCGTCACCAGGGACACGATCGTCCCCCGTTCGACGGGAACGGTACGATACCGCACCGGAGTTTTCCGCTCGCCGTTGAACAGCACGTACCCCGCGATCGCAAGGCCGATCGCGAGCACTCCGGCGATCAAACTGAGACGGCGCATGGACTGGCGATCCTTCCCTTCCGGCAACGCGGGGCATTCTACCAGGAAATGATTCGGCGATTCAGCCGGGACGTCCCCTTCCCCCTCTCGATCCACGCAGCTGCAAAAACAAAGGCCGTTTGCCCGCGACGGCAAACGGCCTTCTCGACGACGGCGCTTGGAACCGTAGACTATCGGCGACGGTACCTACGGGCTGACGGTAATCCGATCCTTGATGTCGTCGAATACGTCCTTCGGCACCACATTCTTGGCGACCAATTCGCCCTTCACCTTGTAGGGACGGTTGCTCACGATCCGGTCGGCAACATCCTGGGTGATTCCCAAGGAGAGGACCAACTCGGCCGAAGACACCTTATTGATGTTGAGCAGGGACAACGCAGGCGCCGACTCCGCCGGCATGCCGAGCGAGACGGCCGATTGCGCCGACTTGGCCGAAGATGAGGCAGCACCCGACGAAGGGGGCATCGATGCCGAAGGGGCCGAACTCGACGACAGCGATCGTGACCGTTCCTTCATTTCTTTTTGGTACCGCGCCACCAGCGATTTCAGTTGCTCGTTGTGCCGACGCGCCTCGTCATACTCCTGCTTGATGTTCCGATTTTGCGCCGTCAGCTGTTTGACCTTGTCTTCCAGCTCCTTCGTCCGCACTTCGATGGTATCGCGCTCTTTGTCGCGTCCATGTTCGATACGCTGGAGTTCATCCCGGGCGATTTGGCTTTCTGAACCGAACTTGGCATTGAGATCCTTCAGCGTCTTGACCTGTTGTTCCAGCGCATTTTTCTGTGCACGCGCGCGCTCCAGGTCGCCCCTGACGGCGTCGGCATCGGCGAGCGCCTCACGGTATTTCTTGTCGCTCACGCACCCGCTGACGGCCATCACGCAGACGAACGCGAGCCCAACCATCCACACTTGCCTCATGCGACCCTCCCCTGTTCGATCAAGACCGATCGGGCTTCTTCCATCCTGTCTGTGTATGCCAACCTCCACACTTTGTCAACAGGTTTGCCGATTGCGTGGCGCCAACCGGAACCCGGTGTCGGCCCCGACGGCGTATAAAATCAGCCGGCGCTTGACTGCCGGAGGACAGTTTGGGAATATGCAGTGACTGTTCATCGAAACCACACACCACCAGTACTTCCAATACCAACTCTTGTCATGATGATGAACTGGAGCCCGGAGCTCGCCGTCATTCTCGGCATCATCGAAGGCCTGACGGAATTTCTTCCCGTCTCCTCGACAGGCCATCTGATTCTCGCCGGGCATGCCCTCGGATTCACGGGAGACATCGCCTCGAACGTGGAGATTTCGATTCAGCTGGGGGCGATTCTGGCCATCATCGCCTATGAGCGCACCAAACTCGCGGCGCTCGCCTCCCACACCATCCGTGAACAACGAGAATTTCGTTCGCTGGTGGCGGCACGCGGAGCCACCGCATGGACGGCGATCCTCCAGAAGTCTATTCACGCCCATCCCAACCTCTGGTTCGTCATCGGACTGGGATTGGCCTTCCTGCCCGCAGCGCTCGTGGGGTTCTTCGCGCATAAGTCGATCAAGGCCCATCTCTTTGCACCGGCGACCGTCGCAGCATCGCTGATCATCGGGGGCCTCATTATTCTGGCGGTGGAGCGGATGCGAAACCGCGTGCGCACCACGGAACTCCTCCAGGTCACGCCTCGGTCGGCTCTCTGGATCGGCCTCGCGCAGTGCGTTTCCCTGATCCCAGGCATGTCCCGCTCCGGTTCGACGATCGTCGGCGGCCTCCTGGCCGGGCTCGACCGCCGCGTCGCCACCGAATATTCCTTCTTTCTGGCCCTCCCGACGATGATCATCGCCACCATCTACCAGATGCTGAAGTCCCAAGCCGTCTTTACCCAGCAGGACTATGTCGCCCTCGGGGTCGGGCTGGTGGTGTCGTTCGTAGTCGCCTGGGCGGTCATCGCCGCCTTTCTCACCTTCGTGCAACGCCACAGCCTGCGGGTATTCGCCTACTATCGCATGGTGCTGGGCATCATCGTGCTCTTGGTCGTCCACTAATCACCCTGCGAGAAGGAGCCGAGCCGCCATGGGAAATCAAACGATGGACACGGTCCACGTCTACGATACATGGGTGAAGGGCAAAAAAGGCAAGCTGCACTTCGACGTCATGACGACGACGCAGGAAAAGGCCCTGACACTGGCGAAGAAGCACTTGGTGGAAATCGGTGAGCCTGACGCCGTGATTACGCTCAAGGAATGCCAGTTCTGCCACAGCGAACCGCTCGTCATGTTCTCGGAGGCGCAGCAGAAGCAGTTCCGCGAACAGGGCGGCTTCATCATCACCTTGCCGGCCTGATCGGAAGCGGGATGGCTAAGAGGGACGGTTCTCCTGAAGCACCGGGGCATCATCCGGGTGCTTTTCGAGGGCAAAGTGGAGAATCAGGAACCCCACCCCGACCGTAATCGCCGAATCGGCGACGTTGAAGGCCGGGAAATGGTAGGCGTTAAAATAAAAGTCCAGAAAATCGATCACTTCCCCGTAACGCAGGCGGTCCAGTAAATTCCCGATCGCCCCGCCGAGAATCCCTGCCACACTGAGTTGCCCCATCCAATTGTGCTTCGGCATGCGAACCAGGATCGTTCCCAGCAATCCCAAGGCAAAGAGCGACGTCACGCCGAAAAACACGAAGCGGAACGACCCGCTGCTGGACGACAAGAACCCGAACGCCGCGCCGGGATTGCGGATGTACGTGATGCTGAAGAAATTGGAGACCACGGGGATGGACTCATGCAGCCGCATGGTTTGCATGACCTGCGCTTTCGTGGCCTGATCCGCCACCACGATCACGAGGCTGAGGAGGCCCAGCAGCAGGTATCGGACGGCAGGGCTCACCGGACCGCCTCGACACAGCGGTCGCAGAGCGTCGGATGGTCGGGATAGGTCCCCACGGCCGGGCGATAGTTCCAGCAGCGTTCGCACTTGGCCCCGGTCGCCTTCTCCACCGTGATCGTGAAACCAGGACTATCCGGCAGGTCCTGCACCGGCTGCACGGCAACATCTGAAACAATGAAGAACCCCGCAAGGTCCTGACCGTAGCCCTTCAACAAATCGTACCATCCAGGCCGAGCATCGATGACCACCCTCGCCTCGAGCGGCGCGCCGATCACCTTGTCGCGGCGCTTCACTTCCAGGGCCGCCTGGACCGCCGTCCTGACCTCAAGGAGTTGGTCCCACCGTTCGGCCAGTTTCTGGTCTACCCAGCTGGGATCGATTTCCGGAAACATCGCCAGGTGCACGCTGTCGGCATTCGAATCCTTCCGCACCGCCTCCGGCAGCATCCGCCAGATTTCATCTGCGGTGAAACTCAACACCGGCGCCATCAGCTTCGTCAGCGCCACCAGGATGTCGAACAGCACGGTCTGCGAACCGCGCCGCAACGGCGAATCCTTGCGGAAGGTGTAGAGCCGATCCTTCAGGATATCGAGATAGACCGCGCTCAAATCCACCGAACAGAAGTTATTGAGCGCATGGAAGATCGTATGGAACTCGAAGTCGTCGTAGCCCTTGCGCACCCGCGGGATCAGCTCGCCCAGCTTCATGAGCGCCCAACGATCGAGTTCAGGCAACCGCTCCAACGGCACGCGATCCAGCGCCGGATCGAAGTCATACAGATTGCTCAGCAGAAAGCGGCAGGTATTGCGGATCTTCCGATAGGCCTCGATGAGGTGGTTCAGGATCTCCTGGGAAATCCGTAAATCCTCGCGGTAGTCCTGCGCCGACACCCAGAGACGAAGGATCTCGGCGCCCGACTGTTTGATCACATCCTGCGGCGCCACGACATTGCCCGCCGACTTGGACATCTTCCGGCCGACCCCGTCAAGGACGAATCCATGCGTCAGCACCGCCTTGTAGGGCGCGCGGTGATCGGTGATCACACCGGCCAACAAGGCACTATGGAACCAGCCGCGATGCTGGTCGGACCCTTCCAGGTACAGATCCGCCGGCCACCATTGCCGAGGCTTGAGCACCGTCGCATAACTCACGCCGGATTCGAACCACACGTCCAGAATGTCGTGCTCCTTCTCGAACTCCGTTCCACCGCAGGCTTCACAACTGGTATCGGCAGGCAGCAACGCACCGGCTTCATTGGCAAACCAATAGTCCGTGCCATGTTGTGCGATCAACTCCGCCACGTGGTCGATGACTCTGGGATGGGCCAGGACTTTGCCGCACTTCACACAGGTAAATCCGGGAATCGGCGTCCCCCACACCCGCTGACGCGAGAGGCACCAATCGGGCCGGTTCGCAATCATGCCCTCGATGCGATCCTGGCCCCAGGGCGGCACCCACTGGACGCGGCCGATCTCGGCCAACGCCTCTTTCCGCAGCTCGTTGGTCTCCATCGACACGAACCACTGTTCGGTTGCGCGGAAGATGACCGGCTGCTTGCAGCGCCAGCAATGGGGATAGGAGTGGTTCAGCGAGCCGTGGCCGAGCAACCGGCCGTTCTCCTTGAGGCGTTCGACAATTTTGGGATTGGCCTTGAAGACCTGTTGCCCGGCAAACTCAGGGACGGCCGAGGTGAATTTGCCCCCGTTGTCCACCGGTGCCAAAATTTCGAGCCGCTCTCCGACGCTGGCCTTCGCGTTATAGTCCAGCACCAACAGATAGTCCTCCATACCGTGCCCCGGAGCGATGTGCACACAGCCGGTCCCCTGTTCGAGGGTCACGAAATCGCCCAGCAGGATCGGCGAGAGGCCGGTCGTCAGAGGACGTTGGGTCTCCAGCCCTTCGAAGCCGTCGGCGCCTTTTTTCACCGCCACGACCTTGTACGCCGACAGGTTGCAGGCCTTGGCGACCGACTCGACCAGTTTTTCAGCCATGACCAGCAATTCGTCACCGACCTGCACGAAGGCGTAGTCGATGTCGGCATGCAAACAGACCGCTTGGTTGGCCGGCAGAGTCCAGGGGGTGGTGGTCCAGATCAGGACCGACGCGGACTTGGCATCGGCAGGCAAGGAGAGTCCTCCGAAGGCCTTGCTCAAAACGGCAGGGGCACTCACCAACGGAAACTTCACGTAGATCGAAGGCGAGGTGTGGTCGTCGTATTCGACTTCGGCTTCGGCCAGCGCGGTCTGGTCCTGCGTGCACCACAAAACCGGCTTGAGTCCTTTATAGACACCACCGCGCTCGACGAATTTCCCGAACTCCCGGATGATGGTCGCTTCATAGGGAGGGTTGAGTGTGAGATAGGGTTGCTGCCAGTCGCCCAGTACTCCGAGGCGTTGAAATTCCTCCCGCTGGATCGCGACATATTTCTCCGCATACTCCCTACAAAGCTTGCGGATCGCGAGGGCGTCCAGATCCCGTTTCTTGTCGCCCAGTTCCTTCAGCACCTGATGTTCGATCGGCAGGCCGTGGCAGTCCCAACCCGGCACATAGGGCACTTGATGGCCGGACATCGTCTTCGACTTGACGATGATGTCTTTCAATATCTTGTTGAGCGCATGACCGATGTGAATGCGTCCGTTCGCGTAGGGCGGCCCGTCGTGCAGGATATAACGTGGAAACCCTCGGCGCGCCTCCTGGATCCGTTCATACAGCCGCTCCTGCGCCCACTGGGCAAGCATCTCCGGCTCCCGCTGCGGCAGGTTCGCCTTCATCGGGAAGTCGGTCTTCGGCAAGTTGAGGGTCGCTTTGTAATCCATACCTACTCGAGCTATCGGCTGTCAGCCTTCAGCGATCGGCACCGCAATGGACAGCGGCCATAGGCGCTCGGCTGGTGGATGGAATATACCGGAAGGGAGGGGGAAGGCACCAGCCATTTCACGAGCTAGGAAGGCATGAGCTTCGAACTGCCGGTACTCCTGAAATACTTCGCAACGTAGTCTTGGCTGAAGGCTGACCGCTGAGGGCTATTCGCTGTCAACTGAGGGCCATCATTCGGTCCAACGCCACCTTCGCCCACTGTTTTTCGTCTGCCGGGACAACGATGCGATTCACGACATGCCCTTCGGCCAGGTTCTCCATGGCCCAGCAGAGGTGCGGAGCGTCGATGCGGAACATGGTGGCGCACTGGCACACGGTCGAGGAGAGGAAAAACACCTTCTTGTCGGTCTGTTCGTGCTTGAGCCGATTGACCAGATTCAGTTCCGTGCCGACCGCCCAGACCGTGCCCGCAGGCGCGGCGGTAATGGTTCGAATGATGAATTCCGTCGAGCCCACCAGGTCGGCCTTGTTGACCACGTCCTCATGACATTCCGGATGGACGATCACCTTGATCTCGGGGTGCTGCTTGCGGAAATAATCGACATGCGACGGTTGAAACATCTGGTGCACGCTGCAATGGCCCTTCCACAGAATCAACTTCGCCCGCTGGATCGCCTCCACGGAATTGCCGCCGCGTGGCATGTAGGGATCCCAGATGATCATCTGGTCGCGAGGGATGCCCATTTTATTGGCCGTGTTCCGGCCCAGGTGTTCATCGGGAAAGAAGAGGATCTTCTCTCGGCGCGCCCAGCTCCACTCGATCACCTTCCGCGCATTGGACGAGGTGCAGGTAAGACCGCCATGTTCCCCGCAAAAGGCCTTCAGGACCGCGGCTGAATTCACATAGACCGCCGGCATGACCGTCTCTTCGACCGGCACGATCCGCCCCAGCGCATCCCAACACTGTTCCACCTGTTCGATCGCGGCCATGTCCGCCATGGAACAGCCTGCCGCCATGTCGGGGAGGATGACGGTTTGATTGGAACGACTCAACACATCGGCGGTTTCGGCCATGAAGTGCACGCCGCAAAATACGACATAGGGCCGATCGGACCGTTGTTCGGCCACCTGCGACAGGATCAGGGAATCGCCACGGAAATCGGCATGCTGAATGACTTCGTCCCGTTGATAGTTATGGCCGAGGATCATGACCCGATCACCGAGCGTGCGTTTGGCCGCACGGGTTCTCTCGAACAGCTCATCGGGCGAGAGGGCCTGATAGTCCGTAATGGGACGAGGGAGCGTGGCAACCGTTTTCACCTGCAGCCTTTCGGTTGAGCGAAATACTCTGGATCACCGGCCGACCCAAAGTGAATAATTCTACGATACCCTTTCCCGCACAATCAATGAAACCAGCCATGAGAAGAAGGCCTAGAAAGAGCTTGGGAGATGGGTCGAAGGGCGCGTGGGAAGGGATCGGTGCCTGACAGGCGATTGGTCCGCCGCTGACGCCTGCCTGAGCACCCGACTGCGCCGTGCTTGCTCGAAGCCTGTCAACTCGCCGGCTACCGGCTCAGACAGGACAGGCTTCGCCGTTGCCTCCGAAACGCAACGGCCGCCTGCTACGGCTAGTCGGGTACCTGCTCATGCAGTCAATGGGCGGACAATCGCCCGCCAGGCTCTACCCGGAAGAGCGGCGGATCGGCCGATGCTCGCTCACCAGCCGGTCGGTCCTCCCCCCGTCTAATAGGCCGGAGAGGGAGAATCAGGCATACGGAGGGAGCATTGGATGGTGCTCGGTCAATACGCGCAGTGAAGACTATGCCAGTCCCCTCGCTGAAAACGGGTTGAGAACAAACAGCGTTCGGGTGTTTCTTCCTCCTTCCGATGGCTTGCCCAACCTGTTAGATTGGAGGTCATCGTTTGGCGGTCTAGCTAAGAGAGCGCGGTGATCGTCCGCGCTATTTGGAGTTTAGTTTACATAATGTCACTAAAGGACTTGACCGATCTCATTCAAAGCGGTGCCATCATAGCGAGCATCGTAGAGATCCTCGCACTCTTCTATCAAGCGCCAGATATCATCAACTCAATTCGGAGCTCGTTCGGCTATGAGGGGGAAGGTAAAACGCGGAAGCCTGGACCGAACGAAAGCCCCAAGGATAAGGACGCCTTGGACCAAGCTTACGTCCTTATTGAACGCTACAACCGGCACGTCGACCTATTCTCTCGCCTTCATGCACTCAGGTATCGCTTCATGGCGCAATTCGGGCCGGATACTTCAACGCCGTTCGATAACCTGAATAGAGCAAAAAGATTATTGGAAACAGTGGAAATACGTTGTTATGCAACCCATTCGGAACCTCATAATATTTGAACCTCGCTGGGTCCCAGATGAATAGAAGCCTTTCATAACCAACTCGATTCGGTTCGGATAACGCCACTGAAAGCGGGATTGATGCCGTATCAACGTCAATATGCCGGAACAATCCTTCTCACCTTAACATGCAAAGAATCTCCTTGGCCTCCTCCACTGCGAGGCACCTATGTCCTTGATAATTGGCCGTAGACAGACGCGGTCTCAAGATAGCTCTACTTATTCTCAGTCGCATAAAAAGCTTACTGAACTGAAGGTCACCAAAAGTATTGCACAGGCTGGCGTTCTTACCTTTGGTGCGGTGGTTATTGCAAACTTTGTTAATGTTGTAAGCGTCCTGCGCTTAGCGATTACCGATGTGGTGCAGCTCCGATCCTTAGGCGCTGCGATCGAGTTGTCAGCGGGCGACTTCCTAATTGAAATAGTTTTCGGCGCACTCGTAGGGCTCATCGTATCGCGCCTACAGATAGCCAATTTGTCTCGGTATCACTTAATTGAGTCCTTACTCGATACCTTCTTTACCAAGGAGTTCTTTCAGGTGGATAAACAGTTTTTTATACACTTAGCAATTAATATTCCGACATCCATTCTCGTTGCTGCTCAAATACATGGATTTCAGCATGGATCTTCAATCGTCGCGATAGCAAATCTCAGTGTGAATGCGCCGGGGCTATTTGGCGGGGGGAGTGGACATGGGCCCATCGCTCTCTTTGATTTCTTGGCTGTTATCATTGTCTCTGTTTTGGTGGGGAGTTTAATAGTAGCCAGTCTTCAATGTGCAATTGTATGGGGAACCATCATCGGTTCGTCCGTTCGAGACGCTACAAAAAACATAGTAATAGAGTCATTAGCTGGGGACATTCCAGTAGAAGAAGGTGAAAATAGAAAACAGGCCTCAGTTCCATCTGCGCGCCGAACGCTAATATTACAGGCCTTTGGAAGAGGCTTATTTTCAGGAGCACTCATCGGATTTCTAGTTGGAATCATCGAATCCTTTCATTCTCCTCAATCAGCGGCAAATTTCTTTTTTGTCTTTGTGCTCATTTTGTTTCTTCTAGTCATGCTTCGCGATCCCAGCGATACCCTAGAAAGGTTCTTTATTGTCTTAACGTGGTCCTTCGGCATAACTTTTTATGCCTGGCTTTTCTGCATATTGGCTAGCAAATCCTTTGACTGGAATGTGGTTTTTGATATCGCCGCCATTCTTTGGTTGATCATATCTTTCACTTAAACAAGCCGATGGCTGTATGACGGGTCGTTAATTTTCATCCAGCGCTGCCGCCACTCGTCGATGGTGGCGAAAATCAGATCGGTTCTGGGCCAAGAAAAGGGGTCGGGAATCTTATATTGAATCAACATTTCGCGGCGTGTGGCAACCAATTGTCTTCGGCTCTTCAGGCTTTCGTGTGGGTTGGATAGAGATCCAGTCCTCCGCAGTGGAAATAGATCGCAGTCTTGAAATGCTCGACGTTCCGGAAGCCGCGGGCGGTCTTCTTCACCCACTGGATCGTCGCGTTGACGGCTTCCAGGCCCGCATTGGTGATGCCATGCTGCAGATAGGTGAGCACGTTGGGGAGGTGGCGCTGGATCAGTTTAGCCACCTCGGCCATCGGGACCAGGCGGCTATGGGTGGCGCGCCAGAACCAGCGGGCGAAGAACTTCTGGGCCGCGCCGCAGTACGTGTAGTCCCAGAACTGGCGGAAGCGCTCCTTGAGGGTCCAGGCCCGTGCCACCTTGAGGTCCGAGCACTGCAATGTGCGGAACGTGGTCCGCTGCTCGGGGGTCATCTCCTTGGGGCGCATGAGCCAGAGATATTTCGTGCCGGTGAGACGAGCGTCGTCAGCCTGCTTCAACGCTCGGTGCTCGGCGCGGCGGACGTGGTCGACCGCGTCGTGGAGATGCTTGACGACGTGGAACTTGTCGAAGACGATCTTGGTCTCGGCGCCCTCCACATGCGCCCGCGTGGATTGCACAGAGGGCTCCCACATATCCATGGCGATCGCCTCAATCCCCTCGCGCTGAGCGGACGTCAGCATCGTCCAGAATCCGTCCAGACTCTCCTGCTTGCGATCCTCCGCCAGGTAGAGGACGCGGCTGCGATCCAGGGCGGCAACGACCGTGAGGTAGCGGTGCCGCTTGGCGATGGCTTTCTCATCGACGCCGAGGTGCGGCATGATGTCCTGGGTCCGGCGGCTCAGCCCCCGAGCGACCGCCCGAGCCTTGATCCCCCAGGCCTCGTCCCACGTGATGCGCAGCAGCCCCGCAGCCCCCGTCACCGAACACTCCCGGAGCACATCAATGGCCAGGCGCTCGAACCAGGCAGTGAACTGACAGCCGGGCTCCGCCCAGGGCACCGCGATCTGCTTAACCCCATGGGTCGGACAGCTCACGCGGGGGAGGTCCGCCTGGATCCACGTCGTGAACTGGCAGGTATCCAGATGCCGCCACCGTCGGCGCTTGCGATCATAGCCCGGGACCGGCTCCTGACACTCAGGACAGGGATAGGGCCCCGGTCCGGCCTCTACGGTCACGGTCACCTGTTTCCCCTTCACATCCAGCTCCACGTTGACGACGGTCCAGGGGGCCCGCAACCCCAAGACGGCCTGATAGAGTTCAAAGTCGCGCATGGCTCGGCTCCTCCTTGTGAGGCTCCGAGCATAGCGCAAGAGACGTTAACTACCCACACGGTTTCCTGAAGAGCCTTGTCTTCAACAGTCGTGAATTGCCCCTCGCCTCCCGTCCCCACTCAACATTGAGCACTGAACATTCCTCCCCCACACTCATCGCCCACGAAGTGATAATACGCCCCCAACTTTGCAGTAGACTTTGCCAGAGACTGAGGGTCAGGTCTTGCAATCACACATTTCGCGGTGTGTGGGGTCCGGCTTCTTCCTTGTCATCTCTTCCCCCTCCAAATTCTTCAACATTGAGCATTCCCCCCCCATCTCATCCTCAGTGATGAATACTCTTCCCGCTTTGCCGTACACTTGGCCGCAGCAGACTGATTTGTAACGGCCGACCAAGCCACCGGTATGTGGAGTTCCCATGCCCCACGTGCTGATCATTCACGAAGTCGAAGCTTATCCCGCATGGAAAGCCGTCTTCGACCAAGCGGCGGGTCTCAGAAAACGTGCCGGGGAAATCAGCTACCAACTCCTGCGATACGACAACGATGCCAACCGCATCGTCCACTTTTCAACCTGGTCCTCGCTGGACGAAACCCGTCGCTTCTTCGAATCCCCGGAGTTGGTCGAAATCAGGAGAGCGACCGGTGTGAAAACGCCGGACTTTCTTTACCTGCACGAAATCGAGCAGGGCATCCTCTAGCAGGATACGGAAAAAATCCGCCAGCGGCGTTCTCGCATCGCTCAGACGCTCAACGTACGGCCATGGGCACAGAGCCTGTCCCGGCAGGCTCAGGGTGGGCGGGTAAGACTGTGATGATTCGCCTCCAAGACACTGCCGGCTCACCGTCTCGCCGGCGTCCGCACACGTGACGCTCATTATGCTTCGCGTCGCGGACCTCGCTGCGGCCTTGCTGGACGGCCTTTTTGCGCATCCTGCGGGCGATTCTGACGCCGATACGGCACGTGAGCTGATCGCGGTGTATTATGCAACAATCGAGCTTTTTCGCAGCCTGCTAGGCAGGTGTTGACGAACAGGGCCGGGCACGAAGAACAACGATCGAACAGGAGCCACCATGCCGTATGTGAATATTCAGATCACCAAGGGAGCGACGAGGGCCCAGAAGGCGGAACTCGTCAAAGACGTGACGACATCGCTCGTCCGCATTCTTGGCAAGAAGCCGGAGCAGACTCACATCGTCATTCAAGAAATTGCCGAAGAGGATTGGGGCTTCTCCGGGTTATTGACCGACGACTGGAAAAAGCAGCAGGCCCACCTCACCTCCCCCTCGCAATAATAGACGAGGGTGGCGAGAAGACGTAAAATGGCCTCGGTTCGACGTCATTGCCCCAAGGAACACATGCAAAAGACCCGCATCATCTGCACGATCGGCCCGGCCACGGAATCCTACGAGATGCTGCAGAAGCTGTATGAGGCTGGCATGACGATCGCCCGCCTGAACATGTCCCACGGCGACCACGACTCTCACGCCAAGGTCATTCAACACATCAAGACGCTCAACAAGAAGGTGCAATTTCCTATCCCCATTCTACTGGACACACAAGGCCCGGCGATCCGCACCGGGGATCTTTCCAACGAGCTGGATCTGCGGGAGGGCGCCATCGTGTCGGTGACCACCCGCGGGTCGACGGACGTGGAGGAGAGCTCCATTCACATCGACTATGCGGACTTGCTGGAGCAAGTCAACGTCGGGGACAAGATCACGGTGGACAACGGGCTGATCAATTTCGAGGTGCTGGAGAAAATGGACCGCCTCATGCGATGCCGCGTCTTGGACGGCGGCCGCTTGAAGAGCAAGCGGCACGTGAATCTTCCGGGCATCCGCGTCAATCTGCCGGCGATTACGCACAAGGACACCAAAGACATCCTGTTTGGGCTGGAACGAGACGTGGACTTCATCGCCCTGTCGTTCGTGCGCGAGGCCGAGGATATCCGGCAGCTCAAGGCTCTCATGGGCGACAAGGTCGGGCGGGTGAAAATCATCTCCAAAATCGAGGACCAGGAAGGGGTCCGGAACCTGGACGAGATCATCAAGGAATCGGACGGGATCATGGTGGCGCGTGGAGATCTGGGGGTGGAGATCAACCTGGAAGATCTTCCGAATGTCCAGCGCACGATCGTGCGGAAGTGCGCCGAGTATGGGAAACGCGTGATCGTGGCCACTCATCTGCTCGAATCCATGATCCACAATCCGCACCCCACCCGCGCCGAGGTCACCGATGTCGCCAACGCAATCTATGAAGAAGCCGATGCCGTCATGCTGTCGGGAGAAACCACGGTGGGAAAGTATCCGGTGAAATGTGTCGAATACCTCCGCAAGATTGCGCTGAAATCCGAGGCAATTCCCGGCTTGCAGTTTGCGAAAGGTTTGCGCAACGCGGGGAACAAGCAGCAATTGGCGGCGGCTGCCGTCCAACTGGCTGAGGGGATCAAGGCCAAGGGCATCGTCGTGATCACCAGACGGGGACTCATGGCCGATCTCGTCGCGAACTGCCGTCCGTTTTTGACCGACATCTACGCCTTTACCAACATGAGCCAACCGCGGCGAACCATGATGCTGAACCGCGGTGTCTTCCCGTTCAAGATCGATTTCAGCTCGGACCCCGAAAAAACATTGCAAACGGCATTCCGGATCCTGAAGGAGCGTGAACAGTTTCAGATCGGCGACAAGGTCGTCATTATCTCAGACGTCCTGGCCCGGCAACGGGTCGACTCGATCCAGATTCGCGACGTACCCTCGGACGACAGCCTACCCGAAGCAGCCCCCGAGACAGGATGAGCGAACCGTTGCAGCTATGCCTCAGCGGTAAACATGTACTGCCAGCGTCGAACAGGTTCTACACAACGTCCGTCCGAATTGCGGGGGCGGCTTCGTTCTCCGACCCATCAGGCCGTCGAGGAATTGGAAAGGCGACAATTTTCTCGGCAATGACCCGGCCAGCACCGTGGTCAGGCACCGGCCGGTCGATGCCGCGGCCCATGCCTCGTTCTCCGCCCCGATCAGAACGATTCCGCCAGAACAGCGATAGGCCTCGTTCACTTCAAGGCATGGGTGCCGTGGGTGATTGCCCCGCCCGCGCGCAACGCCGCGGCGACTAGAACGGCTTCGGCGATCTCCTGATCCGACGTGCCGAGTTTTCGCGCGTTGTTCGCATGGATTTCGATGCAATAGGGGCACTGAGTCGTAAACGCGACCGCGAGTGCCATCAATTCCTTATATTTCCCCGGAATCGCTCCCTCAGCCACGGCAGCCTTGTCGAAGGCCACAAACGCTTTCATCGCCTCGGGCGCATGGATCTCTAGATCCTTCATCTTGCTAAGATTTTTTAAATCGTACATGACAACCTCCTGATGGTGCTGAGATGTTGAATGGGCTGTGCGTGCCATTCTTTCTCCGGACAAATCACGCTCGAGTGCCGACCACTTCCAGATATTCAGCTGAGACGATGGTGCAGTCAGTCCCCCCTCGATTGTGAGAAGACCAGAGCGCTTCGAGCTCCCGGCGAAGACGCTCGGAGCCGCCGGCATGGAGAGCGGCAAACGCCTGATTGGTCGGTCCGTAGTAGAGGCGGAAGAACTCCACCACCTCCGCGGAAGGGAAGGGATAATTGAAGGTATAGTCGCGCCGGACCAGCTTGAGATCCGACAGTCCCTTGCCCAACCGTTCACGAACTGTGGCCTCGTCGCCCCACAGGACCGGCGAGGGCATTCCGGACGGCGCAATGAACGCCGAGACGGTCTTGAACATCTGCCCTACGAAACCCTGCGCTGTCCAATTGGCCATGGCAATGGTTCCTCCCGGCTTGCACACCCGCAGCAGTTCCTGCGCCACCAGGTCAGGTCGTGGCGCGAACATCGCTCCGATCAAGCTCACCACCACATCGAAGCTCGCATCATCAAAGGGCAGCGCCTCTGCATCGGCTTCTTCGAAACGCGCTTTTAAACCCTCCGCACGAGCGCGCACCCGCGCCCGCTCCACCAAATTGCCGGCAATGTCCACACCGGTCACCTCCAAACCATCCTTCGCGGCAATCAGAGCCAACTGGCCTGAGCCACAGCCTACATCCAGCAATCGGCAACCGGGCGGGGCAGTAAGGCGGCCATAGAACTCCCGTGCTCCGCTTTCCATGTAACGCGAGAATCGATCGTAGTCACCGGCCATCCAGATAGTTTTGAGACGAGTCTTCACACTCTCCGCTTTAGGTGATAACGCGCTGGTCAACATGGTTTCCTCCTTTGTGTGTTCGGATCGAGAAACGGTTTAGCATCGCCGCTCCAACAGTGGCCGTCCGGCTCTTATGTTTAATGAGCGTGGGCGCGCAATCCGCCGTTCTGAAAATGATTCGGCAGCAGCATGATGCAGTTGGGATTGAACCCCTGCGCTTTCAAGGTCTCGATGTTCCCCAGAACCTTGTTATTCTTCAAGTCGATCACTGTGATGGATCCATCACTCATGCCTTCCAAATTGAGGAAGCTATTCTGGACAAACAGGTACCGTTCATCGGGCGACAGCACGCTATGGTGGGCGCCCGGAGCCGCGGGAATGGACTTGATGAACTTCGGCTGCCGCGGATCGGTGTTGTCATAGAGATTGACGAACCCCGGCTTGGCCGTGGTGACGAACAAGCGGTCTCCCTTCCTGTTATAGAGCATCTCCAACGGCATCCCTTGTTCCTTCGCACTGAAGTCATCGATCTGATTGAAGGAGAAGGTCTCGGTTTTCTGATCCCAAACTCCCGCCCACAGTGTCGCCTCGAACATATTGGTAATGTGCACCACAGGCGGGTCCGCCTTCGGGGCGAACATGATTTCGACGGGGGCGGATTTGGCGGGAGCCGGTTTTGAGGCAACTCGATGCGTCGACAGGACCTTGCCGGTTTTGGCCTCCAACACCGTGACCGTGTCACCGGCCTGACCTACATCATCCGGCTTCATGGTGCTGGTGATCAGGACCCGGTTGATGCCGTTGTGAATCGCAATCCCGTGCGGATACAGGATCGTGGCCACGGCCGGTTCTGACGCGCTGACCGTTTTGGTCGGCTGATCATTCACGGCGTCCCCCATGATCACCGTGCTCGAACCCATGCAGGTGAGATACCACGTCTTGTTATCTTCCGACACGACGAGATCCTCGCCAACCTGGCAGTCCGGCACGGCAATCGCGCGCAGCCGGTAGGGAAACTTAGTGAGGTCCACGACGTGCAAAATGCTTTTCCCCAAGGCGGTGACATACGCTTTGCTCTTATCGCGGTTGAAAAAGATGTGATGGGCGACGAGGTCGGGGGGCAGGGGAATATCCATCAGGATTTTCCCGAAGTCCGATGATTCGGGATCAATCTCCATGATCGCGATCCCTTCCCGCCGCACCGATTGATCGGGCTTACTCTCGTAGTTCAACAGAGCGAGGATCTCGGCCGAAGCCGGCGAAGCGCACGAGAGAAGCAGTCCAACGGTCAAAGAGAGAAGCCGGAGCGGCAGGGAACAGTTTTGAGAAGGCGTCTCGACTTGCGATGCATAGGCGCTGGTCAACATGGTTGCCTCCTTTGTGTGTTTTTGGATCAAAGAGCGGCTCGGCCTCGCCGCTGTAACCATATGCGCAGTATAGGAGGATGCGCGGGAAACGCCTTACCCGGGAGTCTGGCTCTCTTGACAGAGAAGTGCTAGGCTACATGCCCCTTGCTTTGGCGTCCGGTACGCTTTGCCGAAACGCCGCACCTCCGGATTGGAGCGCGCATGGATGTCCTCTCCGAAGTGCTGAAGGCCGTCAGGCTTGATGGAGCCCTGTTTTACAATGCCGAGTGTTCAGCGCCTTGGTGCTTTCGCCAACCGGCCTCGCACATCCTGGCTTCGTACCTTTCCCCGGGCGCCAAGCACGTCATCATCTATCACCTGCTGACCGAGGGCCGGGGCTACGCCCATGTCGAGGGAGACGGCCGGCCGCTTCCTCTCAACGCGGGGGATATCGTCATCTTTCCGCACGGCGATCCGCACATCATGGGAAACGGTTCGCCGGTCAGACCGGTGGACAGCGCGCAAGCCCTGCAACGGGTGTTATCCGAGGGCCTCACGGTCTCCCGCCATGGCGGGGGCGGCGAGATCACCAAACTCATCTGCGGCTACATGGCCTGCGAGCCGCACCTCAGCCGAATCTTCTTGGGTGGGCTGCCGCCCATTTTGAAGGTCAACATCCGCAACGACGCGTCAGGCCAATGGCTGGAACAGTCCATTCGCTATTCGGTGAGCAATGCGGATGCATCCAGCCCCGGGGGCGAGGCCGTGCTCGCCAAATTGTCCGAAGTGCTGTTCGTCGAAACGCTTCGACGCTACATCGCATTGCTCCCGCCGGAACAGACCGGTTGGTTGGCCGGCATCCGCGACCCTGAAGTCGGGAAAGCCTTGGCTCTGCTGCATCGCAAGCCGGCCCATCCCTGGACGATTGCCACGCTCGCGAAGGAGGTCGGCATTTCACGTTCCGTCCTGGCCGAGCGGTTCCGGCAGTATCTCGCGGAGCCCCCCATTGCCTATCTCACCGGCTGGCGTCTTCAACTCGGCGCACAGATGCTCACTTCCACCAACAGCAGTGTAGCGGAGATCGCCGCCGAGGTCGGCTATGAGTCGGAGTCGTCCTTTAACCGAGCCTTCAAACGTGAGTTCGGACTCCCGCCGGCCCAATTCCGCAGCCAATCGAAATCAGCCCACCGGCAAGCTGCCGGCCACACAACGGCGAACGGCCGGCGAACTACCGCTCCTGAAGAAGGGTAGCGTAGGATGAGTGGCCGCTTCCGACCTTGACTCGTTTCTATCCCGCGCATAGGGTATGCCGACTTTCAGCTGAGAGGGGACTCGTCGGTCCCGTTTGAAGCACCATCGGCACCTCACAGAAGGAGGGAAGCATTATGCGGTTCGTCAAAGTGAAGGATGAAGAACGTCCCGGCGAAGTGGCCATCAACCTCGACCTCGTCCGAGAGGCGCATTTTGGAGGGGGATTGCTGCATCTCTATTTCGAGCGCAGTTCTTCGGCGCAGGACGATATGACCTTTACCGGAGAGAACGCCCAGAAGATCTGGGCGGCGATGGGGTAAGGATTGCGTCATCCACGTACAGGGCTCACGTCCGGCCAGGCCCTTCGCCTCAACGACCCGGCACTGAAGAACCTTCGCTCCTGGGCCTTCCAGTAGATTGACATCGTGTCGGCAGGTCGGTACGATCACCTCCAACAGCTAGGGGGGCCAATAGGCTGAGAGTCCGAGCAAGTCGGACGACCCTCACAACCTGACCTGGGTAATACCAGCGTAGGGAAGCGACCGATCTACTGGCTTCGTGATCGCTTCAAGCCGCACCCGAGCTGGATGCGGCTTTTTTTATTCGACCGTCAGGCGCTCACCTTCGATGAGATGAAAGGATTGCCGCTATGAGCGAGGCCCATACACAGAATGGTTCCAGCAACGGTCACGGTTCCATGCCCTCGACCGCCCGTCTTACCACGACGCCGTTTGCGGCCTCGCGCAAGGTGCACGTCAACGGCTCTCTGCCTGGCGTGCGCGTCCCGATGCGCGAAATCAGCCTGACCGCCACACACCAGGCCAATGGAAAGGGCGAGACGCCGAACCAGCCGGTCACGGTCTACGATACATCCGGTCCCTACACCGATCCGGCGATACAGATCGACGTGCGCGCCGGACTGCCGCCGTTGCGGAGGGCCTGGATCGAGAGCCGCCAGGATACGGAAGAACTCCCGCAAGTCACGTCACAATATGGACGGCTCCGAGCGGCGGACCCCAAACTGACCGACCTTCGGTTTGAGCATATTCGCAAGCCGCTCCGTGCCAAATCCGGGCGGAATGTCAGCCAGATGCACTATGCCAAACAAGGCATCATCACGCCGGAAATGGAATTCATCGCCATCCGGGAAAACCAATCCCGTGACCAGGCTCGAGAGTTAATGGCGGCGAGTAACGGCCATGGGGGTGGGGTCGCGCAGCATCCCGGTCAGGCCTGGGGCGCCCGCATTCCGAGCAGGATCACGCCGGAATTCGTGCGCGACGAGGTCGCCCGCGGCCGCGCCATCATCCCGGCCAATATCAACCACCCGGAAACCGAGCCGATGATCATCGGCCGGAACTTCCTCGTGAAGATCAACAGCAATATCGGCAATTCCGCCGTCGCCTCCTCGATCGAAGAGGAAGTCGAAAAGATGATCTGGTCGATCCGTTGGGGCGCCGACACGGTCATGGACCTCTCGACCGGCAAAAATATCCACGAAACGCGCGAATGGATCATCCGCAACTCCCCCGTGCCGATCGGCACCGTGCCGATCTATCAAGCACTCGAAAAGGTCGGCGGCAAGGCCGAGGAACTGACCTGGGAAATTTTTCGCGATACGCTGATCGAACAGGCCGAGCAGGGGGTGGACTATTTCACCATCCACGCCGGTGTGCTGTTGCGCTATGTCCCCATGACGGCCAAACGCATGACCGGCATCGTTTCGCGCGGCGGCTCGATCCATGCGAAGTGGTGCCTGGCCCACCACCAAGAAAACTTCGCCTATACCCACTTCGAAGAGATCTGCGAGATCATGAAGGCCTATGATGTGTCGTTCAGCCTCGGCGACGGCCTGCGTCCCGGCTCGATTGCCGACGCCAACGACGAAGCGCAATTCGCCGAGTTGGAGACGCTGGGCGAATTGACCAAGATCGCCTGGCGGCACGATGTGCAGGTGATGATCGAAGGACCTGGCCACGTCCCCATGCACCTGATTCAAGAAAACATGGAGAAGCAACTGAAGGAATGTCAGGAGGCGCCCTTCTATACCTTGGGGCCGCTTACCACGGACATTGCGCCGGGCTACGACCACATCACCTCCGGCATCGGCGCCGCGATGATCGGCTGGTACGGCTGTGCGATGCTCTGCTATGTCACACCGAAGGAGCATCTCGGGCTGCCGACGAAGGAAGACGTGAAGGTCGGGGTCGTGACCTACAAAATCGCCGCCCACGCGGCGGACCTGGCCAAGGGCCACCCCGGCGCGCAGGCCCGCGACAATGCGTTGTCCAAGGCACGGTTCGAATTCCGCTGGGAAGACCAGTTCAACCTGTCGCTGGACCCAGACACCGCCCGCTCGTACCATGATGCGACGTTGCCGGACAATGCCGCGAAGGTCGCCCATTTCTGCAGCATGTGCGGGCCGCACTTCTGCTCGATGAAGATCACGCAGGATGTCCGTGACTATGCGGCGCAGAAACAGCTGGAAGAGCAACAGGCGATCCAGATCGGGATGAAGGAAAAATCCGAGGAGTTCAAGAAGGCCGGCTCCGAGATTTATTTGTGAAAATGGTTCAGCAATCAGCGGTCGGCTCTGAACATCCGACGCTGAAGGCTGACCGGCAGGAGTGAATATGCCTAAACCCAAACCGGCGCCGTTACGTGAGCGCGACATCACCCGCCACATCGCGCGGGAATACTATAAAGAGTTCGATCAACTCATCGAGAGCGATGTGATCATCGTCGGGGCCGGCCCATCCGGTTTGATCTGTGCCCACGACCTGGCCAAGATGGGATTCCGGACCGTCGTCGTCGAGCAGAGCCTCGCGCTGGGAGGGGGTTTCTGGTCCGGTGGATACCTGATGAACAAGGCCACCATCTGCGCGCCGGCCCACAAGATTCTCGAAGAAGTGGGCGTGCCTTGCAAACAGATCAAAGAATGCGATGGAATGTATATGGTCGATCCGCCCCATGCCACGGGCGCGCTGATTGCCGCCGCCTACGGGGCCGGCGCGAAGATCATGAACCTGACCCGCGTGGTCGATCTGATTCTGCGCCGGGACGGCGTACTGGAGGGTGTGGTCGTGAACAGCACGACTGCCGAAATGGCCGGCCATGACATCATCCATGTCGATCCCATCGCTCTTGAGAGTACAATCGTGGTCGATGCGACCGGGCATGACGCAGTCGTGGTCACGCTCCTGAACAAGCGCGGCCTCTATCAGCCGGTACCAGGGAACGGCGCCATGTGGGTGTCCCGGTCGGAAGAAGAGGTCATGGACCGGACCGGAGAAGTCTACGAGAACTGCTTCGTGATCGGATTGGCCGTCGCAGCTGTGTTCGGCACGCCGCGGATGGGGCCTGCCTTCGGCTCGATGCTGCTCTCAGGACGCTACGGAGCGGAGCTGATTAAGAAGAAGTTAAAACAGGAGTAGCGCGGACGGGTTCTTTGCTCGCGCAACGCGCGGCCTCAGAAGGACGAAGAGTGAGCGGCCAGGTGCCCTCATTGCTCGCAGAACGCGCACGATACAGCTGTGCTCGTTCGATGCGCGCAGTGGAGGGCAACCTTGGCCGCTCCTGCTGAAAAATTGAAGAGAGAAGAGATAGGACGTACGCGATATGGATGTACAAGATTTTCTCATACAGGGCGAAGGCAGCGACGAAGACAAGCGTGAAGCCTGGCAACTCTTTCAGCAAGCCTACGAGCGGCAGATGAAGGGGCAGTTGGAAGAAGCCGTCAGCCTGTACAAACAATCGCTGGCGACACACCGGACCGCCGAGGCCTATACCTTTCTCGGTTGGACCTACAGTTTCATGGGCAAGCTGGACGAGGCGATCGAAGAGTGCCACAAGGCCATCGCCTGTGATCCGGATTTCGGCAACCCCTATAACGACATCGGCGCCTATCTCATCGAAAAGGGCGACCTGAACGAGGCGATTCCTTGGTTTCAAAAGGCCATGCAGGCGAGGCGGTACGAAAGCCCCGCCTTTCCACACCTGAATCTCGGCCGCGTCTATGAACGTCAAGGCAAGTGGACCGAGGCCATCGACTGTTACAAACAGGCCCTCGTCCTCAATCCCGACTACAGTCTGGCCAAGAAGGCCCTGGGTCGACTCATCAGTTCGCTGAATTAGGAGCACGGATGACGATGAACAGCACCATCCTGGTAGCAGTCACAGACATTTTCTTTTATACCAAGGTGCGCGACGCATTACGCCCCCAGGGCTACGGTCTGGAGCGGGTCCGCAACCACGACGAGGTGGCGGAGAAGGCCGCGTCGCTGGTCCCGGCCGCCATGATCCTCAACATGAACGACCCGGGCGTCGATGCGTTCAAGGCGCTGGAAGCCCTCCAGGCCGATCCTATGCTACGCTCATTGCCCATCCTGGCCTTTGCCAATCACGAGGAAGTGGACACCTGGAAATGCGCGAAGGAACTCGGCGTGACGAAGATTGTCTCCAGAAATGAGTTCTCAGCGCGAACCAGAGAGCTGGTGGAAGAAATAATAGCCAACAGCTGTCAGCAATCAGCCGTCAGCTCAGAACGGCACGCTGAAGGCTGAGAGCAGAGAGCAAGAATCCAATGAAACAATCTCGACTCCACGACCAGCACCAACAACTCGGCGCGACGTTCGATGAGGTCGCCGGATGGTCGATTCCTGCCCACTACGGCCACGTCGCGGCGGAGCATGCCGCAATCCGCCACGCAGTCGGCATCTCGGACCTGTCGCACCGCGGCAAACTCCGAGTGACCGGCGACGATCGCATCAAGTGGCTGCAGAGCATCATCAGCAACGACATCCTCCCGCTGCAACCGGGGCAAGGCCGCTACTCCAGCTTCCTCACCCACAAGGGGAAAATGCTGGGATACTTCCGGCTCTACATCCGGCCCGATGCAGTGTGGATCGAAGATGTCGGCGAGGTGGGGGACGCCACGTTTCAGGCCTTGCGGAAGTTTCTCCTCTACGGCACTAAGGCCAAGATGGACAATTGCGCAGAGAGCTGGGGCCTGCTGCTGGTGAGCGGGCCGAAGGCCGCAGAATTGATCGCGGCCGCGTTCGGCACGGACGTCCGTTCCCTCGGTCTCTTGAACCAGGTCCCCACCACCATCGGTGGGCATCCGGCGTTGATCGTCCGTACCGAAGAAACCGGCGAGCAGGACTTTGAACT
This sequence comes from Nitrospira sp., assembly GCA_030123565.1. NCBI lineage: Bacteria > Pseudomonadati > Nitrospirota > Nitrospiria > Nitrospirales > Nitrospiraceae > Nitrospira > Nitrospira sp. The sequence goes on along the minus strand of CP126122.1, from coordinate 191,450 downwards.
ACTGCTGCCTGCTGACGGCGTGACCGCCGCCTGGGAGCAGCTCATGACGGCCGGTACCCCCTTCGGTATCAAACCGGTCGGCGCAGCGGCCAGGGACATCTTGCGGATCGAAGCAGGGCTCCCCAAGGCAGGACCCGACCTCAATGAAGAGATCGTTCCGCCCGAAGCCAACCTGGAAGGGAAGGCCTTCAGCCTCTCCAAGGGCTGTTATCCAGGGCAGGAAGTGGTGGCGCGGATGGATACGTACGGGAACGTCCGGCGGCACCTGGTCGGTCTCGTCGTCCAAGACCAGGCGGTTCCACCGAAGGGATCGAAACTCTTCAGCGGTGATCGTGAGGTGGGCTGGATCAGCAGCGCGGTGTTCTCGCCACAACAACAGGCAGTGCTGGCCTTCGGATTTCCACTGCGGGACTTTTCGTCTCCTGGTACGGCGCTGACGGTCGAGGTGGCAGGGACGCGCCATGCGGCGACCGTCCATGCCCTCCCGTTCTACGTCCGTTCCTGACCAGAGCTACCGCTCGGGATTCCGCACGGCGGTCACGGCCGACGCGAACCCCAGCAGGCTCTTCCGTTCTTCTTCGTCCAACGCCAACAACAGATGCGTCTCTTCGGCATGCATGAGCCGAAGACTCAGGAACGGCTCTTCCCGGCGCTTCTCGCGGTTGTCCCACATGGCGTCGATGACCTGCACCTTGTCCAATTGCCCCACGGACACGACATCGTACCGGAAATAGCTGTCGCCGATGACCATGTCGAAGATCACATTGCCGGCCGTCAAGAGGACCAGATTGAACCGACCCTGGTCTTCATAGCCCTCAGGCAGAAACTTGTTGATGTGGCAGCGCGCCACCTTGCGATCCCCGAGTGCCGCACGAATCTTGAGTTGCAACGCCTCGTAGTCGATCTGGAGCGCCTTCTCGTCCGGATTGGTGGCGGCGACCGCCGCATCCTTCGCCTGCTCGAATATGTCGTCTGCCGATAACAACCCTGCCATAGTCCCTTCTCCTTCGTTACAAGACTGCCCGATAGTTCTTGTGCATGCTGTGATCCGATCGGCGGTTAGAGAGTACGGCGGGCATGTCTGGCGCGAAGAGCCCTGGCCACTCCGATCAGCCCGATCCCGGCCCATGCGAATTCCAGCAGAACGAACCCCACGCGCCGATCTTCAATGGCAACGATTCCCAACAACAGTGAACCCAGGATGTTCAGCGCCAGATACCCCGCATCCAACTCGCGCCAGACCCCGGCCTGGATGAGGCCATAGGCCACGAGCACCATCAGGGCTCCGACCACCGAGATGACCTGCATCGCCATGCTGCGCTCACACCGCCAATCCTGAGCCCCGGAGAACGCGGTACCGTAACCGGGCGATCGTCACGATTGCAAGCGGAATTTCCGGTGCCGGTTGCTGCCGGTCGCCGATGTGGACCTGATCGCCACATTGCATTTGCGCAGCGATCTCCGGCATACTTTGATGGAATTAACGGGAGGCACCGATGAGTGGACAGACCTGTTTAATCGATGGCTGTCAGGCGAGAGTCTATGCGCCGGCTGGAACCCATTCCATCTGCAAGGACCACTTCCTCAACTTCCTGACGTGGCGGCGACGACGAGGACCGCAGATGTTCCGCAAGTATGCGGCCATGACGATGGAAGAACGCGATCAGGTCGCGAGTGAATGGCGCCAGACCCTCGGCACCACGGACCTGACCCATCCTACTCCAGGATCGTAAGGCCCAGTTGCCGCTTCATTCCCAGTCTGTGCAGCAACTGGTCACTTGCACTGCCGTCACCGACTCCAAACCGAGGGGCATCGCAGTTCACGACAACCCACCGCTTACCGCGCTTCGTCGTTCGCGTGAAGAATCTTTCCCTCCAGGGCCGCTTTGAGCAGCTGGGCTGTATTGGACACCCGCAACTTCTTCATCATGTTCGACCGATGCGCCTCCGCAGTCTTAATGCTGATCTTCAACTGCTCCGCAATGCTGCGATTGGTATGCCCGCCCCAGATCAAACGAAGAACTTCCCGTTCACGCGCTGTCAGGTCCTCAGGCCGACGCTTGGCCGCGACGAGTGCGTGACCATCAGACCCTAGGTGGTTCTTCCTCCCAGGTCCGATCACGAGAGGACTGCGCCTCCCCGCTCCATTGTCTTTCTTGTCGAACGACATGATCCCCCCTTCCCGCCCCTATCGACATAGATGCTCCATCGACGGGGCCGCGAAACACCTACCCTGTACCTCGATGGTCCTCACTGTCTGTCCACACGATGTCCCTCCCCCGATGCAACCGAAATGGCATGGATGCCGAGGCCCGAGACACTTGGGACATGGTCCCAGCCTCGGGCAAACCGAGTCCGGCTCAGTCGAACTCCCCAAGGGCTTTGTCCTACGAGGTGCGTAACCGCTTAACTCAAAGCTCGTGCCAATGACCCTAGACCGAACTTGTGGCCTGAAAAACAAGGCGTTACGAATCTGCAAGGAAAGGATGGCGCAAGGGGTGGGCTGTGCCAGAGGAATAGGTCCTGTGCCAATGTTGTGCCACAGGACAGTGCTTGGCACAGGTGGACAGGCGGGGAAGAAATGTTACTTCAATCAGTATTGTGAGGATAATGGGTGGACAGGATGCTTATTCGGCACAGGCACAACCTTCAAGGGGCCGCGTCGCGATATAGGTCAGGTTGTTCGTATAGCGGGTGAAGCCCTTCCTCCGACCGTAAAGCCGCAGCAGACATTCCTCGCTCTTACGTTCGACGAAAAAACTATAGTCGGCGCCGGAAGGCGACGAGACCCCGAAGGGTCGCGGACCCAGCGCACCGGTCGCCAAAACCGTCGTCGTGTTCACAGAGAGACGGTTCGCGATCTCGGGTTTCTCTCCCTCGTCGAGAAGGATGGCGTTGAGCTGGTCGCGGACGCTGTGGTGACAGTTCTCATCGGCCAACGTCGTGACTTGGGCCACTTTGGTACAACCTTCCAGCACCCAGACTGTCAGCGCCGTCAACACAATACACGACAGCAACCTGACCATGGCCGCCTCCATGCCTCAGCGTCACCCCAGAGACCGTTCGACCGGAAGGTCGCACGGGCCGGACCCTAGCCGGAACGCCAAGGGAAAGTCAATTCACTGGTGTCTCTTGGGGAGGATGGGAGAGCGGAGCGCTGCACGAACACAGCCTTCCATCCGAATCAACGGCCCCCCAACCCGGGGTGCGGCTGGGCCATCGGCTGAATGGGCTGGATCACATGCGCCGGATCACGTCGGTTGAGAAAGTCCCGGGCGCCGTCGATCGGGGGCATGAGCGGTTCGGCAATCGGCTCCATCGGAACCTGGTGTTGAAAAGTATGGCTCTTCGACACATCGGGCAAGCCGGTAAGAGATTCTCCTTTTGGCTCTGGGCTAACGAAGCTTCGGATAGCGTCGCCCGCCAGGGGATTCCCTCTCAGACTTTCACACCTCGTATGGGTGTATGAGAGACCGGTACAGGCACTGAGTTGGGCCTGCGCCGCAATGCCCCCAAGACCGAGAAATAGCCCCATTCCGATCAGTACCGAAAGGGGTGCAATCAAAACATTCACGTGCTTCTCTCCCCCCCACCCTTGCCGGATTCCTCCCTCCTGAACACATTCCAGACCGGGCTTCTCGCAAACAACCGACAGGCTCAGTGTTGCGCCCGCGAAGGTTTTCCTTTCCTGCGTTGACAGGACCCCCTTCCATCCAAGGTAACCGACACCGCAATGCGCTGCTTGTCTTTACTGCGGCTTGTATTGAGTTCTCCACTCCAAAAGCGGTCGTATGACACCAACCCATCGGCCACTGAAGTCGCCCCGCGCGCCGTCTCCCTCTGCGCTTTCATCGACCCGAAAACCAACCACCTGAGGGACATAGGCATGCAGACGAAAGGGATCCTCGGTCATCACGACCACTGCCACGGTAATCACTCCTTCAGTCAGCAGGTTGCCGGGAATCCGGGCCGTACAGATATATCCCCCCATGGGGCGAGGCTTTCGCCGCCAGGCCGGATCACGATCATGGACCGTGCAAATTACCACATCCTCGTCATTGTGTAGGTTGAACACCGGCACGAGGATATGGCCCGGTTTGATAATATCGAATTCAATCTCCATGTTGATCGGTCGGCGAATGTCGAATCTATCCGTGACGACGCCGGATTCAGTCTGAATGCGCACGGCCCGCAGGCGCACGACCTCGTTGCCGGGCGCCTGTGCCGGGTCCGGCCATGCCGCACAGGCCTGAATATGGCCGGCGTGCAGGTACTGATTCACCACGTCGTGGGCCGTGCCCTCGTGCACCACCTCGCCCTTGTGCAACAGCATCGCCCGTTTGCATAACCGGGTAATGGCCTGCATGTCGTGCGACACCAGGATCACCGTCCGCCCGTGCTGCCCCACAGCCTCCATCTTCCCCATGCACTTCTTCTGGAACCGCACGTCCCCCACCGCCAGCACCTCGTCCACGATCAGAATGTCCGGGTCCATGTGGGCCAACACCGAGAACCCCAACCGGACATACATCCCGCTGGAGTAATGTTTCACCGGCGTGTCGATAAAGGCCTCCACTTCGGCGAAGGCCACGATCTCGTCGAACTTCCGGGCAATTTCCTGGCGGGTCATGCCCAGAATGGCCCCGCTCATGTAGACGTTGTCCCGCCCGGTCAGTTCCGGATGGAAGCCGGTTCCCACTTCCAGCAAGCCGCAGAAGCGCCCCGTGAGGACTACCCGGCCCCGCGTGGGTTCGGTCACCCGCGAGAGGATCTTCAGGAGGGTGCTCTTGCCCGACCCATTGGTGCCGATCACCCCGAACACTTCCCCCTGTTTGATCTCAAACGACACGTCGCGCAGCGCCCAGAGGCTCGCCGCAGCCCGGGGGACGGCCGGCTGCGGCCGCCAGAGCCGGCTCAGCCCTCGCGCCAGGGCGCCGGCCAGGGAGGTCTCCGAGGCATGGGTCGCCCCCAGGCGATACCGCTTCGACAACTGCTCGACTCGTACCGCGGTGTCTCCCATTCAGATCACATCGGCGAAGGTTCGCTCCACCCTCCGAAAAAACATCACGCCGCCTCCCAACAAGATCGTGACCACCCCCAGACTCACCGCTACCATCCCCCAATCCGGGGCCGCCTTGCCCAAGAGCGCCCAGCGAACCCCCTCAATGACCCCCGCCATGGGATTCAATCCATAGTACACACGAACGGGCTCCGGCACCAGGGACGCGGGGTACAGGACCGGGGAGGCAAACATCCACAATTGCGTCATCAAGGGCACGATCGACGCCACATCCCGGTATTTGACATTGAGCGCCGACAGCCACAGGCTCACGGACAGCGCGGTGACCACCGCCCCCCCCACGAACAGGGGCAGGCACACCAGCGTCCAGGGCGGCACGATCTGGTACCACAGCATCATCCCGAGCAGGAGGAGCAGCCCGACGGCAAAATCCACCAGGTTGATGAAGGTGGCGGCGATCGGAATGATCAGCCGCGGAAAATAGACCTTCTTGATCAGGCCGCCCTCCGTCACCACACTCAGGGTGCTCCGTTCGAGGCTGCGCGCAAACAGCGCCCAGGGCAGTATCGCCGCGAACACGAACAGGGGATAGGGCACGCCGTCCGAGGGCACTTTGACCACATAACTGAAGACCACCGTGAAGATCATGGTACTGAGCAGCGGCTGCAGGAGGGCCCACCCCGCCCCGATGGCCGTCTGGGCATACCGCGTTTTCAGGTCCCGCCAGGCCAGAAAATAGAACAACTCCCGCGCCGCCCACAGCTCTCCCCACCCGACCCGAACATACCCCTGGCTCGGTTCAATGACGAGGACCGATGAGTGATCTTGCACCATTGATGCTTCCATCTCGGATACCTTCGGATCGGACGGCCGAAACTGCCCGGTGATCGTTACTGCACGCCCTTCTTCGCCAGGAATTGTTTGAGTTCACCGATATTCTTCATTTCTACAAGCTCGTTGCCGTTGAAGCGAACGCCGAAAGCCTGCTCGATGCTGAACATCAAATTGATATGCACCACAGAATCCCAACCTCCGATATCGTGCGCCGTCATCTCCTCGGTCAGTTTGAGATTCTCGTCGTCGAACACCTGCCGAAACACCTCTTCCAATCGTTCATGCAATTCCATTTCACTCCCCCAGAGTTTCGCAGTGCATTCCTGTGTGGATGGGGAAACCTTCGCCCGAATATCGTCTTCACACAACACCTGCTTGTCGCGATGACGCCCGTCTACGATCTAACCCGCATTATTCATGAGCACTTCTGCTGCAATTGCGGATTCCCGGCTGCGACCAGCCTGTCGGCGGGCGGGCTCGCCGCTCGGTCGGTCGACATCCTGTTCAAGGATGCCTCCCTTCCTCACGGCTCCACGCGCCCGTCTCGCGTCGCGACTCCGCAATTTCGCGACGAACCGTCATGAATAATGCGGGCTAAAACGTTTCCAATATGTGAGCCGCATTCAGAGACCAGTGGCTACAGAGATGCCTCCCGATAGAGGCGGTGAACAGTAGCCCAATGCGCCAACCCCCCGGTCGGCACGGAGGATCGAACCCCGGATTGCGATTCAGGCATCCCTACCAGCAAGCTCCCAGGATTCGCCTGGCTTGATAAACGTATTGGTGATCAGACCTTTGGCAAGCAAGTCATACGTCCAGACTTCCTGTCCTTCACCGCGACCGATTAACTCGAAGCCGCACTTGGCATACGCATCTGCAGCCATCGCATTTTTCTCAGTGAGAATATAGGTACCCCGAAGCGAGGTGCAGCCGAGCTCTGCGGCTCGGCGACAGAGGTGCTCCAGCATCGTCGTCTCGACCGTCCGGCCGATGACTCGGCAGCTCATCAGCCAGGTATCGATATCCAGCACATTGTCTTGATGCCGAGCGATAATCACACTGACCAGCCCATGCTTTGCGTAACGATCACGCAACCGTAGAGCCAGATGCACATAGCTCTCATCCTGCAGGAATGCCTCCAATTGCGACATTCCATGCCGTCTGGTGGTGAGGTTGAATTGATTCGTCTTCCCGATCAGCTGCGCGATCCTCGGCAACTGCGACTCCTCAAAGGGCGCCACGATGGCTTGCATCTGGAGGCTGCGGTAAAAATCTTCGATGGACTCGGCTGCCGTCTCCAGTTCCAATACCTTCGCGCGGGCACGATATTGGTCGGTCCGTCGACTATCTTCGGGAGTGAACGAGCTGGTCTCAAACAAGAGATATTGTGACAGGGCTCGCGGATAATAGGAGGGATCCTCCGGGAGGGGTATCACATCGACCTCAGGAAGGAACCGATGAACTACCTCACGCTCCACAGGGTTATCATCCACAAACACCAAGGAATCCAAGCCGATCTGCAGCGTCTTGGCTATCCTTCGGATGTTGTCGGGTTTCGATTCCCAATTGGCGATGAAGAGGGCGATGTCGTCAAGTTTCAGCCGCATCTCCTGATGCTTTTCGAACGGCTGGATGGCATCGGCATAGTTATTCTTCGAGCAGACCGCCAGGATGACGCCCTTGTTCTTGAGCTGAAGAATGTATTCCTGAAACGCCACGAACGCCTCGCCCTCCACTCCCTGTCCCAGTTTAATCCCTGCCAATCCGTCTTCCGCGATGACACCGCCCCACAACGTATTGTCCAGATCCAGGACAAGACATTTCCGGCTCAAACCAAGATCCGCGGCAATGACCGCGGCAGTGTGTCTTGCGAGCAAGGGCAATGCCTCGAGCGTCACGGCTTGCTTGGAAAGGTTCCAATATCGTGGGTCGCGCCATCGCTGTTTCCCCATAAGCGAGGAGAGCCGTTCGCAATCAACCAGTGAAACCTCATTCCCGGCCGCTTCACCCAATCGAGCATTGACGGCCTGTGCCATCATGTACCGAGACCCAGGAAGCCTGGATGCCAGATGGCCGATCGGTACTTCACAGGGCAGGGCGAAGTTGTGTTGGACGATCCGTGCGCAGGAGCGTTCCGCAACAACTTTCCACAACCCAGTCCAGCGGTTGACTTCCCTTCGGATCTCTTCATCGGAACACGCACTGTATTCAGGAAGCCTGAGATCTCCTTCATGAACCGCAAGGACGACGATGTCCGGGCCAAAAGCGTATAACCCGCTCTTGAGGTCGATGATGTCTTGCTGGTATTGTCCAAAATGGCCTTCATAGAGTTCGACGCCGATGCCGAGCCGGCTCGCCGCAAGGCACAGCATCGAGCCCAACTGCGTTGTGGTATAGCTGCCGAGGAGCGCGATTTTGGCTGATCGAGCCGTTGATCGTTCAACCTTCAGGGCACAGCGTTGGTACAATCCCCAGCCGGTTTGCCACGCAGTAAAGTCATCGCCAGAATCTACGACGGACAGGGCCCACCGACAGGCCGCTGCATAATTCTCAACTCGTTCATAGCTTCGCGCCAGCTTGAGGCACAGGGCGGCAGACGGTGGATGGGTCGCACTCTCCAGGTAGGCTTGGATTGCTTGAGCAAATAGTCCGGCCTTGCGGAAGGTGTCGCCCATGATCTCGGACGAGACCGGTGAATTTGTGTTTTGTGTTGCGGCACCGTCTATCTGAAATGATTTCATCTTTTCACGACCTGCCGTGCCGCTTCTCCTTGTCCCCGATTGTCGTCGCGTTGCAGGTTCGGCAAACGTATGACCCGAGGAGCTTCCACAAACACCCTGGCACCGGCCGGAACGTCGGACATGACCACCGCATTGGGGCCGATGACCGCCTCATCGCCGATCCTGACGCCCGCAAAGATCACGGCGCCGGGACCGACTTCCACTCGATGTCCGAGCTTGGGCCCCTTATGCAACATTTTATGTCCCCCGTACGCGGCACCTATCGTGGCATTGTGACGGATCAGACAGTCGTCTCCGATCTCGGCCTTCCAATGAAATACGATGCCGCTCTGGTGAACAAGCCACAGCCTGCGTCCGATAATGGTCGTCAACGGGATCTCAACCCCATAGTGATTCCGCACATAACGATAAAGGGCATGGTAGAGCACGAACAGGCAAGACTTGAGCACACCTCCGCGCTTCCCGGAAAGCCAGGTACCGAAGCGATGCACGGCAATGGCTCGAAAACCAGGCATGGTCCAGTCTTGACCGTTCACGAACCAATCCTCATGGATCTGATCCATCAGACCCTTTATACCTGCATAGAGTCTTTTCAGTGTTCCCAGCAAGGGCATCTCGGTCACGTGAACGAGCTTCGATCGAACATTCATATTAAGAGGGTCTCGTCGCTCATCCGTGCGCATCGGATCAAGGAATTCAAAGTCTTCGGATCCACCGGCATCATTTCGTCGTTGAAATTCTTCGCCATGCATTCTTTACAGGTCGAGGCAAACCTGGTGAGTACCGATAGCTACCCAATGCAACTTAGCATATGTCCAGGAACGCTGGACATAGAAAAATGCACTGAGACAGGCCGTTGGGGGAACTCTGTAACAACTCTCGCCGGTGAGTGACGTGGACGGCGGAAGGTTTGGCTTGCCTATCCCATCACCGGGCTGCCGTGGTGATGGATCATCAACCACTCGTCGCCGATACGTTCGAACAGATTGGTGGCGAGGACACGGGTTTCGACCGACTGGTCATCCTGGCGGCTGGTGAGGTTTTCGGTGCAGATGACCCAGCCTAGATCGCCTGCGACCTGGACCTGAACGTCGGTGAGTTCGAATTTCATGGAAAAGGTGTTGTTGAAGATCAACACCCAGGAGTCCCGCACCGCCGGCCAGTCGCTACGGAGGCTCCAACCGGGATGGATGCACGTGACATACTCGAGGTGGGCCCACACCTTGTCCATCCGGAGCATGTCCAGACTTTCAAAGGCGGCATAGAAAGCAAGATTGGCGCGCGTAATTTCTTCGATACGTTGTTCGATCACGACCGGCCCCTGCGACGGTGGGCATTGTACTGCAAACACCGTCGCCGGCGCGAGCCTCATTTATCCTTCGACAGGGGTGGATCCACGGGGAGCTGCCCGCACGTCGGGAGTGGATGCTCCCGACGGCGGGGCAGGTCGCCGTGGATCCCATCAGCTCGCCTGGGTGGCAAGCAGCCCCTCTTCCAGTGCCGTCTTCAACAGTTGTGCGATGTTGGAGACACGGAGTTTTTTCATCATGTTGGCACGATGAGCCTCAGCGGTCTTGATGCTGATGTGCAGCCGCTCTGCAATCATCCGGTTCGTCAGGCCGGACCAGACCAACTGCAAGATCTCTTGTTCGCGCGGGGTCAAGTCTTCCGGCCGCCGTTTGAGCACGGTCGTGCCGACCGGTACCTGCCCGATGCTCAAAGACGGTCCCTGTGCCCTCTCTTCACGGATGCTATGAAATAGGTCCTGGTTCTCGTTCCACATGATGGCCTCTCCTTGATTCATCATCACGTACATGTATCGATCAACGTTCCGGATTCGGGAGCACCGCCGACATCTTCCACAAGGCATGGAGGTAACTCAGCACCGCAGCGATCGCACGGGTCCGCTCCAACCACGTCCCCTGCGACAATCCGGCGAGGTCCACCCAATACCCATCGACTTTCTCCTTGACGACCAACCGCTCGAAGGGACCGACGGTCGATGGTTGGATCGTCAGCAGGAATTCGCGATCCGTGCCGTTTGAGAGTAAAAATCCTTTGACATCCATGGAACTTCACCTCATCCCTCTCGTTGGGATCGCGACATCACTGCAGTAACTCCATTCACACAACCACATGATCAAAGATCGTGCCATGCAGGACGGCAAGGGCGCCTCGTTGTAAACGAGGGACTTACGCAACCGGCATCGCGTCGGATCCAACCTGGCGTCAACCTCATGACACATCGCGTTGTGTCACAGTTGTGCCAGCGATACACAGGTTCCTTATGTTGCAGAGTTGAGAGAGGCGGGGAAATCGGCCGCAGAAGTGACAGGGTTCAGCAGCGTGGTGCCTGTGCTTCGCTGAGCAAATCGTTATGTGGGCTTCAGGCTAAACCGCAGTTCCTCACCAGCCGGAGCCTGAACGGAGAGGATCGAGGATAATCCGCAGAGGAACGAAGGATGGCAACCTGCACCTGATCGCCTTGAGCGATCGATTCACAGTGGTTGATCATCGACCGGATTCGGTGGGACGGACACATCATATTCAGCGAGACGGCGGTAGAAGGTTCGGCGGCTCATCCCCAACAGCCGTGCCGCCTCCGAACGGTTGCCGCCCGTTTGCTGGAGCGCCCCCGCCATCCGGGTCCGCTCGTCCTGGCGCTGGAACGGAACATAGACAGCCCCCGCCTCCGAATGGAGAATTTCCGGCGGCAGGTCTTCGATCTGCACGATGGCGCCCTTGCAATGGATCATGGCCGATTCCACCGCGCTCTTGAGTTCCCGTACGTTGCCGGGCCACGCATAGTCGACCAACACCTGCATGGCATCAGGACTCACCTGATGAACCGGCTTTTCCATCACGGAACGAAACTGCCCGAGGAACGCATGTACCAGCAACGGAATATCGTCTTGCCGTTCACGGAGCGGAGGAAGCGGCAGGCGCGCCACCTTGATGCGATATAATAGATCCTTCCGAAACGTTCCCTTTTCCACATCGACCGCCAGGTTGTGATGCGTCGCCGCCACCACCCGCACATCGACCTTGCGGGGTTTGGACTCCCCCAGCCTCGTCACCTCCCGCTCCTGCAAGACGCGCAAGAGATTCGTCTGAACTGCGGGAGAAATATCACCGATCTCGTCCAGGAAAATCGTACCTCCGTGGGCTGCCTCAAACAGCCCCTGTTGATTGTCGACGGCACCGGTAAAGGCCCCCTTCTTATGGCCGAAGAGCTGGCTGCCGAGAATCGATTCCGTGAACCCTGCGCAATTGACGGCCAAAAACGGCTGGGAGGCGCGTCGGCTGGACAGATGAATCGCACGCGCCACCAGTTCTTTCCCCGTTCCGGTTTCTCCCTCGATCAGCACGGTCGCATCGACCGCGGCAACCTTCCGTATGTCCTCGTAGAGCGCCCTCATCGATGGGCTCCGGCCGATCAGATCATGGAACTTCCCATGATCCGCCAACTGCGATTGCAGCGTCTGGGCCTGGACTTCCGCCTCGAAGCGCCGCCGGACGTTCTCCACCCATTGTTCGGCAATGGTCAGGCGCAATTTCAAAAACTCAATTCCGACCGGCTTGACCAGATAGTCGTTGACACCGGCATGGAGCGCCGTTCGCAAGCCTCCCGGCGAATCATGCGCCGTGATCATGACGATGACACAGCGATCCCCCTCCCGGCTCGATCGAATCGTCCGGCACAGCTGCAATCCATCGATGCCGCTCCCTTGCAGTTCCCAATCGAGCAGAATGAGTTCGTAGGGCCCCCGGCGGTAAGCTTCCCACGCCGACTCCCCGTCCGCACAGGCCGTGACCTCATGCCCCCGCGCCTGAATGACCTGCTCGAACAGGCGGCGGATATCAATGTGATCTTCGACGAGCAACACGCGCATATCTTTTTCGGCTCTCGGCAGGAGGTTGAAAAAGCCCGTCCGCAGTGCTCTCGACACCAGTGAAGCGTGAATCGTAACGCATATCTCGCGAACCTGCCGCAGCGGTTCTGCAACAAGAGACGAACGACCGCTCTACGGACTCAGACATACACCAATTGAAGGCGATCCAGAAAGCCGCTCAGCGCCTCGATTGTCGTACGGACTTCGGCGGCATTGTTCTGCAAGGCCGCCTCTTCCAATGCCTGTCCGTACGCACTGATCACATCGAGGCCGTAGGTTCCCCCGGCCCCCTTGATGCCGTGGCCGATCCCTCGGATCAGCTCAAAATCAGCTCGGGCCAACGCATCCGTGAGCTGTACGACATCCTGGCGCCGGTGCTCCAAGAACCCCGGCATGAGGCCCTCAAACTCCGCACTGATCTGCAACACGACTCGCTCGGCGGAAAATTCTGGCAAGGGTCTGTCCGCCGGAGCCGACGGTCGGCGATAGAGTTGAATGGCTTCCAACAACCGAGCCTTGCGAATCGGTTTCGTCAAATGCGCCGTGCAGCCGGCCGCCAGGCTCCGCTGCACTTCTCCCTGCAACGCATTGGCCGTCAAGGCCAAGATCGGCACCGGCGCCCGTCCCTGTGCCTGCTCCCAGGCCCTGATCGCCTTCGTCGCGGAATAGCCGTCCATGATCGGCATTTGAATATCCATCAGAACCAGGTCATATGATCCCCGCATGAACATGTCGACGGCCACCTGGCCGTTCACCGCCGTCTCCACTCGATGGGGCGTCGGTTTGAAATAGAACTCTATCATGCGGCGGTTGTCGACAAAATCTTCGGCCAGCAAAATGTTCAGACCGGGCGCGCCGTTCGCGAGTTCGTTCGTCTTGGGAAGCGCCCCCTCCATGCCTGCCTGGGGGGCCTTGCCGATGACGGCCATCATGCCGTTGAACAGATCCGACCGGCGGAAGGGTTTCGTCAGATACCGCACCACCCCGCATTCACGAGCCCTGGCCTGGTCGCCGGCGCGCCGTTCCGAAGTCAGCATGATGACGGACAATCCCGCCAGGCCCGGCGTGCGAGCGATCTGGTCGGCGACCTGCCATCCGCTCAGTTTCGGCATGCGCACGTCTAAAATCACCAGGCGATAGGGCACGCCCGCCTTCAAGGCTCGCAACAACTCCACCATCGCCTCCTCACCACCGGAGGCCTCCGCCGCGGGAATGCCCCAGCCGGTCAGGGTTTCCCGCACGATCAGGCGATTGGTCGCATTGTCATCCACGATCAAGGTCCGCAATCCCGCCAACTGCTCCCACTGCGCCGGAGCGACCGGCGGAATCGGCTGAACGTGCACCGCAAACTTTGCGGTGAAACTGAATGTACTGCCCTTTCCCACCTCGCTCTCGACCCAGATCTTGCCGCCCATCCGCTCGACCAGCCGCCGAGAGATCGTGAGACCGAGGCCCGTGCCGCTGTACTGTCGGGTGATCGAGGAATCCGCCTGGGTAAACCGTTCGAAGATGGCGGTCAATTTTTCTTCGGGAATCCCGATGCCGGTATCCCGAATGGTGAACAGAATGTTCCCCGGTCCGCGCGCATGCGTATCCCGCTCCACCCGCAGCACGACTTCGCCCTCGTCGGTGAATTTGATGGCGTTGCCCAACAGATTGAGCAGGACCTGCCGGAGGCGATTCGGATCACCCACGAGAGAGGTCGGCACGTCCGGCTGGATCTGGTAGGCCAACTCTAGATTTTTCTCGCCGGCGCGGACCGCCACCAGTTCGGCCGCCCGCTGCACCAGATCATTGAGATCGAAATCGACGACGTCCAGATCCAAATGTCCGGCTTCAATCTTCGACAGGTCGAGGACATCGTTGATCAGGCTCAGCAAGTTGCTGCCGGCGTCGCGAAAAATCTGCACGTACTCCCGCTGGTCCTCGTTGAGCGGCGTTTCCGACAACAAATCCGCCATGCCGACGATCGCATTCATCGGGGTCCTGATCTCGTGGCTCATAGTGGCCAGGAAATCGCTCTTCGCCCGGTTGGCGGATTCTGCAACCTCCTTGGCCTGCAACAGAGCCGCCTCCGCCTCCTGCCGCTGTTTCGCTTCATAGGCCAACGTCACCAGATTGCCGATCGACGCGGCGAATTGCGTCTCCTCTGCACTCCACTCCCGGACCTCTCCGACCCGTTCATGGCACACCACTCCGGCCAATCGGCCGCCGAAGAAAATCGGCACGTCCAACAATGAGGCGATATTCAGCTCCTGCAGATAGGACTCCATCAGTTCGCTGGTGCGAAGGTCCCTTGCAACGTCATGCGCATCGACCACCTGTTCCTGCATCAGCTCGGCAAAGTAGCGAGGGTACTGGGCCACATCGAGCCGCTGCCCGCGGGAATGTCGCGTCTCAGCCCGCTCATACAAGTCCGCACATTCCATTGTCGCCCCGCTCCGATCCAGGAGCCACACACTGGCTCGATCGACATTCAGCACCATCGCCGAGGTCTGCATCAATTCTTCGAGCGCGGCCTGCCATGCACCGGATCCGATATGTTCGCTCTTCGTCAGCCGCATCAAGGCGCCCTGGTGGGCTTGAAGGACGGACTGGCTGCGACGCAGGGCCGCCTCCGCTTCTTTGCGCCTGGTGATGTCCAACACCAACGTGAGCAGACAGTCTTCCCGGCCGATGGAAACCGACTCGACATTGAACAGCCCATGCCGCACCTCGCCCGACTTCGTCCGAAATTCTTTCTCCAGATTCCGCAGAAACCCGTCACGCCGCAGCCGATCGGCCAACCCCTGCCGATCCTCGGGATTGATCCAGATGCCGATATCGAGTGAGGACATGCCGATGAGCTCATCGCGGGAAAACCCGAAGACCCGCACGAACGCGTCGTTGACGTCAAGGACCCGGCCGTCTTCCAGTCGGCTGATGGCCATGCCGGCCGGATTGCTCTGAAAGGCCTTGAAAAATCGTTCTTCGCTTTCTCGCAGGGCCTGTTCCACCCGCTTCCGCTCGGTAATGTCGCGGGCCACCACTTGAAATCCACTGACCTTGCCGTCCTCCAGCAACAGCTGTGTATGTTGTCCCAACCACACCTCGCGGCCGTCTTTGGCGGCGACCGGTAACTCGTAGACCGTGCGCGCCTTTTTTCGGATGAACTGCCGGCCGTAAAACCGCTCGGCTTGTGGACGGGCCTGCGGCTGAACGATCTCCAGGTAGTGGCGCCCGATCAATTCCTCCGGGGCATAACCCAGAACACGACGCGAGGTGGGATTGCAGTAGGTAAACCTCCCGCCGGCGTCGGTCCGATAGATGATATCGCCGGCCTGTTCGACCAGTTCGCGGTACCGCTCTTCGCTCACGCGCAATGCCTCCTCGGCCTGTTTGCGCGCGGAAATGTCCTCGACGATCCCCTCGTAGGCGAGCAACGCCCCTGCCGCGTCACGTACGGCCCGGCCGCTCTCCGAAATCCAGATCACGCTTCGATCCTTTCGGTAGATTTGCGACTCGAAGGCCGTCACCTGGTTGTGCGCCTGCATGAGCCGAATGAATTCCTTGCGCCGTTCCGCCTCGACATAGACCTGCTCCGCAATATCGCTCACCAGGCCGATCATCTCCTCCGGGGATGCATAGCCGTACATCCGCGCCAGCGCGGGATTCACCGAGACGTAGCGTCCGCCCGCCGACGTCTGGTAGATGCCGGCCACGGCGTTTTCCACGATGGTGCGGTACCGTTCCTCCGCTCGTGTCACGGCTTCCTCGGCATGTTTCCTTGCCGTCACATCCAGGTGGATGCCGCTCATCCGGACCATCCGTCCCTGCTCGTCGCACAGCCCGGCCCCCAAGGCTGCAATCCAACGATAGGAGCCATCCCGATGCCGGAGACGATGGTCGAGACGGTATTGTTTGGTATAGCCTTCTCGGAACAGCGTCACTGTCGCCAGGGCCCGCGCACGATCATCGGGATGGAGGCGCGATTCCCAGTCGTCGATCGTCGATCCGATATCCGCCTCGGTGCAGCCGAGTTGGCGTTTCCAGCGCGGGGAGTAATAGGCCGACTTCGTTCTCAAATCCCACTCCCAGACCCCCACATCCGCACCCTCCGCCGCCAGTTCGAAGCGTTCGCGACTCTCACGCAGAGCCGCTTCCACCTGCCGTCGTTCGGCCAATTGCATGGTCAACCGCTCGTTGGCGGCCACCAGATTCTGTGTCTGTTCCCCCACCCGCACTTCCAACCGGCTGTTGGCTGAACGCAGCGCTGTCTCGGCCGTCTGCCGCTGAAACAACAAGTATGCTGCGCCCCAGATAATGCCCGCGCCGAGCGTGCGGTTGAAAATCACCGTCAGGAGATCGGCGCCGGGAGGAGAGAGCCAGAACCCCGCGCCGATCAAGATCGTACAGACCCCCGCATAGCGAAAAGGCGCAGCGGGAAACACCAGGAGCGAACTCAGCCACAGGGGCAACAGGTACAGGAGCCAGACGGCATGGCCGAGAGACATCACCACATCGAAGGCGAAGATCCCTCCCGTCGAGAGGATGATGGCGGCGAGCATCATCTGATCATCTCCTGAGGTTCCGTCATAAGGGTAGAAGATATGAGGCTTTCGGGCCATTCGCCCTCCACCATACGCCCCCTGTCGTCCAAGGTAAACCCTGACGATTGGCCCTAAAACGGCCCTAGTAAGGAGAAGGACCGGTCCGGGGACGGGCGAGGTTGGAACATGCCATTGGAGCCGGGTCTTCGGCAACCAGCAAATGATGTTCTGGATTTTTAGCTGTACGACGTGAGAATCGGACGGTCGGCACCGGTCTCGTCCTCACAAGGGAGGGTGTCGGCGCGGATAGAATCTCTCGGTGTAGAAAAGTCGAAAAACAACTCCCAGGCTGCTGCAGGGTCGAGCCTTGCAATCGCGAAGACGCCAGAGGGCCGAATGCACCACCGACGCTTAGGACAGTCTCGTCATGCTCCAGCTATGGTCTACGAACATCCCTTTGCCCCGCCACCCGTCGTGCGGGTACATTTTTCCCGTTCCATAATAATCGCCGTCGAGCACCTGCAATTCGGCCGCGTACTGGACCCAATCTTGCGTCACCGTATTGTTCTCAATGGCGACGTGCAGAAAATATCGGCCTCCACACAGAGGCAGATGGGGCAGGTGAAAATCGACGTAGCCGTTGCCTTCGAGATGCAGCGGCGTACGATCGACAAGATCAGTCGAGAGGATGCACACGGTGCGTTCATCCCGGTTCAAAACCACCATCACCCGCATCTCCTTGAATACCTTCCGGACATGGGAGGCATAGTGCACACGGATGACGAGATGTTGCCCCGAGAGGGCCGGCTGAACCGTCTCCAGTTTTTCATTGTGAAACGTGATGGATTGAACCATCAATTCACCCTGCGTATAACGGTCCTTCCGGTCGGCTAACGACGCTCCGCTTCCACTGTAGGCCTCGCTCATATACTGTTCGATGATCTGCTGGGGTCGACCGTCTCCCACCACAGTTCCCTGCCGCAGGAGAATGGCCCGCTGGCACAGCCCGGCCACGACCGGCAAATCGTGACTGACGAGAATGACGGTGCGCCCATCTCGCCGAACCTCGTCCATCTTTCCCAGACACTTCTTTTGAAAGGCTCCGTCGCCGACCGACAGGACTTCATCGACGATCAAAATCTCAGGGTCCAGGTGGGCCGCCACCGAAAAGGCCAATCGCACATACATGCCGCTGGAGTATCGCTTCACCGGCGTATCGATGAATCGGGCGGTACCGGAAAAATCGACGATCTCGTCGAACCGGCGGTTGATATCGGTTTTACGCATGCCCAGCATCGCCGCGTTCAAATACACGTTCTCACGCCCCGTGAGTTCCGCATGGAACCCCGTCCCCACCTCCAGCAACGACGTCACACGCCCGTAGAGGTCCACTTCACCGGCACTCGGTTCCGTAATACGGGACAAAATCTTCAGGAGCGTGCTTTTCCCGGCCCCATTGTGCCCAATAATCCCCAACACCTCGCCTTCCGTCACATCGAAGGACACCTCATTCAAGGCCCGAAAGGCGCGCGTCACGGCATGAGGTTCGGCGCTCCGACTCGACAGAGACCGCCAGGCGTGGACGAGGTGGTCCCGCAGGGTGGTATGGTTCACCGCCGCAATGACATACTCTTTGCTCACATTCCGCACGGAGACCGCAATTTCGCCCATCAGATGACATCCGCAAAGGTTCGTTCCATACGCTTGAAATAGACCACTCCGCTCGTAAAGAGCAGCAGCACGATGCAGATACCGGGCAGGATTGTTTCCAACGCCGGCGCTCGTTGGCCCAGCAAGGTCCAACGGAACCCTTCCACGACCCCCACCACCGGATTGAGGCAATACAGGGTCCGCCATCGTTCAGGAATTAGACTCGTAGGATAGACGACCGGAGAGGCGAACATCCAAAACTGTACAAAAAACGGAATGATATGTCCCACGTCGCGAAACTTCACATGCAGGGCCGAAAACCAGAGGCTGACCGCCAGCGCCGCGAGTAACGCGATCACGACGAAAACGGGAAACAGCAGGATCTGCCACCCGGGAGTGACGCCGAACCATAACATGAGCGGGATCATCATCACTAACGCGCAGACCAAATCGACGGCTGGGGCCGAGGCAGCCGCCAGCGGGATGATCAATCGCGGGAAGTACACCTTACTGATCAAATGCGACTCCCCCACCAGACTGGTTCCACTCCTGCTGGTCGCTTGGGCGATGAAATTCCACGGGAGCAGGCCGGCATAGGCGAACAGGGGATAGGGCACGCCGTCCGACGGCAGCTTGGCCAGATAACTGAAGATCGCCGTGAACAGGAGCATGGAAATGAGCGGTTGGAAGACCGCCCACCCTGCCCCGATGACGGCCTGCTTATAGCGCACCTTGGTGTCCCGCCAAACCAAGAATGCGAGCAGCTCGCGGTATTGCCACAGGGCCTGCAAGTCGAGGTGAAACAACCCTCGACTGGGGCGAATGTGAATCGCAGACCTTCGGTCGGGCCTCCCTTGGTTGGCCACCTGCTCCGGAGAGAAAGTCATACTTTCCGGTTCTTTCATAGTCGTCGACGCTCGCTTGGGACTTGAAAAGGAGTGGTTTTTTTAAGTTGCCGCTTCACACCGTTGAACCGTTCAGGACATCGCCAACGACTTCTTGAACCAGAAAGAGCGTCGTGGCCGTCCATAGGAAAGCAACTGCGGCACGGTGACGAACCGGTACCGCCCGGTCAATCGTTCAAGCACGATCTCCAGCGCCCGTAACATGGCCTGCCGATCCGGCCACGAAGTGTGTCCCTGGTCGATCCCATGGGCCGGCTTCCCCTGATCGAACAACCTGTCATGCAAGAGCACGATGGCCCCCGGCTCGACCGTGCCCAAGAGGTACTCACTCAGCGCCACGGGATCCGATTCATACCAGTCTCCGCTGTTCACATTCCACCCCACGACTTCGTATCCCATCAGGAATGCTTCCAGGCGGGACGCCACCGTTTGCTCACCATACGGAGGACGAAAGAGACTGGTCGCATAGGACCCGAGAATCTGTTCGCACGTCCGGATTTGTCGACGCCGCTCTCTGCTCGACAGTCCTGGAAACGCTCGATGGTCCCACGAATGGATACCGATCGCATGCCCTCCCGCGGCGATTCGTTTCACCAGGTCCGGTTGAACGGCCGCCGCCTGCCCCACCAAAAAGAATGTGCCTCGCGCCTGATATTTCTCCAAGAGGTCCAACACCTGCGGCGTCATCTCAGAGTCCGGCCCGTCGTCGAACGTCAAGGCCGTCACAGGTTCGCTCGTGACGACATGGGTCAGACTTCCCAATACTTTCCTCACCGATGTCGACAACAGGGTTTTAGGATTCATCAAGCCGGCCCGTCCTTATTCGGTCATCACCGGAGGGGCGCCGAACCGAAGACTTCCTTTGAGAAGTCCCATGTGCCGGCCGAGTCGCCACATCAGCATGGTCTTGCCTTCGGGAGTGCGGATCAGTTCAGGCACCCGCCCCAACAACAGCCGCCACGACTGCAGGTACTTGCGCCACCGCCACAACTCCCAGGAGGACCGCCCCCCGTATTGTTTGTACAAGTAGACTTCGTATTCCGCATACCGCGAAGCCTGCAAGTAAACTCCCTTCGCAGTTTCTCGAAGCCGACAGTGGAGTATGGCGCCCGGTACGAATTCCAATTTCGCCCCCTGCTGCTGCACCCGCATACAATAATCGATGTCTTCACAGATGGGAATGGTTTCGTCAAATCCGCCGACCGCGTCATGGAGGGCTCGTTTGATGCCAAGAGTCCCGGAGCCGGCATGCGCAAAGGGTAAAAATGTAAACCGCTGCAAGCCGTCAACCTGTGTGTGGTCGCGTGCCGCGCGAATCGACGGCGGATTCAATTTCTCAAACTCCAGGCGAGAAGCCACAAAGTCATGTCGTCTCAGCGCTGCTTCCATCGCGACGGCCCAACCGGGAGCGGGAATATCGTCCGCATCACAAAACAGAATCGCTTCGCCGGCGGCCGCTTTAACGCCCACATTCCTGGCGTGGGAGGCGCCGCGTCGCGCATGTGCAGTTATGATGCGAACGGCGGGGATCTGCGCCCTGTGCCGGTCGACAACCTGGGCCAATTTGTCGGTCGAGCCATTGTCCGCCACGATCACTTCCCATTCAGTCGGCCAGGACTGTTCCGCAAGGGCGTGGAGGGTTTGTCCGATGGTGTGCGCTGCGTTACGGCAAGGAACGACGATGCTGAGTTTCATGGAAGCATCCGACATGGAAACGGCCTATTCCGCACGGCACTCGCGGCGCTAAGGATGCCGGGACTCGCTCGTGTTTCCTTCCGTAGAAGCCGGGCGCTCGGCCAACAGGCGACACAACCGGAACAGGCGACCGGGTTGCATCCAGTAACCGGGATCATTGAGGGCGGCACTGACGGCCACGAGCCACGCCATTCTCGGAGAACCGCGTTTCATGGTGATGGCCGCCCCCTCCAGCATCTCCCCCAACAAACGGCGCATCGGCGGAGCCTCTCCTGCAGGCGCACCAGCCGTTGCGCGCTTGATCTCAGTCCAGAACACCTTCACTGCCTGAACCGGCCGGTTCGAGGAGGCTGCGAGGGCACCGGCGACCCGTTTCACCCATTCAACTACGGCAACCTCCCGCAGGAGCCAGGGGGCGCGATGCAATGAAGTCAGGAGATGTTGCCGAGTCGGCTCCATACCGCCGCCTGCCCACCAGCGCTGGTGCGCAATGCTCGCACAGACGGCGGCTCTGGCTTTTCGCCGCACACGGTCGGCCTCGGCCGTCGCCGGAAGCCCTGCAAGGGCCGACTCGACAATCCCCGGCAGTTGCTTCTCATTGGTCCCGTCGGCGATCGTACTGTACCAGAGCCCCTGCTGAGAGAAGCGGCCCCGAGCGACCGGCCCCCCGGAAAGGAACATCCATGGGGTGCGAGCGGCGATTCGGAGCGCCATATCGTAATGTTCCATCCCCGCCTTACTCTCGTCGAAAAATCCTGCGCTCTCGAACAGCTCTCGCCGCACCAGCCATGTGGGCGGATGGAGGAAGTCCTCGGTTCTCGTCACAAACTCCTCGAAGACATTCCCCGAAGGCCCCCATTCCGGCCACAACAACAGGGGAACCTCCCCGCCGGTCACCACACTCTGCCCGTACAGGACACCGATCTCGGGGTGAGATTCCAAGAGAGGCACCTGCACCATCAGCTTGTGCGTCAGGAACTCGTCGTCGTCATCGAGCAGCGCCACATACTTGCCCTTCGCGCGTTTGATGCCGGCATTGCGCGCCCCGGATGCACCACGGTTTTCAGGCAATCTGACGTACTGAATGTTCCGAAATTCGGCGGCCACCTGAGGGGTTTCATCCGGTGAACAGTCGTCCACCACGATGATCTCCATGTCGAAGAGGTCCCCGGCACGTTCTTGGGCCAAGGCGGAGAGAATGGCCTTCCGGAGGAGCTGTGCGCGCTTGTAGGTGGGAATCACCACGCTCACGAGTGGACGGGAAGCAGGCCGATTCCCTCCTTCTTCCAACTCCTTGCCTTGCTGGGTTTGTGAAACATCCTGGCTCATACAGACGACACCCTCCTGTCCTGCGGCAGCACCCCCGACAATATCCGGAACTGAATGGTGTGACTAGCACATGATCGCAGCATCGATTGAACGACTGTTTCGGATGAGGCTCTCGCGACTAGCTTAGCAGGAATCATGTATGGATTCACCTTCACCTCGCTCCTTTAGATCCTGTTTGCCGTCTCGCAAAGGCAATGTGATCGTCGAGTCATCGGCAGGAACCGGCGGTACCGAACAGCGAGAGCGGGACGACCGGACGGAGCATGGCATCCGAAGGTTTCGATCTCAAGGCTCCGCCCGCATCCCTGCATCCTCTTCCCACTGTTCGCCGGTCTTCAAAGGAATCCACTGGCATCGGCACGAGGCTTCCTCCACGGCGGCAAGGGCCCGCTGCACGGCCAGTCCGTCATGGAAAGACGCGTCGACCTGTCCGTCCAGTTTGCCTCGGAAACAGGCATCGACAAAACTCCGCATCATGATGGGAAGGCAGTGGGCCTTGCCGTCTGAAGCCTGTTCCGGCACCGGGACGATCTCCCAGGACTGCCGAGCGGGGTGTGACACCTTCAACACATCCACAGAACCTCTACTCAATGACGCTTTCAATGCACCATTCGACCCAACCACTTCGATATACGCTTTGTCGCCTGAGCAAGGCGTCGCACGGCTCGCAAACAATTGCCCGCGAACTCCATTTCCGCAGACGAACCAGGCCGAAGCGATATCATCGGTTTCAACCCGTGCAAATTCTCCGGTACCGGTATCGACACGTTCACGCGGTATCAACATCGTGAAGCCGGTCACGGCCTGGATCGGCCCAATCACGTACCCGACGAGATCGAACAGGTGGGAGCCGACATCATAGAGTACACCGCCGCCGGCCAGATTCATTTTCTCGCGGAACCCAACCGTGGAATCCGAGCGAAGTCCGTCCCAAGACTCATATCGTATACGCACCAGATAGGGGTCGCCGATGTCACCACTTCGGAGTCGGCGCTTCAATTCTTGAACGCCGTACAAATATCGATAGGTGAAGGCGACCTGATGGATCTTGCGACTCCGTTCCGCAGCCCGGAGCATGTCGACGGCCTCACCCACATTCATCCCCAACGGCTTTTCGCAGAAGACATGTTTGCCGGCAGCCAAGGCAACCTGCGCCTGGACGGCGTGAAACACGTTCGGGGTCGCAATGGTCACCGCATCGATGTCTTTCCGAGCACACAATTCTTGATAATCGACGGAAATCTCGGGCACCTCCAACCGCCGGGCCATCGCGCTTGTGCGGTCAGAGTCTCTTCCGCAGAGCACAACGACTTCTGCTTGTGGATGGGATTGCAAACCAGGCACATGACAGGTTTCAGCGAAGGCCCCTGCCCCGATCACACCAAATCGTAACTTTTTCATGCGGAACCCAACTGAATGAATGTGGATGACCGGACGCACGAGTCCGTTCGAAAAGGATCACGGGCTGGGAAACCGGACCCGAAGGTGATAATAAAAGCCCTCCGAAACATATTAATTATACCTGAACATCGGGAGAAGCTTGAGCCTGATGTTCGGTGGGAAGCAGTCTTTTCATTAAGTAAACCGGCAGCGGTTTCAGATCGAACCGGCTCGGGTCTGCGGGGCGGTCACTCCGCCTGTTTGAGACGGGCCGACTGCCATCCGACCAACCAGACACCGGCGAGGATCAGGACAATGCCGGCGATCTCCCGCATCCCGATGGCCTCGCCCAAAATTACGGCGGACAACAGCAATGCCGACACGGGAATGAGGTTGACGAACACCCCTGCCCGGGAAGGCCCCACCCCCTTGACCCCATACAACCAGGCCTGCTGTCCCAAGGCGGTGGCGAACACAATGAGGTACAACAGGGCCAGCCAGCCGGAAACCGGCACCACGCCGACTCCGGTGACCAGCAGTTTTCGGTCGGTCCAGAGCAGCGGAATCTGCAGGAGGAGCGAAATCAGCAAGGTCGTCCAATTGACGGTCAGCGGAGACAGGCGCTCCATGACCTCCCGGCCGCCGATGGAGTACAGGGCCCAACTGATGAGCCCCAAAAGAACCAAGAGGCCGCCCAGCCAGGGACTCTCCCCGCTCGGTGCATCCCCTCCCACGCCGGACACAAGGGCGACCCCGGCGAAAGACAGGGCGCAGCCGCCCGCCACCGTCCTGAAGGGAACGTCCCGTACCAGCAGGGATGACAGCAGCGCCGTAATGGCAGGACTGGCGCCGATAATGACCCCGGCGGTAGAAGCACCGATGTAGCGGAGGCCGAACAGGGTCAGGAGATGGTTACCCAACACCCCAAGACCGAGGAGCAACAGGAACTTCAGATCGCGCATGGTCAACGTCGCGCGGGCGCCTTCGGTCCACCACCAGAGGGGAATCAAGATCGCGAGTGCCCCGACTCCGCGCAGGATCGACGTCTCTACGGCTGAGAAGGCTCCGAGCGCCAGCTTCTGCCCCACGATGGAACCGCCCCACACCAGCGCCGACGTGGTGAGGGCCGCATAGGCTGCGAACGCCGTCGGCTTTTCCATCGATTCACACCCTCGATCGAACGTACCACTCCCCCGTCAGCAGGCCGCTCACGACGTTGCCTGCAACGACGGCCTCGGCGTGACCACCCAAATACCGTCTCGAATCGTCGTCAACACGGCGGTCACGCGAGGATCGCCCGCCACGACTCGATTGAGATTCTGAATCGCCGCGGTACGGTCGTCCGGCGGCGGATCGTGCAGCACCTCTCCGTCCCATAAGACGTTGTCGATGAGAATCACGCCGCGCGGGGACAATAACTCCATCGCACGGCGATAATAATTCACGTAGTTCTGTTTGTCGGCATCGATAAAGATCAGGTCGAAGGGCCCCTTCAACCCGGCCATCGTCTCCAAGGCGGCCCCCATGCGGATCTCGACCTTGCGGCCGTGCGGGGACTGCGCGAAGAATCGCCGGGCGACTGCCGCAGACTCTTCGTCCACTTCGCAGGTCACCACGCGGCCCTGTTCGGGCAGCGCCTCGGCAAAACAGAGGGCGCTGTATCCCGTGAACATGCCGATCTCCAACACCCGCGTGGCCTGCACCAGGCGGGTCATCGTATGCAGGAATGCTCCTTCCAGAGGACCGACGAGCATGCGGGCGAACTCCATCGTCCGTTCCGTTTCCTCACGCAGCGCCCGGCGAACGGGGGATTCCGGCAGGGAATGGGCGGCAGCATAGGCATCAATCTGCGGCAGAATCAGATCGGCCATCGGTTTCACTCCGTAAGAAAGGTATGCGACAATCCGCACCGGCCGCGGGATCATAACACGGACGCAACCGGAGAAGGAGCGCGAAGGTGAAGACATTGGCGACATTGGAACCGCTGACGACCAGACTGTTGGAAATCCGGCGTATCAACAGCGCCGCGTCGGTGCTGTCGTGGGACCAGGAAACCTACATGCCCGCGGGCGGCGGTGCGGCCCGCGCCGAACAAATCGCCGTCCTCGAAGGCCTCGCGCATCAGAAGTTCGTCTCCGCCGAGGTCGAAACCCTGCTTACCGGTTGGATCGATCCCGCAACCGGGTCGGCCGCCGAGACGGCGAGCGAGGGTTGGGATGAACCGTCGCGCGCACTCTTGCGGGAAACCTGGCGCGACTTCAGCCGCGCCAAGAAGCTTCCGTCGGACTTCGTGATCCGTCTGAGCCGTGAATGTTCCTTGGCTCAGCAGGCCTGGGTGACCGCACGCGAAGAGAACCGTTTCTCGACGTTCCTGCCACACCTCAAGACGGTGCTCGGCCTCAAACGCGACGAAGCGCAGTATTTGGGATACAGGGACTCGCCCTACGACGCGCTGCTGGATATCTACGAGCCGGGAACCACCGTGGCCCAACTCATACCGTTGTTCGCCCGGTTGCGGGAACGCCTCGTTCCGTTGTTGCAACGCGTCCAGGGGAGTACGGTCACCATCGACGACAGTTGCCTGCGCCAGAGCTTCGACCAGGCCCGGCAACTCGAATTCGGACGGCTCGTCCTGGTGGCCATGGGCTATGATTTCGAGCGGGGCCGGCTCGACCAGTCGGCCCATCCGTTCACGACCTCGTTTCACCCCACCGATGTCCGCGTGACGACACGAGTCTTCGAAAAGGACCTGCCGTCCTGCCTCTTCAGTTGCATCCACGAAGGGGGCCACGGGCTGTACGATCAAGGGCTGGACCCACGCTACTACGGCACTCCCCTCGGCGAGTCCGTTTCACTCGGCTTCCACGAAAGCCAGTCACGGCTGTGGGAGAATTGCGTGGGCCGGTCCTTCGCCTTCTGGCGTTGCTTCTATCCGATGTTGCAACAGACCTTTCCCCAGCAACTGGCGGAGGTGCCCCTCGATCGGTTCTACGCCGCCATCAACAAGGCCACCCCCTCGCTGATCCGCGTCGAAGCGGACGAGCTGACCTACAATCTCCACATCATGCTGCGCGTCGAAATCGAACAGGCCCTCATCGAGGGGCGCGCCCAGGCCGACGATTTGCCCGGTCTGTGGAACGAAAGGATGCGTTCCTACCTGGGCATCGTGCCGGAACGGGACGCCGAAGGCGTGCTGCAGGACGTGCATTGGTCGATGGGGGCCTTCGGGTACTTTCCGACCTATACCTTGGGCAATCTCTATTCCGTGCAATTCTTCGAACAGGCGAAACAGGAACTTCCGCAATTGGACGAGGACCTGGCGACAGGACACCTCCTGCCGCTCCGGCGATGGCTTGAACAGAAAATCCACCGCTGGGGGCGCATGTTCACCCCCGATCACCTGGCCCGACGCGTGACCGGGACCGGAGTGAACCCGGAGCCGTTTTTCCGATACCTTGAACAGAAATATGGAGCACTCTACCGACTCTGATCCTGCCGACGTTTCTGCTCCTCTCCTCGCCGTCGGCAGGGAGTCCACGTCTCGTCTTACCAGCAGCCATTACGTGTCACGCCTAGGAAAATCACCTGGTCATACCAGAGCCGATCAGCCCTATTCTTTTCCTTCCCACATCTGCTATAAGGCACGAATGATCTCGTAGGTGTCTCACCTGATAACAACGTCGGCAGACGACCGTCCCGGATCACCGGGCAGGGGCAAGGTTCGCCGACGCCTCTTGGCCTGAAAAGAAGCCGGGGACGAGGGGCCGTGAGGCCGGCTGCGCGGTGCAGGGAGGAAGATGTTGAGCGTCCATTCGTGCCGGGATGGGGGCCGTTTTCAATCCGAACTCAGAATCCTAATCGCCGACGACCATGCCTTTCTCCGGCGCGGCCTGCGAGAGTTCCTGCACGAGTTCCTGGGGGAAGGGGGATCGTTCCCCTCCGTCGTGGAAACCAGCTCGGCTGAGGAAGCCATCGCACAGGTCCGGGCCGCCGCTTGGGATCTGGTCATCCTTGATCTGAACCTGCCGGACATGCCGGGATTCGAAATCCTACGCACCCTGAAATCCCTGCGACCGACCCTGGCCGTGCTGGTCTTGAGCATCTATGCCGAAGAACACTATGCCGCCCGCGCGCTGCGGGCCGGCGCCCTCGGCTATCTGACGAAGAAGAGCGGGCCGGAACAACTTCGTGCGACAGTCGCACGGATCTTACAGAGAAGCCGCCCGATCAACGAACCGGCCGAATGTTTGGACGATGGAGGGTTGAGCAGAACCCCCCTGTGCGCCACCACCCTCCCGGCCGCGCTGTCGGACCGGGAAATGGAGGTCCTCCAGTGGATTGCGCAGGGCCGGCGCCTGACCCACATTGCCGAGCATCTGAACTTGAGCATCAAAACCGTCAGCACCTACCGCACCAGGCTGCTCACCAAGTTGGGCATGAGGACCACCGCGGAGTTGATTCGATATGCGCTGGATCAGCAACTGGTCTGACGTTGATCGTGATCGATCCGTCCCATTACCGTCGCACAGCCGCTGTTCATCATCAACATTATCAATAGTCGCGAGCCTTGCTCGGGAGGATTATGGCCAACGTACTCGTCGTCAATGCGGACCCCAATCTGAAACGACTCATCAAATTGGC
The DNA here is from genome assembly GCA_030123565.1 of Nitrospira sp. NCBI lineage: Bacteria > Pseudomonadati > Nitrospirota > Nitrospiria > Nitrospirales > Nitrospiraceae > Nitrospira > Nitrospira sp. The sequence continues at coordinate 162,833 of CP126122.1, read as the reverse complement.
ATTGCCGGGGATGGAACACTTCGTACGGCACAGTACCAGTTTGAAGACAGCCCACGTCGAGCCCCTGTCGTCTCTGCTCGACCTGGTCATCGCCCGTCTCGTGGCGGACGACGATCAGGGACCGGAGGATCTGGTGGAACTCCGGCAGACCTTTCCGACCGCTCGTGTGATCGTCACCGCGGCGCTCCACGATCCCGTCCTGGAAGGAGAAAAATTTCAGCGCGTCGTGCGTGAACTGCACATCGAGTACTGTTTGATCGAACCCCTTGAAACCGGTGCGGTCGTACAGGCCATCCAGGCGGCGCTGGCCCTCCCAAGACGCTCATGACCTCTTTCAGACGCCCTTGCCGGGCGGCTTACTTGAGAGCCGATCGTCCCGGCAGGCGTCAGTATCCCATCGCGGTATTCAATTTCGTCGAAAGGCTTGCGGACAAGGTGAATTCGGCCGCTACTTCGATGCGGGTGGGAACCAGTAAGGTCGTATGAAACACGATGTCGCGGATCGGAATCTTGTATTCCGGCTGCTGCGGCGTACTCAGCTCGACCGACTCGACGGACTGGGTGATGGCGGTGACATCCTGCGGCCCGTAGGTGGCGATCACCGCCTGCATGAGGTCGCGCACCTTCTCGTTCGTGTCGTTCCCTTCGATCGCTTTCATCAGAAGCGGAATGACCTCGTCACGAGCCTGATCGGAAAGGCTGAAGTTTTCGATCCGTTCCTTGCGCCGCAGAGAGGTCAAGTCGTTGTCGAGATCCTTGCTGAATGCTCCGTAGGCAAAACGGAAAAACTCGAAGTGAAACCCCTTGAAGCCCTTCCCGAACATTTGAAGTTCACAAAGAAAACAGAGCTGTTGGAGCTTGACGTCGCTCAGCAGCCCGTACGGCTCGGCCAGCGACAACACATACAGGAGCAATGCCCGATCGACCGTCATTTCGTGTGGTTTCCGCACGCACCGCCTCTCCTTCGATATTCTGCAGCCGGGTAGGACTATAGACGGGGGGATTTCTCTTCGTCAATCGACGGTCGTCCGCTTTTTCTTCGCACCCCTTGACCCATCGAGGGACTTTCGTCTTTAATGAGCCTCTTTCACGCCGATCCATGCGCCATGAGTAAAGCTCTCAAAGAAATGGATGTGCTTCGCGAGCATCTGGCGAAGCATCAACTCAAGTTGACCCGCCAGCGGGAACTGATTCTGACGGCCTTCTTACGGCAGGAACATGTCACGGCCGAGGCCATGTACCACCAACTCGCCAAGAAGGATCCACACCTGGGATTGGCCACCATTTACCGCACGTTAAACCTATTTTGCGAAGCGGGCATCGCCCAAGCCCGGCACTTCGGCTCCCAGACTCAATATGACAACGTGTCTCACAAGGGCCATCACGATCACCTCATCTGTACCGGCTGCGGAACGATCGTGGAGTTCGAGAATTGCGAGATCGAACGGTTGCAAGAGGAGGTGGCGACCAAGAACGGCTTTGTGATCCAAACCCACCGACTTGAGCTGTACGGCCTCTGTTCCCGTTGCCGTCATTGACGAACCGCTTCTTTCTCCAGTATTTTGTTGAGACAGCTTATCAATTTCAACTAGGACGCCCGTCGGCTGTCCTAAGACGTGGAGGCACGCCGCATGGCTTCATCCCCTCGCGCAATTTTGGCTTTGACTCTTGTCCTCGGAACACTGGCCCTTTGGTACGTCATTACGACTCCCGCAATCGCCGCCGACAAGCTGATTGTATATTCCGGCCGCGCGGAGCGGCTCATCAAACCGGTGCTGGACGAATTCCAATCGAAAAGCGGTATTCAGATCGAGCTCCTGTCTTCCGGAACAACCGAGTTGGTCAACCGATTAAAGGCCGAAGGCGACCACACGCCCGCCGACGTGTTCCTGACGAACGATGCCGGCAGCCTTGAACATGCACGAGAACTCAAGCTGCTCAGGCCCATGAACATGCGGGAGGTCGAACGGGCCATTCCACCGCAATTCCGCGCACCCGACAACAGCTGGATCGGCCTCTCCGGCCGGTTCTGGATTGTCGTCTACAACACGAAGCTGGTGAAGCCCGATCAAATCACCTCGCTGCTCGACCTGGCCCAGCCCCAATGGAAGGACAAACTCGCCATTCCCAACTCCGGCAGCGAGTATCTGCAGGCTGGCGTGTCGGTCATCAAGGCGACGTTCGGGGACGAGCGCACGAAACAATTTCTCCAGGGCCTCAAGACCAACGCAGGCACGCAGGTGTATCAGAAAAGCTCCCAGATCGTGGAAGCCGTGGCCAAGGGACAGGTCGCGGTGGGACTCGTGAACCACTACTACATCTATCGGCATCTCGCAGCACAGCCGTCGGCGCCCATCGCGGCCCTCATGACCGATCAACAGGAAGGCGGTATGGGTGCGATCATGAACGTGGCGGGGATCGGTGTCACCCGTGCCTCCAAACATGTGGAGAGCGCGAAACTCCTTATCGAATTCCTGGTGGCTCAAGCCGGCCAGAAATTATTTGCCGACCTTGATAAGGAGTATCCGCTGCATCCGGACGTGAAGGCCGATCCGGCGCTCATCGACCGGCATAGCTTCCGCGCTGCGCTTGTGCCGTTGGCCCGACTCGCCGAATTGCGCGAGCCGACTCTGACTCTCATCGAACAAGTCGGCCTGCGTTAAATTCTTCAGCACCTATGGTCACAGCCACGAGGTTCAACGCGCCTTCTCCGTTGCAGTGGGTCAGCGTGATCACCGCTGTGTTCCTGTTGTTGCCCACCTGCTACATCATCTATGTGGCCCTCACCGCTACGCCGGCCTCATGGAGCCGCCTCTGGTCCACCCGCATCCCGGAGCTGCTGTGGAACACCCTTTCACTCGCCACAAGCGTGGCCTTGATCACGTTCATCCTCGGCCTGTCCTTGGCTTGGATCATGGTTCGTTATGACTTTCCCGGCCGTCGAATCTGGGAATGGGCACTGGTCTTCCCCCTCGCCATGCCGACGTACGTGCTGGCCTACGTCTATGCCCACCTTTTCGGCATGGGTGGCCCAGCAGAGCAATGGTGGCAGGCCCTCATGGGTCCGGAAGCGCGGTTGGTCTCTCCCCAAAGTTTCACCGGCGTGACGATGGTCATGGCCCTGGACACCTTTCCCTTCGTCTACCTGCTCGCGCGGAGCGCGTTGCTGAATCTCAATGTTTCCTTTGAAGAAGTGGCCCGTGCCTGCGGCATGTCTCCCTGGATCACACTCCGGCGAATCACCCTGCCGCTCATTCGTCCCGCAATTGCCGCAGGGCTCGCGCTCGTGATTCTCTATGTCATCTCTGATTTCGGCGCCGTGTCCCTGCTGCGCTACCAAACCCTCACCTATGCGGTCTATCAGCAAATGACCGGCCGTTACGACCAGACGGCCGCCGGCATTCTGAGCTTGCTGCTGGTCGTGATGGCGATCGTCTTTCTCGTAACGGAACGGTGGTTCCGCCGGCGGAGTCGCTTCTATCAAACCTCCGGCCGATACCGGACATCGACGAGGCATCGCGGAGGAGCCCTGAAAACTGCGCTCATCATGACCTACGTCGTACTGATCTTCGGCGCCGCCTTCGGTATTCCGGCCGCCATGTTGATCTATTGGAGCGTCGCAGCCATTTCCCAAGGAGCGCTGGATGCGCGTTTTTTCGGCTTCGTCTGGAACAGCAGTTTTCTCTCCGCACTGGCGGCCGGCGGTGCCGTCCTGATCGGCCTGCCGCTGGCCTACCTCGCCAGCCGCCGCCCCTCGCGCCTCAACATCGCCTGTCTCCAAGCCGCCTATGCCGGCTACGCCCTGCCCGGTCCGGTCGCCGCCCTCGCGGTCCTTGTGCTCTTCACCCATTTCGCGCCTGTCTTGTACGGCTCAATAGTCGTGTTGCTCGTCGCCTATGTCCTGCATTTCCTCCCGGTGGGACTGCAATCCATGGAGCCGGCCCTGCAGCAGGTCACCCCCAATGTAGAGGAGGTGGCGCGAACCTTGGGCTGTACGACGCGGCGCATGCTCCGGCGGGTGACCCTCCCGCTCATTCAAAACGGCTTCATTGCCGCATGGGTCTTGATGTTTCTCCAGATCATGAAGGAACTTCCAGCCACCTTGCTGTTGCGGCCCGTGGGATTTGATACACTGGCGATTCGCGTCTGGCTGGAGGCCAGTGAGGAGTATTACCAGTTGGCGGCGCCTTCCGCCCTGCTGATCGTCTTACTGAGTCTTCCGGCACTGATGCTGCTGGTGTCGAAGGATTGGCGAGGGCGTCATCAGGAGGTCGTCACGTGAATTCCGTGAATCGAGTGAAAACCGACGAACAGCAGTCCCAGACTGCCTCCACGACGCCCGACACCGTCGATCTCGCCGCTGCGCGATCGCCCGTCCTCGAACTGCGCGAGGTCTCCTGTGCCTACGAACCGAATAAGCCGGCCGTCGAACAGATCACGTTCACGGTCCAGCAGGGGGAAATCCTCTGCCTCCTTGGCCCGTCCGGATGCGGCAAGACCACCATCCTTCGAGCGATCGCAGGATTCGAGCGGGTCATTGCCGGCAGCATCGCGCTCTCCGGACAACTCGTCTCTTCGAGGGACACGACGATCCCGACGGAACAGCGGCACATCGGTATGGTCTTTCAGGAATACGCCTTGTTTCCGCATTTGCGGGTCGAGAAAAACATCGCCTTCGGCCTCAGCCATCTGCCACGGACTCAACAGAAGGCCGTCATCGATGATCTCCTCACGCTCACCGGGTTACGTGGTTTGGAACAGCGGTACCCCCACGAGTTGTCCGGCGGCCAACAGCAACGTGTGGCGCTTGCTCGGGCGCTTGCCCCGCGTCCGGTGCTGCTGTTGCTCGATGAACCCTTCAGCAACCTCGATCCCGACATGGCTTGCCGTATGCGGCAAGATCTCCATGAGCTGCTCCGGCAAACCAAAACGACGGCGATTCTCGTCACCCATGACCACGATGAAGCCTTCGCCATGGCGGACCGTGTCGCGGTCTTGAACCACGGCAGGCTCGAACAATTCGATACGCCCGAAGCCATCTACCACCTGCCGACCACGCCCTTCGTCGCCGATTTCGTCGGGCAGGCGGACTTCATCTCCGGCGTCGTGACGAACGACCTCGTCGTCACCGAAATCGGTGAATTCCCGAATCTGCAACATCTTCCCTCCGGCACGAAGGTGGTCGTGATGATTCGCCCCGACGACATCCACATCACACCGGCCAAGGGGGCCGCTGCCCACATTCTAGGCAGGCAATTTAAAGGGTCCGAGAATGTCTATACGATCCAACTCCCCTCCGGACAAATCCTGCACAGCAGCGAATCGTCCTCAAGCATCTATCAGGTGGGAACGGCGATTGCCCTGCGAGTGGTGGCGACCCATACGGTGTTGTTCCCTCAACAACCATGGCCATGAACGGGGTACAGAGGCGGCCCGTGGAGGTGCTCAGGCCCCATGACCGTGCGGCGCAGACCTCGACGGCAAGACGAGATCAATGCAGTTGCTTCGCGCAAGGAACCAACAGTGAAAGGTGGAGGATCGACGAATGGACGCGCTGAAAAATGCGGTTGAATATGGAATCATCGGCTTGCTGGTCGCATTGAGCGTGTGGTCGGTGGCGGTCGCGGTCGAACGGTGGCTCTACTATCGGCGTGTGGATCTCTCGCAATTCACCGACGCGCAAACCTTTGAAATGGCCTTGACGAAACGACTGGTCATCATCGGCACGGTCGCAGCCAATGCGCCCTATATCGGCCTCCTGGGCACCGTCCTGGGGATCATGATGACCTTCCACACGATGGGAACCTCCGGCACCATGGCCGTCAATACCATCATGATCGGCTTGAGCTTGGCGTTGAAGGCGACCGCCGTCGGTTTGCTCGTCGCCATTCCCTGCGTCGTCATGAACAACGTGTTACGCCGCCGCGTGGCGGAACTCCTGACCACGTACAGGACCCAACATGGAACGTGAAGTCAATCAGATCAATGTGATTCCGTTGGTGGACGTGATGCTGGTGCTGCTGGTCATCGTCCTCACCACCGCGACGTTCATCAGCACCGGCCAGATACCGGTGAATCTCGCGAAGGCGAAGGAGGCCGGGGATCGTAAAGACGTGCCGGTGGTCGTCACCCTGACGGCAAACGGCGACCTGTTCCTGAATGATAAGCCCGTTCCGGCGGACGGACTCAAGACCGTCCTGCTGGCGCACCCGCGCGAATCATTAGTCGTCGTGCGCGCCGACAAAGTCACCTTGCTGGAACGGTTCGTCTCAGTCGTGGATGAAATCCGCGGCTTGGGATTTCAGTCCGTCAGCCTGGAGGTCGTACGGCTGTGACCGCCCGCCCTGTTGGCCTGCCCGGCGAATTTCTCCGCCTACGTACAAGCGGATGGATCGTCTCGCTCTGTCTGCACGCCGGCGCCCTCTTCCTGGCCGGACTCTTCGCGGCCAAGATCGGCCTGGCACCCTCGACATACCCCTTTCATTGGGATGTGACGGTCGTCGGCCCTGACAATCCTTCGCCGATACGGCCGGCACTCCCCAATACGTCGATCGGACCTTCGAAAATCGCAAGACCTGCTCAGCGCAGCGTTCCGGCCAGCTCGACACACAGCCCTCGTCTCCAGGCACCGCCTGCGGACGCGTCCCCCATAACGACTCCGCACCAGATTGCCGACTCAGTCTTTACCTCGCACACCCAAGAGGCCAAGCCTGATCTTGAGCACCTTCGTACTGTTCCTGTCCCCCCATCGCCGGAATCGACCGGCGAACAAATCCTCCAACACCAAAGGACCTCGTCGCCTGTGGAAACGCCCGCCGAATCTCATCCTCCACTGCCGACGCCGGTTTCCTCCTTGGCTGAGGCGCTTCCCGCGTCCGAGACACCGCCCCCTTCACTCGCCCCACAGGAAACGCCTCAGAGCGCAATGGTTCCGGCCCAAACGGCATCGCTCACTCCCTCGACCACCGCGCCTCCGGTTGCCGGGAAACCGGACTATGGGTGGCTCGCAGACAGCCTGCTACGCAGGATTGAAGCACTGAAACAATATCCCGCTGCGGCCAGGCTGGATCGTCTGGAAGGGCGTGTCGTCGTGCGGATCGTGATCGAAGAAGACGGACACATTACCTCCCTCGCGGTCGCCAAAAGTTCCGGCCATGACGTACTGGACCAGGCGGCGCTGACAACCCTCCAACAGGCTTCACCGCTCGCACTGTCGCAACCGCTCGAGAAATCCTCGATGACGATTCAGATTCCCATCAGCTATCGACTGGCTCGATAAGGCCAAGAGGCTTCCCCTGACGCGGAATTATTCATTGCCGTCGTTTATCCGGACCCTCCCCTTGAGAGAGGAGGAAATCCAGACCTTGCCGTCACGATCCACGATGACGGCTCCTACCCCCGGCAACCGTTCGATCAACGCCAGTCCTCGCTCTCGGCCCATCACGAAGATCCCGGTATCCAATCCATCGGCAGTCACCCCATCGCGAGCCACCACCGTGACACTTTGGCAGTCACGCGCCGGCTGCAACGTCAAGGGGTCAAGGATGTGGTGGTATCGCACTCCGTCGCGCTCGAAATACCGTTCATAATCTCCCGCGGTCGAAATCGCCTCATCCTGAAGATCGACATAGGCCAGCACCGCTTCCTCTCGCCGTGGATGCCGGATACCGAAGGGAAATTTCGTACCGCCCGGCAATTGACCGAACGTCCTTATGTCTCCCGATAGGGCCACGACCCCTGCGGTTGCCCCGGCCCGTTGCATCGCCTCTACGGCCTTGTCCGCGGCAAACCCCTTGCCGATGCCGCCGACATCCACCCGCATGCCCCGCTTGGCCAAATAGGCCGTTCCCTGCGATTTATTCAGGTGGAGCGCCGTCAGGTCCGTCAAGGAACGAGCCGCCTGCAAGTCCCCGTCCGACGGGATTTGTTGCCGGTCCAAGACGCTCCAGGCCTCGACCGCCGGCCCCACGAGGATATTGAAGCCTCCCTCCGTCAGCCCGGCCACCTCGATCGAGGCCTCCAAGACGCCCATCGTATCGGGGCTGATGGCGACGGCTTCCCTGCCGGCCGCTGCATTGACGAGTGAGAGTTCGCTGGATGCGATCCACGTGCTGAGCAATTTTTCCAAACGATTGATTTCTTGAAATCCCGCTGAGGCCGCTGCTTGGGCCACCTTTCGATCCGGCGCAACGGACGTGATGGTCACCAGCGTCCCCATCTGCATCTGCGTCCGCTTTACAGCGACGGGAATAAGCTGAGAACCTCCCCCCGCACAACCCACCCCAAACAGCAGAATGATGAAGAACCATCCTAGGATGGCAGCTCGATACCGCATCCCCATGAGACGACCTCTACCAGACATGGCGCTGAAAATACTTTGGGTATCGAGGATACGGCAGGACTTCATAGAGCCGAGTCATGGTTTCTGCCGGGAGCGGAACGACCGTCGTCAGGGCTTCCGACGCAAACGCAGGATACTGTGCTCTGATCGTCTCTTCGATCAGCGGCCGCAATTCATCATCGGCAACCATCGAGACGAGTACCATACGCCCATAACGCGGCGAATCGACCCCGAATCGCCACGTTCCCAGATAGGCAATGGATTCACCTCCGATCGAAAACGAAGACGCCAGTTGGGCGATCGACAGAAACGGCCCTTCATTAATTTGCACCCGCGTGACTTCGTACTCTCCGACGGGAAGAAAAAACGCAAACGTCTGATTGTCTCCACCGATCATCACACTGTATCGGACGCCTGTCTGACTTTGCAGCAATTCCACCCGACGAACCTCAGGCCCATATTTCCGAGCCCGCTCCCCGGTGATCACGGCAATCGCACGGCCGGCGACGAGAACCATCCGGCCGTCTTCCGGTTGAACGACCGTCGGCGCTTCCGTGAGGCATCCCGACAAACCAATGCACAACGTCAATGCCATCCCCAAGAGACAGAGCGGCCGCGGAAAACGTCGCACCATGAACAAATTATAGGGAAGCGGGGGCGGGAATGCATCTCAGTAGCGGCTGAAATTTTGGCCAACATCAGACTTGACATTCCGACTGCTACCGAGATACTAATAATCGTTCTCAATTTCATCAAACTATATCCGTTTCTATCCGGCCATTATGATCGCCAGCAAGACTCCGCTGTCCCCTTCTTGCCAGAGTAGTGAGACTCGCTGCGAATGCGGGCAACTCATTGCCAAGGTCCGAGGACAAGGCCTTGAGCTGAAATGCAAACGGTGCAAACGCATCGTCGTGATCCCCTTCACGTCAATCGAGGGCTGGGGCACCGTCACGACATGATTCTTTTTGTGAAAGGAGGCCTCGTCGCCGGCAACAATCCAGGGTTTTGATTTCCCATACGTACGTTTTCTACAGACCAGAGACCCTTGAGTCCCGAGTCAAACCTTAACCTTACTCGTGGATGGAGGATACCCATGAAGATGCGGGCACTCCTCGGGGCACTGGTCCTAGCCAGCCTACCGGCCATGCCGGCGTTGGCGGAAAACATGACCCCGGAGGATATCAAGAAGTTGGTCGACGAAGCGGTGGAGAAGCGATTGCAGGAACGCGAACGACATGAAGGAGGTGCCGAACGAAGGGAAGAAGCGCCATCCCCAGGCGTTCAGTATCCTACAGCCACTGGGGCGATGACGGATATCCGTGTCGAGCGGCCCGGTGAAGAAAAAATTCCTTTATCCTTCGGCGCCACAGGATCAGGACGACTGGTTTACGCCAAACCATTTGTTGCGGCTCCGAAGGCCATCGTCGGCGGTTATATGGACATCCAATATCGCGCGCAACGGCAGGCCAGCATTGAGAACGGGTACGGCGGAGGCACCAACGGGTTCGACCAGCAGCGATTCGTCCCTTTCATTTACGCGGACATTACCGAGCATGTGAAGTTTGCTTCTGAGATCGAGATCGAGCATGGAATCCGAGAAACCAGCGACAACGAGATCAGCCTGGAGTTCGCGACTATCGACTATCTCGTGAACGAACCGTTCAACATCAGGGCAGGAATCATACTCATGCCCCTAGGCAAATTCAACTTGCTGCACGATTCGCCGTTGAACGACTTGACCGACCGGCCGCTTGTCAGCCAGTTGATCATCCCTTCGACGATGGCTGAGACCGGGGCGGGGTTTTATGGCACTCTCTATCCAGGCCGTACGAGCAAACTGGATTATGAATTTTACGTGACGACCGGTCCTTGTGGATACAATTCGGACGGCTCCCCACGGATCAGCGAAGAAAACGGCACACGGAACACCCGCCAACGGAAATGCGCATCCGATGACGGGTTAGACATTAATAACGGGAAAGCAGTGATAGGTCGCGTGGCCTTCAGCCCGATGCTCGGAATGGAAGTAGCCGGATCAAGCTACTATGGCAATTCTGCTCCCAATGGTAATTACAACTCCCTCAGTATCTCCGCTATAGACTGGACGTTCCAACGTGGTCCGTTCGAGCTGATCGGAGAAGCCGCCTGGGCCTATGCAAGAGGAAACTCGCGAGCGATTCAAACCAATACTCTGGGCCTTACTCCCGGATCTTTATTGACTGGAATTTCGGGAAACGGCGGCTTAGGGATTCCCCCTCAACGCATGAATGGCTACTATATCCAGGCCAACTATCATTTCATGCCGGCATTCCTGACCAAACTCTCGCCGAAACGGTTCGGCGAAGGTTCGACCTTTACCGCTGTCATTCGTTATGACAGGGTTGACACGAACCGAGATAACAAAACTGGAGGATTCGGCGACATGGAGCAAATTTCCTTCGGCCTGAACTATCGTCCGGTCGAGGACGCTGTCTTCAAGATCAGCTACCAGTACCTGCCGAAGGCCTTCAACCCGAACACCGGGGAGCGGATTCACGACGGTGCTCTTGTGCTGTCAGCTGCCACATATTTCTAACCTGAACAGAGGCGATCCTTCTCTCCGAGAGGGATCGCCGTGAACTAGAAGGGGCGGTTTTGATCGTGTTGATCTCACGTACAACAATGGCAGCGCTCATCCTCCTCTCCACGGCAGGGTGCGCCTCCCTGAGCGGCAGCCGGGAGCAATATTATGTTTGTCCCTATGACACCGTCTGGAATGCCGCACTCGATACCATGAAAGGACAATCCATCACTGCCTCCGACAAAGGGGCGGGCCTGATCGAGACAGGCTGGATGGATGTCGCACCTCTCACGGAACGATCCTTCGGAATCTTCGCGCGCGAAGGCTTCGGGAATCGAGAACGCGCGCGCATGAGCGTTGCCGTCAAACGAATGAACGATGTGGCGACGGTGAGCGTATTGGAGACCAGGCAACGATGGCATGCGCGCGGTGGCGTAACAACACAGGCCACCAAATGGTGGCCTGCAGAACCATCGCAAGACACGACTAATGAGGTTGTTGATCGCATCAATGCAAGGTTAAAGGAACAAGGATGCTTACCGACATGATCCCTCGATCGCCTCTTCTGCTGCTGCTGTTCGCCTTCACCATATCCCCGGTCACGGCCTGGGCCGAACGTATATGGGATAGTGAACTCAAACGCTATCTGACGGAGCAAGAAATGACGATGGCCGAGGTCTTTCTGACCGAGGAAGAAGCGGTCAAACTGATGTTCCCGAAATCCGAGCGTATCAGGAAGGAACTTCTTCGAGTCCCCATGGACAAAAAGGCCGTCGTCGAGAGCCGCATCGGCTGGAAATTTCCCGAGGACTCCTTTGAAGTCTATATCGGAGAAACCGCTTCGCAGGTCGATGGCTACGCCTTCATACAGAATACCATCGGCAAACACAAACCCATGACTTACATGGTCGGCGTGGATGCTCAGGGGTTCGTCTCAAATGTCGAACTCCTCGTCTTTCGAGAAGCGCGCGGCAGCGAGGTGCGGACCAAACGATTCAACGTCCAATATGAAGGCAAATCCGTCTTGGATCCAGTGCGCATCAATAAGGACATCATCAACATCAGCGGCGCCACGATGTCGGTCCGTTCCATGACCGCCGGAATTAAACGGGTCTTGGTGCTCGTCGATGAATTCTATTTGAAGCCGATCGGACTCGGCAGCGACAGTGCGGCCGCCCGCAAATCAGAGAAGGGGTTCTTCAGCTCGATTTTCGGGAACTGAGTCCCGCCGGACATGCGCAACTTCAATACTCGCTTTCGCCTCCGCGACTCGGATCGCCATATCCGGTTGGTCTACACGTTTTTTCTCTTTTTGATGCTGGCGGGCTTTACCTTCTCCTTCTTTTGGGCTCACAGCATGACAGGCCTGTCCCCGCAAGGAATCGCCGATCACTACCGAGGTTCCAATGCGACATTCGGGGAGCCGATGTCCTTCCGCGAACTCGCCGAGATCACCCACTTCCACCTGTTTACGATGCCCGTTGTGTTCATCATCCTGGTGCATGTGCTCTATCTCACCAATGTGAGCAACCGACTGAAGGTGGCCACAACCTGGATCTCGTTCGGCGGGGTTATTCTTGACTTGCTGTCGCCATGGTTGATCAGCTATGTCTCTCCCATTTTCGTCTTGACCATGCTCACAGGTGACACCTTCATGACGGTGGGCTTCCTCATCATGATGGCGATTCCGCTCTATGAGATGTGGGTGTTGAAACAACCGCTGATGGCGGGAAAACGCGGAGAGCACGGATGAGCTAGTCCCTATCGATTTTCACTCCACATTGCGGCCAGAGGTATCGAACCCAGAGCCCAAGACCGTACCGCACGGACTTGGGCTCGGTTTTTTTTGCGAAGGAGAGAAACTCCATGCATCCATCGATGAAATCGATCGACGGCCTGACGCAGCTCATCCCAGAAGTCGCTCGGCAACTTGCCACACTGGATTCGCTGCAACTCCCGGAAAGGTCGTTGCAAGTCATCCGTCTGATTCAACTCCGACGACTGGGGCGACGAATCGAAGCATCGCTCCCGAAGCACTGGGGACACGGTGAGCGCACGGCGCATTATGCACTGCCGCTGGCCCAGGCCCTCGGATTCACCGAAGAACAGCTGATCGATTTGCACTATGCAGCGCTGCTGCACGATATCGGACTCCTGACTCTTCCCGGCAGACTCCTCGGCGATGCCGCCCCCCTGACATTGGACGAATATGCGTTGGTCCAGAGCCATCCTCGAGCGGGAGCGGCACTACTGAGTGCCTATCGATTCCTTTCCGAGCCGGCACGCCTGATCGCCCATCATCATGAACGCTGGGATGGAGCCGGCTATCCTTACGGCCTCCGCGGTGACTATATCCCCTTGGCCGCCAGAATTCTCGCCATCGCGGACGTATTCGACGCATTAACCACTCGATCGAACTCGCTTCATTCGGCCCTGCGAACCCTTCGCGCCTCGGCAGGCTCACAACTTGACCCGGCTCTCGTCCGCACGTTTTGCGAGTCGGTTTACGGTCGGAAGGACTTCCGAGGAAGGCACCTCCACGTCGACTGTCGAGATTTCACCGAGCAGGACCGACCGACTGTGCCGGGACGGGAAGTGCCCACCCATTCCGCAGAAGCAGGGCCTCGCCGCAGCAAGGAACCATCGATCACCGGAGCAGACGGGTTGCAGCAGCACATCGAAAGCCATTTCTCTCAATGCCTGGCCATCCCGTTACCCATTTCATCTTCATCGCCGAGCCGAATCGGCCATTGTCCCACACACCCACCGAATAGCCGAGATCTCAAATTGGATACGCGATAATGAGCAAACTACCAGCTTCAGCCATTCCTTCCGATCGATTACAACTCATCTCGTCCGAACTCCGCTCACATGCGCCGCAATTGGCCGATCGCCTGGCGCAGGTGAAAACAGAACAGGACTTGCGCGACTTCGCATGCCGGCTCTTCAACCTCTCGCATTGGATACCATCCGAGAAACGCGCCCCGTTCAAGGCAGAACCGCTGTCAGCGCGAATCAAGCTCCATATCAACGGCAATCTCCATCGAGGCCTCACACTCAAAGTGTTGGCAAACTTCTTCGGTTACTCGGAAAAATATTACTCCGATCTGTTTCAGAACCTCATGGGAGAATCGTTTTCCAGCTACATCAAGCGGTGCAGAGTCGAACGAGCCAGCTCATTGTTGGCGACGACCGATAAGAAACTGGCTGACATCGCGACGACGGTGGGGTTCAGCAATCAAGTTGCCTTCAGCCATTTTTTCAAACGTGCCACCGGACATTCTCCCATGGAATTCCGAATCCGGCAGAGCCGCCGACTCCAACGATAACCCCTCATTATTCCACCGAAGTAACTGCATGGTTAGGACCATCCCTTGCGGCCCCGAATATTTTCTTCATCCCTGCCGCCGGTGGGCAGCAACAATGAAGTGAGTGATCGCCGGGAGAGGAGCGAAGAAAAAGGATGAAGCGAGGTTTCAACGAACTGCTGGGTGGGCTGTTCACCTACCGCGATCACGGTGGTAGAAACGCCGAACCTCATAAGAACAGGTGCCAGCCGGCCGCTCGTGACGAGTATACCGGCTGGCCTCGTACGGATCAGTCGGCTACGACTTCCCTTCTTGAATCTGCTCCGCCAGGTACATCGGCAACCCGACTTGTTTGATCGTGCGCAACTGCGTCTCAAACCAATCGATATGCTCTTCGGTGTCGATGATCATGTGTTCCAGCAAATGCCGGGTCGTAAAATCACTCACCTTCGAACAGTGTGCAATCGCTTCACGCAACAGCTCCGCATCCTCGAGTTCGAAGCGAAGGTCCGCCGCCAACAACTCCGCAACCGACTGACCTCCGGCGACCGCATCCACGCGGTCAACCTGCGGCGTTCCGTCCAGATAGAGAATGTGATCGATCAAACCCGAGGAATGCCCGACCTCCTCCTCCGCCAAATGGCTGAAATGTTCGTGCAGACGATGATAGCCCCAATTCTTGCACAGTGCCGCATGCAACAAATACTGGTGAACCGCCGTCAATTCAGCAGTAAGGACTTTCCCCAGATATCCGAGTACTCCCTCTTTGGCTTTCATAACATCTCCGTTGAATCAACAAACGCACCCGGCTCAGATTCGACTAACTGTCTTTCTTGATCTGTTCGGCCAGATAATTTTCCAACCCCACCTGTTTGATCGTCTCCATCTGCGTCTCGATCCAATCAATGTGTTCGTCCACGTCTTTGACCATATCTTCGAGCATATGGCGGGTCGTGAAGTCGCCGGCTTTCGTGCAATGCACCACCCCCTCACTCAGGAGACTCAGCATTTCCTGTTCGGCCTTCAGGTCCGCCTTGAACTGCTCGGGAACGGTTTCCCCCACATGTACCGTATTCATACGCTGCACGTTCGGCACACCTTCCAGATAGAGGATATGCTCGATCAATTCCTCGGCATCCTTCATTTCATCGAATGACCGCTGTCTGATATGATGATGTAACCGGTCATACCCCCAGTTCTCGCACATTTTTGCATGGACGAAATATTGATTAATTGCGGTCAGATCCGCCGTGAGAATTTTATTCAGAAGCTCGATCACACCCTGCTTCGCTTTCATCTTTCCCTCCTTCCGACCGGAAAGTTATCGCTCGCGATCAACCTCTTCGGTCGACCGGCCTCACTCGACGAACTCGTCGTGCGTTCGATCTGATATAGATGTATGAAGATTCGATGGTCGTTGTCAAGGCCTAATTTACGTATATTTGACTACCATTCTCAACTTCGCTGAAAACGGATCTCATTGTCGATCATCACACCACGGTCCGGTCTGCTGAAATGCCGATCAACAGCGGCGGTTCGTCATGGGTGTGCAGAAGCGGGACGGTACGCCCAACGGCGAATGTATGAGAAATGGAAGAATCGATCCTGCGGAAAGGGATCAACCGGCTTCGCGATAGCCGCATTCTTCGTTGCGGCATTGCACGATACGGCCGGTCTGCTTGCTGACCTTCTCGATCAGGAACGGGGCCTGACACATGGGGCAGGACTTATTGATGGGTCGATCCCAAAGGGCATATTCGCACTGAGGATAGCGACTGCAGGAGTAGAAGTTCCGCCCCTTTTTAGTGCGCTTCTGGACCAGATCTCCTCCGCATCCAGGCTGCGGACACTTCACCCCCAAGGCAATGGCTTTGGTGGTCTTGCAGTCCGGATAGGCGGAACAGGCGAGAAACTTCCCGAAACGGCCCGTTTTAACCACCATGGGACTCGAGCACTTCTCACACTTCTCATCCGTCGTCTCTTCCAATTTTGGAACGATCTTGATCGTTCCGTCCGGCAGCTTTTCAAAGTTCTGCGTATTCTTACAGGGGGGGTCGTCTTTGTACCCCGGACAGGCGAGAAACTTTCCGTTCCGTCCCCACTTGATTTCCAGCATGCGGCCGCATTTTTCACAGAGAATGTTCGTAGGCGGCTCGACGACATCCTTCGGACCGGGAATACTCTGCGCCAATTCCATGTCTTTGGTAAAAGGAGCATAAAATTCCCTGACTGCCGCCACCCACGGCTTGGTCCCCTCCTCGACCTCGTCCAGCTGCTCTTCCATGTGCGAGGTGAATTCCGTATCCAGAAGATCGGGGAACCCTTTCAGCAGAAACTCGTTGACCGTCCGCCCGGTTTCCGTCGGGAGGAATCGCCCCTCGACCTTCTCGACATACTTACGATCTTGAATCGTCGAAATGATCGACGCATAGGTGGAAGGACGCCCGATACCCTTTTCTTCCAATTCTCGAATGAGCAAGGCTTCGTTGTAGCGGGGAGGCGGCTGGGTGAAATGCTGTTTGGAGGTAAACCCGGGCACAGTCTGGCCTTCTTGACTCACGAGACGCAACGCGTCGCCTTCGCCGAGCGACGGGAGGCGCCGCTCCGCATCGTCATCACTCTCCTGATCACTCTTCGGCTTCTGCGAAGGCAATTCTCTATCGGTCCCCTCCAGGTACACGGCCGTATGCCCGGCAAATTTGACCACAGTGCCTGTCGTACGAAACACATACCGATCGGTCGTTCCTACCGAGGTGGAATCCACGCGCGTGACATCCAGGATCGCCGGCACCATTTGCGAGGCGATGAATCGATTCCAGATCAGCTTATACAACTGATACTGGTCCTGTTCGAGATATTGTCGGATGGACTCGGGATCTCGGCCGGCCGACGTCGGCCGGATGGCTTCATGCGCTTCCTGTGCGGCCTTTTGCGTCTTATACACATTGGGCGCAGCAGGCAGATACTCCATCCCGAATCGCTCGCGGATCACAACCCTGGCATCCTCCATCGCCTCCTGCGAAATGCGGGGAGAGTCGGTTCTCATGTACGTAATAAGCCCCGTTGGTCCTTCCGATCCGATCTCGATCCCTTCGTACAGCTGCTGCGCGAGGGTCATGGTCTTCTTGGGAGTAAAATGCAATTTTCTGGCGGCCTCCTGCTGGAGGCGACTGGTAATGAACGGGGCGACGGGATTTCGCTTCTTCTCCTTGCGCTCGATCGATTGGACGACGAAAGTCTTCCCCTCTACGGCGTTGAGGATCTGCTGCGCCTGTTCGCCCGTTCCGATCTCGGCATCCTGCCCGTTGACGGAATGCAATTTGGCTTCGAAGGCCGGCGGATTGTCTCCGGACAACAAGGCCACGATGGACCAGTATTCTTCCGCCCGGAACGCCTCCCGTTCTTTTTCCCTGTCACAGATCAACCGCACTGCAACGGATTGGACACGGCCCATGCTGAGGCCGCGACGCACCTTTTTCCAGAGCAGCTGACTGCCCTGGTACCCCACGATGCGATCAAGCACCCGCCTGGCTTGCTGGGCCTGCACGAGCTTCATGTCAATTTCGCCCGGTGCCTGCAGCGCGCGCTTGATCGCCGATTCCGTGATCTCGTTGAAGAGCACGCGAAAAATCCTGCCATCCTTCTTTTTTCCCTTGCCGTGCAGTTCCTGTGCGATATGCCAGGCGATCGCCTCGCCTTCGCGATCAGGGTCGGGGGCCAGGAAGACTTTATCGACTTCTTGAGCCTTCTTTTTGATGTCCGCGAGGACTTTGGATTTGCCCTTGATCGTGACGTACTGCGGCTCAAAATCGTGATCGAGATCGACGCCCAACTTGCTGGTTGGCAGATCTTTGACGTGACCGACCGACGCGATGACGGAGTAGCCGCGACCAAGATACTTGGTGATCGTCCGCGCCTTGGTCGGCGACTCCACGATGATGAGAGATTTAGCCATGCGGCTCCATGTTCACGAGCACCTACACCCAGACTACCACACCCACTATAACAAATATCGAGACCCTGTCAGCTTGAATCTCTCAATGCGTCCCGCGCATGAGACGCACATACTCATTGCCCGGCAACTGACGAATACAATTCTTCAATTCCAGAGAGAGCAGAATCGCCGCCACATGAGAAGCCGCGAGCCCGCTGCATTGAATCACCTCATCCACCGGCCGCGGCACGTCGGTGAGGGCATCATACACCAGCCTCTCCTCTTTTCCCAAATGAACACCTGCTTGCCCATCGGCGTGCGATCGAGTTGCAAGCCGCCCGCGGAAATCCGCGTCGAGTTGCGGGAACAGTTCGTCGAGCACATCCTGCGCGGATTCCACCAGTCTGGCGCCGTCCTTGATCAAACTGTTCGGTCCGCGACTGTATTCGGCCTTCACGAATCCGGGCACCGCGAACACCTCTCTCCCCTGCTCGGCCGCCAATCGTGCCGTGATGAGTGACCCGCTTTCGATGGTGGCCTCCGTGACGACGACTCCCAAGGCCAATCCGCTGATGATGCGATTCCGTCGAGGGAAATGATAGCTGTGCGGTGCCGAACCCAGCGGCAGTTCGGAGAGCACGGCCCCTTGCCGTTCAATCGCGCTGCGAAGGTGGCGATGATCCGACGGATAGGTGCGGTCCAGCCCGCACCCCATCACCGCGAGCGTCCGCCCGTTCCCCGCGAGTGCGCCGCGATGCGCCGCCGCATCGACCCCGCGGGCCAAACCGCTGACGATCGTGAATCCCATCGCCGCCAGGTCGCGGGCCAACTCCTCCGCAAAGATCCGTCCCGCTGCACTGACTTTCCTGGTGCCCACGACAGCCACAGCGTGGCGATCGGTCTCCAGCAACGTGCCCTGCAGATACAAGAGAGGAGGCGGATCGGGGATCGTTCGCAGGATCGCAGGGTATCGCTCGTCGAAATAGGTCAACACCGTCACCTGCCGACGTTCCAATTGCGCCAATTCATCATCGAGTTGCCGGATCGCAGCGGGATCAGGCCCGCGCCGAATGGCCTCGACCAAGGGCGGTCGACATCCGACTCCTTCCAATTCCGCCTGCGTCGCAGCAAACACGGCGTCCGGCGTACGGAACGACTGCACGAGTTTGAGCAGAACGGCATCCCCCACACCGGAGATGGCGCGCAGCATGAACCAGGGCCTGAGCGATCGATCGTTGGCCATCGTCTCAGCTCATCACCAGTCGTCGGTGCGACGACTTCGACCGTTGTGTCAGGGAAAGACCGATCTCAACCGCGGGCATCCACTCGGGACAGATCGACTCAATAATCGCCGCAAGCCCTAACCACTACGCTACATCACCACTAAATCGAATTGTTCCAGATGTAACCGATCGTCCGAGGTGACCAGAATCTTGGCACCGTACCGCCGCTCGAGTTCATCGATTCCGGATTGCTCCTGCTCTTGAAGAAGTTGCGCGACGGCCGGATGCGCCCCCACCACAACCCGCTGTTGTTCGACTTCATGGCCGAGCCGCCGCACTTCCCGGAAAATTTCATAGGCCACCGTCATCGGGGATTTGGTATACCCGCGTCCATCGCAATAGTGGCAGGGCTCGGACAGCGACCGTAACAGGTCCTCGCGCACACGCTCCCGGGAAATTTCGATCAAGCCGAGATCCGACACCCTCGAAATCCTGGTGCGGGCCTTATCAGAAGACATGGCGTCCACCAACGCGTGATAGACCTTATCGCGATTCTTCTCCCGCTCCATGTCGATGAAGTCCACGATGATGATGCCGCCGATCCCCCGCAGCTTGACCTGATAGGCGATCTCCCGCGCTGCTTCCAGATTGTTCCGTAAGATGGTCTCTTCCTGATCGCGCTTGCCGACGAAGCGGCCCGTATTGACGTCGATCACCGTCATCGCCTCGGTGTGATCGATCACGAGATACCCGCCGGACTTGAGCCAGACCTTCCGGCTCATAGCGCGGGTGATTTCCTGCTCCACGCCCAGGTAGTCGAAGAGACTTTCCTCCTTGTCGTAAAAATGGATCCGGGAGGTTTGCTCCGGCGAAAACCGCTGGACGAAATTCTTGATCGCGTTGTACTCCTCGCGGTTATCGATCCAGAGTCGATCGACCCGTCGGCCGAACAGGTCCCGCACCACGCGGAAACTCAGACTCAGGTCGCTGTGCAACAGGCTGGGCGCCGGCTGCTGATCCCGCTTCGTCAGTACGTCCTGCCACAAGACATGAAGAAACTCGACATCGGACCGCAGTTCCTCTTCCTTCACCCCTTCACTGACGGTCCGGACGATGTAGCCGAACCCAGGCCTGCGCGCCCGCTTCATGATCTCTTTCAACCGGGCCCGCTCTTCATCCCGCGGGATACGGCGGGACACACCGATGTGCTCGACGGTCGGCATGAACACCAAGTACCGACCCGGCAATGACACATAGGTGGTCACCCGCGATCCTTTGGTGCCGATCGGGCCTTTGGAGATTTGCACCATGACTTCCTGTCCTTCGGACAGCAACTCTTCAATCGGTTTCGAGCTTTGCCGCTTGGGCTTAGGAACCTCCGAGTCTTTGTTGTCGTCGTCGTCACCCTCCACGAGGGTATCTCCGGGCTCCACATCCATCGAGAGATCGGACACGTGCATGAATGCCGCCTTCTCCAGCCCGATATCGATGAACGCGGCCTGCATGCCCGGCAGCACCTTGGCCACACGCCCCTTGTAAATGTTCCCGACAAAATCTTGATCCTTGGCGCGGTCGCCATAGAGGTCCGTCACGACCCCATTATCGAGCACCGCCACGCGGGTTTCTTCCCGCGCGATACTGATCGCTATCTCCACACCCATACAGACTCCTTTACACTCAGATCAGGCGGACAGACAGACGAACGCGGACGCACAGCCCGGGTTCTTTCTCGTCTCGCAGTCGGTTCGATGCCGATCTGATTCACATGGTTATTTCATATCACGTCGGCCCCTGTCCAGGCATGGCTTAGTAGAACAGGGTCAACCGACGTCGCTTGACGTTCAACAACAGCCCTAACGAAGCCATGGTCATGATGGTCGCACTGCCTCCGTAACTGACTAACGGAAGCGGGATTCCGACGATGGGAAACATCCCCGCGGTCATCCCGATGTTGACCACCACGCAAAAACACAACATTGCCACAATGCCTGCCGCGAGCAACGCGCCTAACGTATCTTTCGCACGCGCGGCAATTTCCAGTGAAACCCATATCAACGCAATAAAGAGGGCCAGCAACACCAGCACCCCGACAAATCCCCACTCCTCGGCATAGACGGCGAACACAAAGTCGGTGTGGCCTTCCGGCAAAAACTTCAGCTGGCTTTGCGTGCCGCCATAGAGGCCCTTTCCGGACAACTCGCCCGAGCCGATGGCGATCTTGGATTGCAACGCGTGATACCCCTTTCCACCCGGATCGTAGTCCGGATCGACGAAGGCCATGACGCGTTGCCGTTGATAGTCATGCAGCGAGGCCCAAACCATCTCCCACACGAACGGGAACAGCATGACGGAGAGCAGCAGGATGATCCCCAAGGCCTTCGACCGCACGCCGACCATGAGCAACATGGCTGCGTAGACCGCCAGAAAACTCAACCCGCTGCCCAGGTCCGGTTGTTTGAGGATGAGCAGCAATCCGGGCAGCACGATCAGCCCCGGCAACACCACCCGCTGCAGCCATCCCACGCGGGGCACCCTGGAATAATAATTCGCCAACACCAACACCAGCACCAGCTTGGCAAATTCGGAAGGCTGGAAAGCAAAGGGCCCGATCGGGATCCATCGCTGTGCCCCGCGACTGGACTTGCCCATGACCAGGACGACCGCCAGCAGGATCAGGATCACCGCATAGGTCGGATAGGCCAGCCGGGCGATCTTGTGATAGTCCGAGAGGTACATCACCAGGAACGCCGCCGTGCCCAAGAGAATCCAGACGAGCTGCTTGAGATAAAAGGGAAAGGCCGTGTCCTGAGAGTGGGTGACACTGTAGATCGACAGCACCCCGACCGACAGGATGACGGCGATCAACCCGATGAAACGGAGATCGAAACTATCCAACCCCCGGCTGTCGATCACGCGGTCGATCATTATGTCCTCGGCCGCGCCTCGACTGCAGGGACAGGCACCTTCGTTCGATTGCCGGCAGGCGCTCCGCCGACCACCTGGGGATAGGCTTTCACATAGGCCTCGATGATGTCCTTCGCCAAGGGCGCGGCAGCCGATCCCCCATGCCCCATGTGCTCGGCCAAGACGGCCACCGCGATGCGCGGCGCCTCCACCGGGGCAAAGGCGACGAACCACGCATGGTCCCGGAACTTCTTCGGGATATCTTTCTCCGGACCGGTGCGCAGGGCCGCCGTCTGAGCCGTCCCGGTTTTTCCCGCAATCGTGACCAAGGGCGATTTGGCCCTCGTCGCAGTGCCCTTCGTCACCACGTCGGCCAGCGCCGATTTGATCAAGGCGAGCGTCGCGGGCCTGACCGCCACTTTTCCGCGAATCGTGGGGGGGAATTCGGCACGCTCTCCGGCCGCGCGGTTCATCACGGCCTGCACCAAGCGCGGCCGCACCGCCACTCCGTCGTTCGCCACCGTCCCGATCACGCTCGCCATCTGCAAGGGCGTCACGGTGACATACCCTTGACCGATCGCGGCCGAAATGGTTTCGCCGGGATACCACGGCTGATTTCTGGCCTTCTGCTTCCAAGCTGTGGACGGCACGATCCCGACACGCTCCGACGGCAGTTCGATCCCGGTCTCCTGCCCGAGGCCGAACTGTTTCGCATACTCTGCAATCGTGTCGATCCCCATCCGCTGGCCGACCGTATAAAAATAGACGTCGCAAGAGTGGATCAACGCCTCGTTCATATCGACCGATCCATGTCCGCCCGCCTTCCAATCGCGGAACAAACGATTGCCGAATTGATACCCGCCGTTGCACCGGACCGTCGTCGAGGGTGTCACCGTGTTGGATTCAAGGGCCGCAGCAGCCATGACGACTTTGAAGGTCGAGCCCGGAGGATACTGACCTTGCATCGCGCGGTTGTTCAGCGGACGCCCCTCGTTCTGGACGATTTCAACCCACTGTTTGTTGGTCAATTCTTTCGACAAGACGTTCGGATCGAACCCCGGGCGGCTGGCCATCGCCAGAATATCGCCGGTGGTGGGATCCAAGGCCACGATCGCGCCGGATTCCTCGCCCAAGAGATCCTCGGCGATCTTTTGCAGGCGGATGTCGATGGTGAGATAGAGATCGTCGCCCGCCACCGGCCTCTCCGCAACCACGGCGCGTTTTTCGTGGCCGAGCGCATCAACTTCGACGCTCTTCTGTCCCGCACGTCCCCGCACCTGGCGGTCGAACGTTTTTTCCACCCCATACTGCCCCACGATGCTGCCTTGATGGAGATCCGCAAATTCCGCCTTCTCGAGCTGATCCGCCGACACTTCGCCGACGTACCCCAACAGGTGTGCGGCCACCGCGCCGCCGGGATAGTTCCGTTGCGATTCCACCTGAATCATCACGCCGGGCAAATCCAACCGATGGGACTCGATCAGGGTCGCCTCCCGCAACGTCAGCCGGTCCTTGATTTTGCGGGGCTGCAGCTTGCTCCCCTTTCCGATCGACAATTTCTTCTGAATGACATCCGGGTCCAAATTGAGCAGGGAGGCCAACTGCGCGACCAGTGCCTGGCGGTCCTTCACGTCTTCCAGCGTCACGTACAGGGTAAAACTCGGTACGTTGTTCGCCAGCAAGACGCCGTTGCGGTCGAAAATGAGGCCGCGGGCCGGTTCGAGCACCACCGAGCGGGTGCGGTTGTTTTCCGAGAGATCCCGATAGTACGGTCCTTCTCGAATCTGCAGATGCCACAGTCGCAGGGCGAGCAACGCCACCACCAGCAAGAGGCCCACACGCAGGATGACCAGCCGCCGCTGGAGATCAAGGAGATCGGAATCGTTGAATCCGGCGGATGCCATGCCCGTCACACCTTCGCCGAGTCTCGTCGTGGGATTCGCATGGGTTAGAGCGCTCCCTCCGTCACCATTCGATCATCCGACCACCGCCGGCGAAATACCATGTACAGGCCGGCTCCGATGGCGGCATCGAACGCAGCCTGCAGCAGGACGGTCGAGCGCACCCCCATCCAAATCTCCTCAAGGCTTGCCGGACTCATGGAATAGAGGAATACTCCGCTCGACAGGCAGGAGATGATCGCCAAGCCGACGGTCAGCACGGCCGGAGTGATATGGGCCATATGGCGTCCGGCCAGACCGGCGAGAAACCCGGCCCCTCCCTTCGTCACCACATTGACCCAGAGATCCCCGGCGGACAGCATATCTTGCGAATAGCCCAACAGCAGCCCGAGGATGAGCCCATCGAGCTCTCCCCCGAGAAACCCCACGAGGCACGCCGCCACCAAGCCAAGATCGGGACGGACGCCGAAGATGTCGACGTAGTGCAACAGCGTCGTTTGGAGGGGCACCACCACAAGCGCCAGCAGGACATACAACAGAAACTTCATGGCTTCTTTCGATCTCCGTGGATCTCCTGAAGCAGCTTCTGCGCGGCGTCGGCATCCTCATAGGGCGCCGTAATGACCAACACTTCGTCCAGCTTCGACAGATCGACCTCCGGTTCGATTTCCGCCGACTGAAACAGATCCCCCTCGGACTTTTCGACCTGCGTCAACCGCCCGATCGCCAAACCGCGCGGAAAGGCACCCGTCAATCCCGAGGTTACGACGTGGTCGCCCGCCTGGACCCGCGACAACAACGGAATATACTTGAGCCGCGCCCGCCCATGGCTGGTCCCTTCGACGATGCCTTCGTCGCGGGTGCGCTGCACCAGGCCCGCAACCGCATTGTTCGGATCGGTGACCAACAGGACCACCGACGAGGTGGAATTGGCCTTCACGATTCGCCCCACAACACCGGCAGGCGTCACCACACCCATTTCAGGGCGCACCCCGTCGCTCTCGCCTTTGTTGAGGATCACCCCTCGGTACCAATTCGTGGCGTCCCGCCCGATCACGTGAGCCGCCACGGTTTGGAAAGATGCCTGCTCCTTGAAATTCAACAAGGCCTCGTAACGTTGCGTCGCCGAAACGGATTCGCGCAGTTGATTGTTCTGCCCTTTGAGCAGCTCGATCTCGCGGCGCAGCTGGCGGTTTTCTTCACGGACCCCCTGTAGGGCGACGTAGCCGTCCCAGGTTTCGGAAATGCCGTGATCGAGAGAGGAGAACGCGGCGAGCGGAAGGCTGAGGATCTGTCCGAGCGGCCCACCGACGTACTGCAACAGCCTCTGGCTTTGACTAGGAAGAAGGAAGAGGGCCGCGAGCAAGAGGGCGAACAGAATGACGGCGAGACGCCTGGTGCCGTATGTTGAGCGCGAGATAGCCATCCACACTCAGGATGGAGCTCATCGTGCGGTACTGCACTGCGACATGACGGACACCTTGCGAAGAAGGTCCAACTCGTCGAGAATCTTCCCGACCCCCAGTACCACGGAGGTCAGCGGATCATCGACCGTAATGATCGGAAGATTCGTTTCTTCACGGAACCGAGTGTCCATTCCCTTGAGCAAGGATCCGCCGCCAGTGAGCACGATACCGCGATCAATGATGTCTCCGGCCAATTCAGGCGGTGTGTTTTCCAACGCCACCTTGATGGCATTCACGATCGTTCCGATGGGTTCCTGCAGCGCTTCCCTGACTTCGGCGTCATCCACCACGAGGGTTCGAGGGATGCCGGAGATCAGGTCGCGCCCTTTGATCATCATGGTTTTGCGTTCCTCGAAGGGATAGGCCGAGCCGATCTCGAACTTGATGCGCTCCGCCATGTGCTCCCCGATGAGGAGATTATATTTCTTCTTGATGTAGTTCATGATGGCGTCGTCCATCCGATCGCCCGCCACCTTGACCGACTCGCTGTACACGATGCCGCCGAGCGAGATGACCGCGATGTCCGTCGTGCCGCCGCCGATGTCCACGACCATGTTGCCCGACGGCTCGGTGATCGGCAGGCCAGCCCCGATGGCGGCCGCCACCGGCTCTTCGATCAGGTACACCTCACGGGCGCCCGCCAGTTCGGCGGAATCACGGACGGCACGCTGCTCGACTTGGGTAATCCGCGACGGCACCCCGATGATGATGCGCGGCCTCACGAACGCCGTTCGGTTGTGCGCCTTCTGAATGAAGTGGCTCAACATCGCTTCGGCCTTTTCGAAGTCGGCGATGACGCCCTCCTTCATCGGACGCACCGCGACGATATTGCCCGGCGTACGGCCCAACATGCGTTTCGCATCCGCACCAACCGCCATCACGCGTTCGGTCTTTTTTTCAACCGCGACGACGGAGGGCTCATTCAGGACGATCCCCTTTCCTTGAACGTATACGAGAGTCGTTGCCGTCCCCAGATCGATCGCCAGATCGTTGGAGAACCACCCGAACATGTCACTCATGAAGCTCACTGGGACTCTCCCTTCGCGCGATTCATGTGCTCAGCAGAGACCTGGTCCGTTCAGTCCGGCACATCCAGCTGCCCGCTCTCAATAACTTGGGTCTTGGCGATCTCGTCGCCCAACCGACGGCCCTGTTCATTCCCGACCACCAAGAGGGCTTCAAGGGAAAGCACCGCCCCCCACCCGATCCATCCCACATAGGGGATCTCGAACGCCAGTTGAGCCAGACCGCAAGGCAGATTACGGATGATCGACTCCCTGAACCCAGCCGGGTCACGCGTGCGCGGCACGATGGTCTGCAGCCCGATCAGCCGCTTCCCGACACTTCGGCCGCCTCCGAACCCATCGGCCAGCAATATGTAGGCAAGTCCGGCAAGGACACCGACCGGAGGGACCACTCTACTCGCCGCGGCCACGATCAGGAGGTCGATCACCTTGGCAATGAACCGGTTCAGCACCTGGGCTTTCGGATAGACGCCCAGTTCGAACGGGCCTGGCCCGGTTCCCCCCTCCGCCAATGGAGATCTCCTCAATTCATCGACACTATAACAAATCTCTCCGACCTGCACAAACAAAGTCGCAATCTTCCCGCACGTCCTGCGAGGCGCGTCTTCCGCTTGCCTTTGTCGTCGTCGCCTGAGTAGAATTCGGGAAATCCCTGCCGAGAAGAGGCGAAGCCGATGATCAAACTGTTACGCGAAGCAGCGCACGACTATCCCTGGTTCCTCAAGACCATCATGGGCCTGCTCGCCCTTGCCTTCATCATCACCATGGGGTGGTGGGGATTCGGCGAGCAGACCGGCAACGTCGTCGCATCCGTCGGCGACCAGACGATCCCGCTGGATGAGTTTCGCCGCGCCTACGAGAATACGTATCGCTTCTACAAGGACAAGGGGCAGAACGACATCAAGGATGAATTCCTCAAGCAATTCGTGCTGGAGCAACTCATCGACAACCGCATGTGGCTGCACGTCGCGAAGGAAATGGGGCTCACCGTCTCCGACGAGGACTTGCGGAAGGCGATCATGCAGCGAACGGAGTTTCAGCGGAACGGCAGTTTCGACCCCGAGGCCTATCGCCGGCTGCTCGCGGCGAATCGTTTGACGCCCGCGTCCTTCGAAGCCATGGAAGCCAAGGATATCCTCACCAACAAGGCGCGATTGGTCATCATGGATGCGGTCGCCCTCACGCCGTCCGAATATACGGAGGCGCAGGCCCTCGTCACACGCGAAGGGGAAAAGGATCCCGCCAAGGCTGAGGCCGCGAAGGAACGGATTTTCCAGAGCTTCCTCTTTCAGAAGCAGCAACGGGCCCTCATGGCCTATAGTGAATCGATGAAGAGCAGGATCCCCATCAAGGTTCACAAGGAGCTCATGTAGCTCCCGCCCACCCCGTCCCGATCAGCATCGCATCGCCGTAACTATAGAACCGATACCGTTCCGCCACCGCCTCTTCGTAGGCTGCGCGAAGCGGCGCCACCCCCACAAAGGCCGAGACCAGCATCAGTAATGTGGTTCGGGGTAGGTGAAAATTGGTCATCAGCGCATCGATGACTTGGAAGCGGAACCCAGGCGTGATGAAGAGCTCGGCAGCGCCTTGAAACGGCTGGATGCCGGCCCCCTCTCGCGCAGCGGTCTCCAGCGCCCGCACCACGGTCGTGCCGATCGCCACCACCCGATTTCCGCGTTCCTTCGCCCGACGAATCTGCTCCACCGCGTGAAGCGAAACTTCCACTCGTTCAGCCGACATCCGGTGATCTTCGACCTGCTCGCTCTTCACGCTTCGGAATGTGCCGGGACCGACGTGCAAGGTCACCCGGGCCAACTCAATTTCTTTCTCAGCCAAGGCCTGGACCAACTCGCCTGTAAAATGCAGCCCGGCGGTGGGTGCGGCGATCGCCCCTTCGCGCTGCGCGAACATGGTCTGGTACCACTGCCGATCATCCTGCGTCGGAGGGCGTTTGATGTAGGGAGGAAGCGGCATCGTGCCGGCCGCCTGCATGAGATCATAAACGCTCGCGACGCCCATAACCTTCAATGTGGTTTGGGCCTGGCTGCGTTCCACGATCTCTCCGCACCCCCCGTCGGGAAACGCGATCATGGCTCCTGGTCGAAACCGTCCCTTGAGGAGCACTTCCCACAAACCCTGCCCGAGATCCTGAACAAACAGCAGATCGATCGGTTTTCCCGTCGAGCGAACCTGCGCCGGCACCCGTGCCGGCATGACCTTCGTATCATTGACCACCACCAAGTCGCCCTGTCGCAGAAGGACGGGGAGGTCGGCGACCTGCCGATGCGTTCGCATCCCGCTCACACGATCCACCACCAGCAACCGCGCGTGATGACGGGGGGTGACCGGATGATCGGCCACCAGCGCCGGATCGAAGGGGAAATCGAACTCGCTGAGCAGCATCAGGGGGTCGGCAGGGTCGGCGTCATCAACCGCGACAGGGTCGCGTCATGCAGCTCGGTTCCCGGATAGTAGTATTGCAAAATGCTGCGGTACGAATAACCGAGTTCGGCTAGTTCTTTCGCACCCCATTGGCAGAGCCCCACGGCATGGCCTGCTCCATAGCCGGCAAACAGCACCTCGGCGCCGATCGATTCGACCTCGAACTGGGTGCTTGGGATGACGGTATAGCCCACCGCCTTGCGCAGGTCTTCACCCCGCAGCACCGTCTCGCCGCCCGAGTGCAAGATTCGCAGGCGCGCCACCCGTCCGGCACGGCTATAGGCAATCGGAGTGATGGTGGCGATCGTCCCGACGGAAAATCCCTGGCGCCGCAAATTCTGCTCCAGCTGATCGATCTTTACGCTGGCCTTCCATTGATAGTACGGCGATTCGAGATCAAAAGGACATTCGACCCCCTTGAGATAGGGCAGGTCTTTGTTCGCCCACACATTGACGGCATCCTCGGTCGGGCCGGCCGCGGTGGAGGAAAAGGCGGCATAAATGGGCGCCTGTTGGTGCGTGACGACGATGCCCCTGGTCGATTCCACCGCCTCTTCCACTCGATGGTCGACACCGGAACGGCCACGATAGACCTGGTCTTGAGTGGTGGCCACCACATCATAGTCCCGCCCGGCACTGAGCATCTTGTTATAGAGCGCATAGGTTCGCGCCGCCACCGCCTGCACCTTCAACATTTCCGGATGCCAAGCGGAACTGACCTCCGAAGGCACCACACCCTTTACATATTCTTCCAAATCAACCTGGTTCACGACGAAGAGCGTGCGCCCCTTCCGCAATACCAACAGGGTCCCGCTGACCGGCAACTCGGCGTCCCTGGTCGCCCCGGCGGCACTCTGCCCGGTCGATCCAAGCCGACTCCCCGCAACGGTCCCGCCGTCTTTCCCTAACACCAGCGAGAGCGTATTCCGGAGCGGCCGAATGACCACCTGCCCGCCCACCATCCGCCGGCCGTTGACATGCAACCCGTCTCCCCGTGATGCGATATGGATCGGGGAACGCAGCAGTTTCATTTCGCCCATCTCAGTCGCCAGGGTCAGGTCTCCGTCCGAGCGCACCTCCACGAACGGAGCTTCTTGAGCCAACAACACGCGAATGGATTCGGCAAAAGCGGGATGGGGATGGGCAAGGGATGACAGCAACGCGCCCCCCACAGCGGCCAGACTGCACAGGATGCCTCGAGTCAGCGGCGAAAGAGCCATGAGAGGACGTAGAGGACCACACTCAGCAGAATGCTGAGCACCAGACTGGTCGCGATCGGGACATAGACACTGAACTGCTCTCGCTTGAACGAGAGGTCCCCCGGTAATTTACCGATCCACCCGAACAGGGAACCGAAGCCGGGCCATTTTTCCGCCAGAATCAGCAGGACTCCCACGACGGCAAGGGCCAACCCCACGACAATCAACCAACGGCCGATACCGTTCCCTGCCATCGCTCATTGTATCAGACATTCGGCGATTTGAACGGCATTGAGGGCGGCGCCCTTCCGGAGATTGTCGCTCACGACCCAAAGGTTCAAGCCGTTGGTGATCGACTCGTCTTCGCGGACCCGCCCGATATAGACTTCGTCCTTGCCGGATACATCGAACGGCATCGGGTACAGTTTCTTCAGGGGATCGTCATAGACGATCACGCCCGGCATTTCCGCGAGAGCCGCCCGCGCCTCATTCGCCTTCAGCGGCCGTTCGAGCTCGACGTTGATGGCCTCGGAGTGGCAGCGTAGGACCGGCACCCGCACCGTGGTCGCCGTGACCCGCAGCGAGGGCATCTCGAGAATTTTCCTAGTCTCGCGGACGATCTTGACCTCTTCCGAACAGTCGCCGCCTTCGCCGAACGATCCGACCTGCGGCAAGAGGTTGAAGGCGATTTGATAGGGATAGACCTGTACCTTCACGTCTTGAAAGGAGATCAAGGCCTTCGTCTGGTCGACCAGTTCGTCCATGGCCGCAGCCCCGGTCCCGGACACCGATTGAAAGGTCGTCACCACAACCCGCTTGATCCCGGCGGCGTCGCGAAGCGGCTTGAGCGCCATGACGAGCGGAGTGGTCGTACAGTTGGGAATCGCCACGATCCCGCGGGGCATGACTCGCAGCGCAACGGCGTTGACCTCCGGCACCACCAGCGGCACATCAGGGTCCATTCGAAAGACCGCGCTGTCGTCGATGACGACGACACCCGCAGCCCCCAATCGCGCTCCGTAGTCCCGGCTGATGGCATCCGTGGCGGACACGAAGGCGATGTCCACACCGGCGAAGGAAGAGGCCGCCGTCAATTCCTCGACCTTATAGTCCTTCTCCTGGCAGGACAACACTTCGCCGGCCGACCGCTTCGATGAGAAGAGGCGCAGCTGCTCGATCGGGAACTTGCGCTCTTCCAGGATCTCAAGACTTTCCTTCCCGACGGCCCCGGTCGCGCCAAGTATCGCGACCGTGTAAGCTTTTTTCTTCTTCAACATGATGCTGTCCTTACGCGGCGGGTGTCAGAACCCTGATGCGGTGGTTGAACGTATCCGCAATATAGACGGTCCCGATCGCATCGACCGCCACGCCGAATGGATAACTGAGGCTTCCTGCCAGGGCATCGCCGCCGTCGCCGCCGAACTGCGCGATGCCTGTCCCGGAAAGGCGTGTAATGGTCTTCGTCCGCCTATCCCAGACCCGGATCAAGTGACTGTCCGAATCCGTGATGAACAGATTCCCATTCGGGCCGACGGCGATTCCGGCGGGCCTGGAAAGGCTCTGTGAGTGAGGCTCATCCGGCCCCTGGTAACGATACGTACCGCCGTCGCCCACTGCCGTCTCGATCCGCCCTGTTGCCGGATCGACCGACCGTATTCGGCTGCTGAACGTATCGGCCACATACAACAGACCCTCTTCCCCTAGAGCCACGCCGCTGGGTCCCGCCAGGCCGGCTTGCAAGGCCGGAACCTGATCGCCGTTGTACGAAGCCTGGCCGTCTCCGGCGACCGTCGTGATCACCCCGGTGGCCAATTGCACCATACGCACACGATTGTTGTTCTGATCGGCTATATAGAGCGCATCGTCGTTGACGGCCACGCCGGTCGGCTCATTAAGCGCGGCAAGAACCGCCGGACCGCCGTCTCCGGAAAACCTCGCCTGCCCCGTCCCGGCCAGGGTCGTGATCACACCGGACGCACCATCGACCTTCCTCACGCGATGGTTCATCGTATCGGCGATGTACAGATTCCCCGACCGATCGACCGCCACGGCGCTGGGAAAGTTCAGCCTGGCCTGGCAGGCAGGGCCGCCGTCTCCCAAATCGCGCTCGACGGCGAGCCGCCCTCCGGTGACGTAGCGCACGGTCCCGCGGAGATCGGTGACCTGCTTGTAGGCATTGGCCTTATCCGCCGATGCGTCGGCAAAGGGATCCTCTTCTCCGTCGATCGGCAGGTGTGCTGCTTGCCCTGAAGCCGGTTCGGTCGCACCGCCAGGACAGATCCCGGCGACGGTCGTAATGATCCCCGTCGCCCGGTCGACGCGGCGCACGACGTGATTTTCAGAATCCGCGATATAGAGATTCCCCTCTCGATCGAGGCAGAGACCTTTCGGTTCGTGCAATGAAGCCGCTTGAGCAGGCCCGCCGTCTCCTGCATACCCCGGCTCACCGTTGCCTGCCACGGTCTCAATGATCCCGGTTTTCGAAGCGCTGGTCATGTGGCTCACGAGGCGAGATTGCGCACAATGGCATCACCCATCTCGGTGGTGCCGACCGACTTCATGCCCTCGGCATGAATGTCCTTGGTGCGGAACCCCTGATCCAGGGTCCTGACGATCGCCTGCTCGATGGCCTCCGCCTCCTTCTCAAGCCGGAAGGCATAGGACAACATCATCGCCGCGGAGGCAATGGTTGCGATCGGATTGGCGATGTTTTTCCCCGCAATGTCCGGGGCGCTGCCGTGGATCGGCTCGAAGAGGCCCACCTTGGCCCCGACGCTGGCGGAGGGCAACATGCCGATCGAACCGGTCAGCATCGCCGCCTCATCGCTGAGGATATCGCCGAAGATGTTGTTGCAGAGCAACACGTCGAATTGCCGTGGATTCCGCACCAACTGCATCGCACAGTTATCGACGTAGATGTGGCTCAAGGCCACGTCTGCATAGTCCTTCTGCACGTCCGTCACCACCCGCCGCCACAATTCCGAAGATTCCAGCACGTTGGCCTTGTCCACCGAGGTGACCTTCTTGCGGCGTTTGCGAGCCGTCTCGAACGCCACCACGGCGATCCGGCGAATTTCATCGGTCGTATAGACTTCCGTGTTGAACCCGCGCTCTCCGCCGCCGGGCAACGGTTCGATGCCCTTCGGCTTGCCGAAATAAATGCCGCCGGTCAGCTCGCGGATGACCAGCAGGTCGATCCCCTCGATGACGTCCCTCCGTAAGGTGGAGGCGTCGGCGAGCATGGGATAGAGCTTGGCCGGACGCAAATTGGCATAGAGCCCGAGTTGTTCCCGCAAGCCGAGCAACGCCCGCTCGGGACGAAGGCTGTACTCCAGCCCTTCCCATTTCGGGCCGCCGACCGCCCCGAGCAACACCGCATCGCTTTGTTTCGCAATCGACAGGGTTTCCTGCGGCAACGGCACCCCGACTTTATCGATGGCATGGCCGCCGACATCACCGGAGACAAATTCAAAATTATGGCCGTACCGCTCTGCCACGGACTTCAACACCTTGACCGCTTCCGGGACGATTTCACGGCCGACTCCGTCGCCGGCCAAGACTGCGATTCTCGCTTTCACCTGTGCGTCTCCTCTCGACTATTCGACGACCGCTTCACATTCCGGCGTCCAGGCCGGATCGACCAGGCAGAGAAACTCAATCGGGTCCTGCCCGTTGTTCAGCAGCGACTGTTTGGCCCCCGGCGGCACATAAATCACCGAACCGGCCTCCACCGTCGAGGATTCTTCTTCGACCAGCATCACACCGCGACCGGCAATGAAGTAATAGACCTCCGACGATTGCAATCGATGCCAGAGGGACTGCCTGCCTGGGTCCAAAAATCCGTGCGCCAGGCTGTATTCCAATTTGAGGGGCGCCTTCCCTGGGTGAAGCAGCTCCCGCAGCCTGGTATGGTCTCCCGCTAAAAATTCAGGACAACGCCGAAGATGCGTATTCCACATCATGCATCGATGCTCGCGATGGTGACCAAGAGAAACCCTTTCGAGCCCAGCCTCCACCCAGGCGCCGACCGGGATCGAGAAATCTACCGTGCAGCTGCAGATCAAATCAAGCTGACCTTCTGAATTCCTTCCTCCTGCTTGACGGCGAAATAGGCCAGCTTATTGAGGGCGTTCAGATAGGCCCGTGCAGCGGCGGTAATGATATCCGTATCGGCTCCATGCCCGGACACCGTCCGTCCGGCTTCTTCAAGCCGCACGGACACCTCCCCTTGCGCATCCGTGCCGCCGGTAATGGCGTTGACACCGAACATCAGCAACTTGCTCTTCGTCTTGGTCATGGCAGCGATCGTCCGGTAGACCGCGTCGACCGGCCCGTCCCCGGTCCCGCTGTGGGTCACCGGTTTCCCGTCGATCTCCAGCTCAACCGTGGCCTTCGGCACCATATTGGTCCCGCTTTCGACATGAAACGCCTTCAAGACCACCCGCTCCGACATCTTGGCGACTTCTTCGGACACGATCACTTCGATATCTTCCTCGTAAATCTCTTTCTTCTGGTCCGCCAACCGTTTGAACCGTTCGAACGCATGGTTGACCTCGTCCTCCGTCAGCTTGTAGCCCAACTCCTCCAGCCGCTGACGGAACGCATGGCGCCCGGACAACTTGCCCATCACCAGCTTGTTCTGCTCAAGCCCGATGGATTCCGGCCGCATGATCTCATAGGTCGTCTTATCCTTCAGCAACCCATCCTGGTGGATGCCGGACGTGTGGGCAAAGGCATTGGCGCCGACGATGGCCTTGTTCGGCTGGATGACCATGCCGGTGATCTTGCTCACGAGACGGCTGGTCTTTGCAATCTCTTCGGTGACGACCTTCGTATCGGCCCCATACCAGTCTTTGCGCGTCCGCAAACCCATGACGACTTCTTCCAACGAGGTGTTGCCCGCCCGTTCGCCGATGCCGTTGATCGTACATTCGACCTGCCCGGCTCCCGCCATCACCGCGGCAAGGCTGTTGGCCACGGCCAACCCCAAATCGTTGTGGCAATGGACGGAGATCACGGCCTGTCCGCTGGTCGATACGCTGTCCTTGATCCTCTTAATCAACCCACCGAACTCCTGAGGGTTGGCATACCCCACCGTGTCGGGAATATTGACCGTCCCGGCCCCTGCCGCAATGACCGCCTCGATGACCTCACAGAGGTAGGTCGGATCTGCTCGGCTCGCATCCATCGGCGAAAACTCGACATCCTCGACATAGGTGCGGGCCAATTGCACCATCTCCACGGCACGCCGCTTCGCTTCTTCCCGCGTCATGCGGAACTGGTGCTTGAGGTGGATGTCCGACGCCGAAAGAAAGGTATGGATGCGGACCTTCGGCGCACCCTTTAAGGCTTCATGGGCCCGCGTAATGTCCTCCGGCCTCGCCCTGGCGAGACTGCAGACCACCGGCCCCTCGACTTCCTGGGCGATCCGGCGCACCGCCTCGAAATCACCGGGCGAACTATAGGCAAAGCCGGCTTCGATGATATCCACGCCGAGGCGCGCCAGCTGCTTGGCGATCATGAGCTTCTCTTCGACGTTCATGCTCGCCCCAGGCGATTGTTCGCCGTCCCGCAACGTCGTGTCGAATATTCTGATCATCCTGGTCATGGCACACCTCCCTTAGTATTCGAGGCTGGTCAAAATGGCCTTTCGGCAAGGCCGCAGCAAGCGAAACGACGAGGCGTACGTCGTCTGGTACGTCGAGTCGTTGAGCGCCGCGAGAACGCAGCAGAAAGCCATTTTCACCAGCCTCAAAAGAAAAGGCCTTCGCCCCTGGACAGGGACGAAGGCCTTTCGGAACTTCGTGGTACCACCCTGATTCAGCAGTAGATGAAGAGGATTCCCCATCCTACCGCCCTTGATTCGATCCGTGACGTGGATGACTCGGGACTCACTACCACCGCAGAGGCTTCACGAGTCCAGCTCAGAGGCGAGTTCGGCAAATGACCGGCTGGTTCGCACCACCCACCAGCTCTCTCAGTTCGGTCGGTTCCGCCTACTACTCCTCATCACAGCCATTCCTATTCTCTCGAATCCAACACCGGCGCATCGGTCTTCGCAACCTGCTTCCCTGCGCTCTTGGCCACCACCGTCCAGAGCCGTGCAATCGGACCGGACAGGGCATAGCCGGCAAAGATGACGAATACCATAACCTGCGGCCAGGCCGCAATCAACATCAAGGCGAGAATGCCCCACACCAGGTAGGTAAAGTGATCGCCTCGCCGGAACTTCAGGTCCTTGAAGCTGCGGTACTTGATCGTGCTCACCATGAGAAACGCCAAGGCAAACGTGATCACTAAGATCAGCAACGGCTTCACTTCGGCACCCATCTGGGTGAAGTGGAGATCGAAGATCACCAACGAGGCGATGACGCCGGCCGCCGCCGGAATGGCCAGCCCCGTGAAGTATTTGCTGTCGGACGTGCTCACCGTGGCGTTGAACCGCGCCAACCGGACCGCCCCCATCGCGACATAGGCGAACATGACCGCCACCCCGAACATCCCCTGCCCGCTCAAGGCGTAGGAATAGATGAGCACGCCAGGCGCGACACCGAACGATACGACATCCGACAGGGAATCGTATTCGATGCCGAACTGGCCGGTGCTGTTCGTCAACCGAGCCAACTTGCCGTCCAGCATATCGAAGATCATCCCGACCAGGATCGCGATGGCCGCGGTCAGATGGTGACCGTTGAACACAGACAAAATGGCAAAGACGCCGCAAAACAAATTCCCCGTCGTGCACAGATTAGGAATCAAGTACATGGCCTGTCGTTTTCGATTGCCCTTGGCAAACGGAGCCCGCATGGCCGGTGATTTCATCGGAGTTCCCCCACGATGGTTTCTCCCCCCTTGACCCGATCACCCACCGCAACGCAAATCTTGGAACCAAGCGGCACGAAGGTATCCATCCGCGATCCGAACCTGATCAATCCGTACCGTTCACCCCGCTGCACCAGGTCTCCCTGCCCGACCCAACAGACGATTCGGCGGGCGATCAATCCCGCAACCTGCACACAGAGCACTTTCGCTCCTGAGGCCGTCTTCAACATGACGGCATTTTGCTCGTTATGGAGCGTCGCCTCCGGCTTGCTGGCCACGAGAAACTGGCCCGGTTGATAACTGATGCCTTCCACCGTCCCGGCACAGGGCATTCGATTCACATGTACATCGAACACGTTCAAGAAGACCGTGACCCTGATGCTCTTCTCCTTCAGGTAGCGCGGCTCGAACTCTTCCTCGATGGCGATCACTTTGCCGTCGCCCGGCGACACCACCACGTTGGGCTGCTGGGGGATGGTCCGGCTGGGATTCCGGAAGAACCAAGCGGTGAAGAGCATGAACCCTCCCGCCAGCGCCGTCGGAATGGTCCAGCCGACCAAGCCAAAAAGCAGCGCCGCGCCTCCCAGACCACCGACGAACGGCCACCCTTCCTTTACGATCGGTATTCCAGCGGCTCGATCAGCCATAGACCTCCAGGCTCTCTTTAGATGGTACCATGCAGAGCCCGGCTGAAGGGTTAGTTTTTGTTCTTGTCAACGAGCTGATCTTTTTTCAACCATGGCATCATGCCTCGAAGACGGGCACCGACTTCTTCGATCGGATGGCCTTCGCCCTTTTTCAACAAGGCATTGTAGACCGGCCGGTTCGCCTGGTTCTCCAGCACCCATTCCTTGGCGAATTGCCCGCTCTGGATCTCCCCGAGGATCTTCTTCATTTCCTGCTTGGTCTGTTCGGTCACCACGCGCGGACCGCGGGTAATGTCGCCGTACTTCGCCGTCGTGCTGATCGAGTAGCGCATGTTGGCGATGCCGCCCTGATAAATCAGATCGACGATCAGTTTGACCTCGTGCAAACACTCGAAGTAGGCCATCTCGGGCGAATACCCCGCCTCCACGAGCGTCTCGAATCCGGCTTGAATCAGCGAGGTGAGCCCTCCGCACAACACCGCCTGCTCGCCGAATAAATCCGTTTCCGTCTCTTCGCGGAAGTTGGTCTCGATCACGCCGGCTCTGCCGCCGCCGATGGCGCTGGCATAGGCCAAGCCCACCTGACGAGTATTGCCGCTGTGGTCCTGATGAACGGCCAGCAGGCAAGGAACTCCGCTGCCTTTCGTATATTCCGACCGCACCAAGTGGCCCGGCCCTTTTGGCGCCACCATAAATACGTTGATGTTCGCCGGCGGCACGATTTGCCCGAAGTGGATATTGAATCCGTGGCCGAACGCCAAATAGGAGCCGGGCTTCAAGTTCGGCGCAATCTCCTGCCGATAAATCGCCGCCTGTGCCTCATCCGGGGCCAGGATCATGACCACGTCGGACGCCTTCACGGCGTCGGCCACCGGCATGACTTTCAACCCGCTCGCTTCCGCCTTCTTCCAGGAGCTACCCTCACGCAAACCGACGACGACCGATACGCCGCTTTCTTTGAGATTGAGCGAGTGGGCATGCCCCTGGCTTCCGTAACCGATCACGGCCACCTTCTTTCCACGGATGAGCTGCAGGTCGGCATCTTTGTCGTAATAGATCTTCATACGTCACTCCTGAGGGTTCATAGGACACGTGGATGGAAACTACGGCCGCACAGAGAGGCGAGCGCGCTATTCCCGCGCGACTTTCTTGGGTTGGCTGACGGCCGGCCTGATCGCTTCTCGCGCAATCGCCACCCGCCCGGTCCGAATCAGCTCCTTGATGCCGAGCGGCTGCAACAGATTGATGATGGCCTCGATCTTCTTCGGGTCGCCCGTCACCTCGATGGTGTAGGTCGAGGGCGTCGAATCGACGACGTTCGCTCGAAAAATGTCCGCGATCCGGAGCGCCTCAGCCCGATCTTCCGCCTTGGTGTGAACCTTGATCAAGGCCGTCTCACGCGAGACGAATTCGCTCTCATTGAGATCCACGACCTTGATGACATCGATCAGCTTGTTCAATTGCTTGACGATTTGCTCCACGATCCGGTCGTCGCCTGATGTCACGATGGTCATCTGCGACATCGAGGGATCGAGTGTCGGCGCCACGGACAGGCTTTCGATGTTGAAGCCGCGCCCGCTGAACAATCCGGCCACGCGAGACAAAACGCCGAACTTATTTTCTACGGTGACTGCAATGATGTGTTCCATCAGAGAGCTCTGAGCTGATAGCCGTCGGCTGACAGCGTGAGTTAGGCTGTTAAGATCGTATCCTTATCTTCGGTCGATCCGGTGCCGGGCACGCCGGCCTGCTTCTTCTTCAGTTCGGGCGGATCTTCAAGAATCATCTCGTGATTGCATCCGCCGGCCGGAATCATCGGGTAACAATTCTCATAGGGATAGGTCGGCACGTCCACGACGACCGGCTTGTCGGTTTCGATCGCCGCCTTCAGCACCGCGTCCAACTCACCGACACTGTTCGCCCGCAACCCGATCGCTCCGTAGGCCTCGGCCAACTTCACGAAATCCGGCGTCGTGTCGAGATAGCTGGACGCATAGCGGCCTTCATAGAACAGGTCCTGCCACTGGCGGACCATGCCGTGGAACCGATTGTTCAGGATGATGACCTTCACCGGCAACTTCGACACGACGGCGGTGGCCATCTCCTGCATGTTCATCTGCACGCTGCCGTCGCCGGCGACGCAGAGCACCAGCCGGTTCCTGAACGCAGCCTGCGCCCCCATGGCGGCCGGAAATCCGAACCCCATCGTGCCCAGGCCGCCCGAGGTCAACCAGCGATTCGGTTTGGCGAGTTTGAAATACTGGGCCGTCCACATCTGGTGCTGGCCCACGTCGGTCGAGACGATCGGGTCCCGATCCTTCGTGAGTTCATACAAGCGCTTGATGACATGTTGCGGCTTGATCGCCCCTTCAGGCTCCTGTTGATAGGCCAACGGATGCGCCTCCTGCCATTCGCGGATTTGATCCCACCAGGGCTTGCGGAGCTCTCGCTGATCCCCGTTGACGGTGGCCTTAAGGATCTGAATCAGTTCCCGCAAGACCGCCTTGCAGTCGCCCACGATCGGGATATCCACATGGACGTTCTTGCGGATCGAGGTCGGGTCGATATCAATATGGATCACCTTGGCGTAAGGGCAGAACTCCGAAACTTTGCCCGTCACGCGGTCGTCGAATCGCGCCCCGACGGCAATCACCAAGTCGGAGTAATGGATCGCCATGTTGGCACAATAGGTGCCGTGCATCCCCAACATGCCCATCGACTGCGGATGTTCACCCGGAAACGCGCCGAGCCCCATCAAGGTCATATCTACGGGAATCTGGGTCATCTCGGCCAATTCGAGCAATTCTTTGGAGGCTCCCGAAAACACGACGCCCCCGCCGACGTACAAAATCGGCTTCTTCGCCTTCATGATGGCTTCGGCAGCCTGCTTGATCTGCCACTTGTTGCCCTCGTAGGTCGGATTGTAGCCGCGGATCGCCACAGAACTCGGATAGGTAAACTCGGTCTTGGCCATGGACACATCTTTTGGAATGTCCACGAGCACCGGGCCGGGCCGTCCCGTCGTGGCGATGTAAAAGGCTTCCTTGATGGTCGTGGCCAGGTCGTTGACGTCCTTCACGAGAAAATTGTATTTCGTGCAGGGCCGGCTCAATCCGATATTGTCGGCTTCCTGAAAGGCATCGTTGCCGATCAAACTCGTCGGCACCTGGCCGCTGAAACAGACCAGCGGTACCGAATCCATGTAGGCATCGGCCAGGGCGGTAATGACGTTGGTCATGCCCGGCCCGGACGTCACCAAACAGACACCGGCCTTGCCGGTGGCCTTGGCATACCCCTCAGCCATGTGGCCTGCACCCTGTTCATGTCGGGTCAGAATGACTTCGAGATCCTTTTGTTGATGGAGCATATCGAAGATCTTCAGCACGACGCCGCCCGGCAGCGCGAAAATCGTCTTCACGCCCTCGCGTTTCAGGCATTCGATAAAGATTTCCGACCCTGTGAGCTTCATATCACCCTCCCCTTCGCAGACGACGGCGAAGGACGCTAGGCCTCGACTGAGAACAATCCCTCTCCCTGCACCGCAGGCGTGGCACAGGCTGATACATTCTAACTGAAAAAACAATGGGTAAGATGGCGGATGGTATCACCAGCCCTCAAAGAAGGTCAAGAGAGCGAACGTCCCGCTTCCACCGGGAGACGCTGGTACGCACTCACGGCCTGTGATATAGGAAGCCTGCCGACTCACCGATTGCGTGGCCTATGAATTCCGTCCACGTCACGATCATCTCCCGCCGCGATTGCCATCTCTGCCGAGTGGTCTCCCGTATGGCCGCACAGGTACGGGAGGACCTCTCATTCACCTTGGACAGGGTGGACGTTGATAGTGACCAGGATCTCCTTGCGCGATACGGCACCCGTGTGCCGGTCGTCCTGATCGATCAGCAGGAAGCCCTGTCCGGGAAGATCACGGCCGGAGAACTACGCGAGGCGATCAAAAGAGCGCGTTGGAAGAACCCTATAAGCCGGATTCTGTCCCGCGTGAAGCTTACGCTCACACGGGGGTGATCATTTCTCTGGGGCTCAAGTTACCTCAAGCCTCAAGCGACCTACCCGGGGACCTCGGCCGGGCCGGCCTTTCTGTCGGGCTCTTGCGAGCGCCGCAGGCGTCCCCCTATTTGGTCTTGCTCCGGACGACGCTTACCGTGCCGTTGATGTCGCCATCACCGCGGTGGGCTCTTACCCCACCGTTTCACCCTTACCTGAGCCGCTGCGACCGGACAAAGCCCCATCGCCTCGGCCATCGGCGGTCTGTT
Source organism: Nitrospira sp. (assembly GCA_030123565.1). NCBI lineage: Bacteria > Pseudomonadati > Nitrospirota > Nitrospiria > Nitrospirales > Nitrospiraceae > Nitrospira > Nitrospira sp. The sequence goes on along the minus strand of CP126122.1, from coordinate 120,781 downwards.
CTCTGTGGTGCCGGTGTCGGATCGCTCCGCCTGGACGTTATCCAGCGTCCTTGCCCTTGGAGTCCGGACTTTCCTCCCGCCGAGCAAGCTCGACGAGCGAGCACCCGTGTCCCCCCAGCGCGCAGCTGCAGTATAGGGTCCGGTTCCGTCGCGGTTCAAGCCTGCCGGAGACAACGGAACAGAAAGACGCACGTTACCGGAGCAAGGGCGGAAATGTATGCTTGAAGCTGAGCGCGCGTGGGACAACGGAACAGAAAGACGCACGTTACCGGAGCAAGGGCAATTCGCTGTTCGGTGCCGGGGGTTTTGATTGATAGATCGGCAGGGCTTCGGCCATCCATTCTTCAAGCTGCTGAATTCTGGTTTCGTGGCTCGGGTGGGTGGACATGAATTCCGACGGCTCCTTACCGCCGGACGACTCCTCCATCCGTTTCCAAAGCGCGATCGATTCCCGCGGGTCATATCCGGCCTCGGCTGCGAGCAATACTCCGACATAGTCGGCCTCAGATTCGTGCTTGCGGCTGAAGGGAAGCAGCACACCGACCTGAGCCCCGACTCCCAACGCCGCCATTCCCGCTTGCGAGAGGACCGGATTGGCCCCGCTGACCCCGAGCGCGACACCGACGGCTTGGAGGGTCGTCTGCGCCAACGTATTTTGACTCATCCGCTCCCCGCCATGCCGCGCCAGCGCATGCACGACCTCATGGCCCATCACGGCAGCGAGTCCCGCTTCCGTCCTGGCGACAGGAAATATCCCGGTGTAGACGGCGATCTTCCCCCCCGGCAGGGCGAAGGCGTTCATGGTCTTGTCATCCTTGATGACCGTCACTTCCCATTCAAACTGATTGGCGATCTCGCTGTATTTCGATCGTTTGGCCGCCTCGATCACTCGCGCCGCCACCCGCTTCACCGGCTCGATCTCCCGCGGATCGGTCGACGGCTTCATCTTGGGATCACTTTTCACCTGCGCATAGGCCTGCGCACCCATCTGCGTTTCCTGGGACATCGGCATCATCATCAACTGCCAACGTCCGGTGTAGGGATTGGTCTGACAGCCCGTGGCCGTCACCAGCATGGCCGTAACCCCGCACACCAGCCGGACGATGTTTGGAAGCATCATGGCCATCCCCTTCGTGCCCCTCTTGCATTGAGTCGTCATCCCAAGCCTCCGCAAATTGACCGGCCTTCCGAGCTTTGCTAGATTACCGCGCCGCTCCGCCGGTTTCCAACTGGGAGTTTCACCGAATGCCTGCCGCATCGGACCTGTCTTCTCTTGATCGCATCGGCATCGACGAATCCGGCAAGGGAGACTATTTCGGCCCGCTGGTCATCGCCGCCGTGTTTGTGACGCCTTCCACACAGCAGGATCTCACCCTCATGCAGGTCCGTGACAGCAAGAAAATCTCCGATGGGCGCATTGTGGAAATGGCTCCCGATATCCGCCTGGTCTGCCCACACAGCATCGTCGCCATCGGCCCGCAGCGGTACAATGAACTGTATGCCAAGATCAAGAATTTGAATCGATTGTTGGCCTGGGGCCATGCCCGCGCGTTGGAAAATTTGCTCCAGGAGGTGGATTGCGACCTGGCCATCGCCGACCAGTTCGGCGACGAACGTTTGATTCTGAACGCGCTCCAGGAGAAGGGAAAGCAGATTCGATTGATGCAGCGGCCGAAGGCGGAATCCGATCTGGCGGTGGCAGCCGCCTCAATCCTCGCCCGCGCCGAATTTCTTCAGCGCCTGCACAAGCTGTCTGAAGGTCTGAACACCACCTTGCCCAAGGGCGCATCTCCCGCCGTGGAACTCGCCGGGAAGATGGTGATCACGAAATACGGGCGTGAACGATTGGGGACTGTCGCGAAACTGCACTTTAAAACGACGAAACAGATCTTGGGCGACGGCTAAACCGATTCGCCGACTTCGAAATTCTGCGCCTGCTCGTGGTCGATGGATACCTTCACTTCGGTCGCAGGATCCCCTTCCCAATAGAGCATCCTATAGCAGTAGGGGCACGTGTGGACTTCTTCCGCCCGTTTGACCTGGGAGACCAACTGTGGCGGCAATTGCAGACGGCACCCTAAACAGATGCCGTCCTTGAGCAGGGCGAGGGCCTGATCCTTCCTGGTCGCTTTCAGCTTGTTGTACCGGGCCAGCAGCGACTTCTCGACCTGCCCCGACAACTCCTTCTGTTTGACGTCCAAATCCGTCAGTTCCGCCGCAAGGGTTCGATCAAGCTCGTCCAGCGTCGCCTTTTCCCTCGTGAAGACCGACTCCGACTCTTTGAGTTTCGCCTGCGCCTCCGAGATGGTCCGCTGGATCTGTTCGATCTGCTCCATCGCCAGCAGGATTTTTTCCTCGATCTCGCCCTTCTTTTTGTTGGCCAGCTCCATTTCGAAGAGATGGGCCTGATATTCTTGGTTGGTCTTCAGCTGGGCGGCACGGTCCTTCATCTTGCCGATACGGTCTTCGTGCGCGTCGAGATCCTTCTCATGGCTGCGGCGCTCCTTGTTGAGCGATTCGGCGGAAGCCGATGCCTCCTGCAGCAGCCGCTTCGCCTCGCGGAGCGGGGTTTCGCTCGCTTCAAGCCGTTCTGGGATTTTTCGCCGCTGTTCCTTGAGGTCGGCGATCCGGAGGTCGAGTTTCTGCAATGCAATGAGGGGAGAAAGCTGTGGGTTCAACTGGCTCCTTGTGAGTTGCGCGACGACGGCGTCGGCTCGACGCCCCTCGCACCGGAATCGTGAGATGCTCAGGCTGGTGGGCCCACTAGGACTTGAACCTAGGACCAGCTGATTATGAGTCAGCCGCTCTAACCACCTGAGCTATGGGCCCAGTCCTGCGAGCCGTCGACAGGCTCTGAGACCTTTGGTTCGAACGGAGTGATTCTAGGCCCGCCGGTCCGACAGAGTCAAACAGCCTACGCCAAAAATCGCCTAGAGACTCTCCACGAAACTGCGCAACTTCTTGCTGCGGCTCGGATGCCGGAGCTTCCGCAGCGCCTTCGCCTCGATTTGCCGGATGCGCTCGCGCGTGACCTCGAAGTCCTGCCCGACCTCCTCCAGCGTATGGTCGGTGGCCTCGCCGATGCCGAATCGTTTGCGCAAGACCTTTTCTTCCCGAGGGGTCAGCGTTTCCAGCGCGCCGTTGATCTGGCGCTGCAGATCGTAGCGGATGGCCGCCTCCAACGGCGACACCGCCTTCTTGTCTTCGATGAAATCCCCCAAGTGACTGTCTTCCTCCTCGCCGATCGGGGTTTCGAGCGAAATCGGTTCGCGTGCGATCTTGAGAATCTTTCGTACCTTGTCGAGCGGCAGATCCATGCGCTCCGCGATCTCCTCCGGCGTCGGTTCGCGACCGAGCTTTTGCACCAGGTGGCGCGAGGTCCGGATGAGTTTGTTGATCGTCTCGATCATGTGCACCGGAATGCGGATCGTCCTGGCCTGGTCGGCGATCGCGCGGGTGATCGCCTGCCGGATCCACCAGGTCGCGTAGGTGCTGAATTTATATCCGCGCTTGTACTCGAACTTGTCGACCGCCTTCATGAGGCCGATATTGCCCTCCTGGATCAAATCCAGGAACTGCAGCCCGCGGTTCGTGTATTTTTTCGCGATACTCACCACCAGACGCAAGTTGGCCTCGACGAGTTCGGCCTTGCCGCGCTTGACCTTTTCTTCGGCCACGTCGAGATGTTTGACCGCATCCTTGATCTCCTCACCCGATACCAGAGCCTCTTCCGTCTCAAGCTGCCGAATCTTGCCCTTGGCCGCTTGATAGTGCTTCTTGATGTCTTGCAGCACCTCTTCGGACAGCCCGGTCCTCCGCTTGACGGCCAGAAAATCCTTGTGCGTGCGGCACAATTTCCTCAATAGTTCCGCGCCCGCCTCGCCGCCGACGCCCAGACGTCGCTGGCAACTCGTCACTTCCCGTTCCGCCTGACGGAAGAGCAGATTGAGGTCGCGGACCCGCTGCGTCATCCGATCCTTCAAGACACCGTGCAGGTTCACCGATTCCATCTTGTCGACGACCTGCCCCCGCACCGTATCGATCTGTTTGCGCAGGCGTTTCAGCTTCTCGGGGTCCGCGCCGACATGGCGGGCCTTGTCGTACAGATCCTTGAGCGAGGCGGACACCTTGCGGACCGCGTTCAAGGAGTCCAACGTCTTGAGCCGCAACTCTTCATAGTCCTTTTCGACGGCTTCTTCCTCGAAGTCCTCTTCCGTCTCGACCACCGGCACGATCTCCCGCACGTCGATCTTGCCGTTCTTCAGTTGGTCGCGCAGGTTCAGGACGAACTCCAACGTCATCGGCAAGCCGTAGACGACCGTGGCGATATCCTTTTTCCCCTCTTCGATGCGCTTGGCGATTTCGATTTCACCCTCACGGCTCAACAGCGCCACACTCCCCATTTCTTTCAGATAGAGCCTGACGGGGTCGTCGGTTCGGCTGAGCGCACCGGGCGTGAGATCGATTTCTTTTTCGTTCTCCTCCAGCGCCTCGCCTTCCTCGCTCTCCTCGATGGCCTCTTCACCTTCGGCGGCCTTCGGGGTGCGCTCGGTCTCGGCGGACTCCACAATCTCGATGTCCATTTCACCGAACATGGTCATGATCGTGCTGAATTGGTCCGACGAGACGACATCCGCCGGCAAGGTGCTGTTGAGATCGTCGTACGTGAGAAAGCCCTTCTCTTTTCCGAGGTTGATGAGCTTCTTCACCTCGCCGAGTAATTCTTGTTTCGGCATACCTACTCCTTCACCGCAGACGTCAGCGCAACCGGCCCCACGCCGGCCTTCCGAATCCGCATCTCGTTGATCTGTCTGTTCAGACGATGGACATCGTCTTCGCGCCGCTCACGTTCGGCGACTTTCAATTCCTGAATCAGCGCGCCCAGGATCCGCTCGCGGCCTCTCCGCTCCAGCATGTCCAAGCATCCGACAATGTGCGCCGGAGCATCGTCATAGTGTTGTTCCAACATCGATAATTCCGTCACCAGCGGCCCACATTCCTGATCGTCGATCAGGTCGTCCAGCAGGTCGCGCAGGGACAGGCGTCCGTCCCGGTCAAGGTGGCGAAGCGCGCACTCGACAAGACGTCGATAGGCCGGCACCGAAAAGGCCTCCGGCGAGAGTTTACGAAGGTCCGCAGGCGCCAGGCTCCCCTGCACCAACAGGTGCGCCAAATCACGTTCTTCCGGATAACATTTCAATTTCGACGGAGCCGCGGGGGACGGAGCCGACGCGCGAACCGGATTCCGCCGCTGTTCCTCAGCGGCAAGCGCCGGGTAACGGTCAATCAGCCGCTGCTGGCGGAGCCCCAATCGTTCCGCCACAAGACGTATCCGCTCCTCACGCTCAATGGGATGGGCACTCTTCTGAAGAATGCGCAACACCGCATCCACGGCCCGAATACGATCTTCGACCGTTCCGGACTCAGCCGTGCGCAGACTGTGCTCCACCGCAAAATCCAATAGGCTCGGCGCCGCCCGGTGCAAGGCCGTGAATCCATCGGCTCCGTATTTCCTGACGTATGTGTCGGGATCTTCGCCCTCAGGCAGCGAGACGACCTTGACAGCTATGCCGCTGTTGACGAACAGATCCAGCGTCCTCAGTGCAGCTCGGACGCCCGCCTGGTCGGGATCGAACAGCAACACGACATTCGAGGCAAACCGCCTGATCACAGTGATGTGCTCGGCAGTCAAGGCAGTCCCCAGCGTGGCGACTGTGTGCGTGACTCCCGCTTGATGCAATGCGATGGCATCGAAATACCCTTCGACAATGATCAGGGTCTGTTCTCGGCCGGCCGCTTCGCGAGCCGCATCCAATGCAAACAAGGTCTGCCCCTTCTTAAACAATGGTGTCTCAGGGGAATTCAAATATTTCGGCGTCCCTTCTCCGAGAATCCGCCCACCGAACGCCACGATCCGCCTGCGCAAATCCAGAATCGGAAACATCACGCGAGAACGGAACCGATCGTAGTGCCCGGACAGGGAACTTTTTTGCTGTCCGCTCTGGTCTCGCGGAACAGCCAAACCAGCTGCGACGAGATCCGCGGGAGCGAAACCCTCCTTCAGCATGGCCTTGGTGAGCCCATCCCAGTCGGGCGGCGCATAGCCCAGTTGGAACTGTTCGACGATATTGGGTTGCATGCCGCGGCTTTCGAGGTAGACCCGGGCCTGAGCCCCACCCGCTCCTTCGATCAACATCCGCCGGTACCAGATTCCGGCTGCAACATTGAGCCGTTCCAGGCGATTCAGTTGCGTGCGTTCCTGACTGGAATAGCCGCCGATCGATTCGGGAACATCCACCCCCACCTTGCGCCCCAGGTCACGGACAATCTCAGGAAACCCGGCCCCCGTCAATTTCATGAGAAACGTATACACATTGCCGCCGGCCCCGCAGCCGAAGCAGTGGAAGATCTGTCGCGAGGAACTGACCGTGAAGGAAGGGGACTTTTCCTGGTGGAACGGACACAAGCCTTTCAGGTTTTGCCCGGCTCTGGTCAACGCCACGTGTTGACCCACGACCTCCGCGATGTCCACCCGGTCTCTGATTTGGTTGATCACATCGTCCGAAATCAGGCCTCGGCCCACGGCGGTCCTCGCTTGTACCCGCAGGGATCCAACCACCGGATTGCTTGGTCGGAATGCGATGAATACGATTGAAAATCGACCGTTCAGCCTAACAAACGGTCGCTATGAGTGTCAATCGACGAAGACAGAACCCTACCCTGGCGGCCAAGCCATGTGTCGCCCGCCGAGCACATGGAAATGGAGATGGAACACAGTCTGCCCGCCGTCCGCCCCGGTATTCGTCACGATACGATAGCCGGATTCGGCCAGATTCTTCATCCGCGCGACCTTCGAACAGATCAACAAGAGATGGCCCAACAAGGGCTGGTCCTGCTCGTGGCAATCCTGGACGGAGGCCACATGGCGCTTCGGTATCACCAGGGTGTGCGTGGGGGCCTGGGCATTGATGTCTTCGAAGGCCAGTGCCTGCTCATCCTGATACAGAATCTTGGCGGGAATGCCGCCTTCGACGATACGGCAGAACAGGCAGCTGCTCATTGCGATCCTCCCTCCGACGCTGGCCGTAATCCGGACTTCCCGAAGCGCGTTCCGAGTTCGCGATACACTTCCCCGAGCGTCACATCGTGATACCCCAACACCAGCAACGTGTGGAAGAGCAGATCGGCCGTCTCATAGATGATCTCCTCCCGCTTCCGGTTCTTCGCCGCGATGATCACCTCACCGGCTTCTTCGGCGACCTTCTTCAAAATACGATCAGGCCCGCCCTGCAACAACTTCGAAACATAGGAATCGGGCTGCGGCATGGCCTTGCGCGCGAGGATGGTCTGATAGATACGCTCCAGGATACCGCCGGCTGCGTCCTGAGTCTTGTCTTCCCCGGCTGGCCCTTCCTCCGTCATCCGGACAAAAAAGCAGGCACGTTCGCCCGTATGGCAGGTCGGCCCGACCGGCTCGGCCTTCACCAGAATCGTATCGCGATCACAATCGACGAACAGGTCTTTCACCCGCAAGAAATGCCCGGAGGTCTCGCCCTTCTCCCACAGTTTTCCGCGCGACCGGCTCCAAAAGTGGACGGATCTCGTCGTAAGAGTTTTGGTGATGGCCTCTTGATTCATGTAGCCCAGCATCAAGACCGTCCCGTCGAGCCAATCCTGGATCACAGCGGGAATCAACCCCTGCCCGTCGAACATCATGCTACGACTATCCTTCGGCATCGCACTCCTACCCGTCTACGCCGGAATCAAACGAACCGGCACACCCCGGTCGTGCAAATAGGCCTTGGCTTCCTGAATGGTGTGGGTCCGATAGTGAAAGATCGAGGCAGCCAGCACCGCATCGGCCTTGCCCTTCACCAACCCATCGTACAAATGTTCCAAGGTGCCCACCCCGCCGGATGCGATCACCGGAATCGACAGACGTTCCGACACCGCTGCGGTCAATGCCAGATCATACCCGTTCTGCCGGCCATCCTGATCCATGCTGGTCAGGAGGATCTCTCCAGCCCCGTACCGTTCCATGCGTGACGCCCATTCGATCGCATCAAGGCCGGTCGGCTTCCTGCCGCCGTGGGTAAACACTTCCCAACGATCGGCTTGCTCCGACCGCTTGGCATCGATCGCCACCACGATGCATTGCGTACCGAATCGCTGCGCGGCTTCCCGCACGAACTCCGGTTGCTGCACCGCCGTGGTGTTGATGCTGACCTTGTCGGCGCCGGCATTGAGCAACGCCCGAATGTCATCGAGCGTCCGCACTCCACCCCCGACCGTGAGGGGCATGAACACCCGGGCTGCGGTCCGCTCCACCACATCGATGATGGTCTTGCGGTTTTCATGCGAGGCGGTGATGTCCAGGAAACACAACTCGTCCGCCCCCTCGCGATCATAGATGGTGGCCACCTCGACCGGATCGCCGGCGTCGCGCAGGTTGACGAAACTCACCCCCTTGACGACGCGACCGTCCTTCACGTCCAGACAGGGAATGATGCGTTTGGTCAGCATGTGAGTCTGTGAATCGCGAGGTGTGAAGCGGGAAGCGACTTCGGTCTTAAGAATCCCTTCACGCCTTACCCTTCACCCCTTCCGCTTGCCGAGGGCTATGAGAGCGGCGTGATAATCCAACTTGCCGTCATACAGCGCTTTGCCGACGATGGCGCCTTCGACCCGTGGGCCAAGCGAGTACACCGCCTGCAGGTCCTCCACACGCGTGATGCCGCCGGAGGCGATCACGGGAAACGATGACAATTCGACGACTTCCCGCAAGGCCGCCAGATTGGGCCCGCTCAACATGCCGTCCCGTGCGATGTCCGTATAGATGACGGCGCCCAGTGCATGGTCGGCGAGTTCCTTGAGGAGGTCGATGGCCCTCGTCTCGGAGACGCTGGTCCACCCCTTCACCGCCACCTTGCCTTCACGCGCATCGAGGCCCAACAGGATGCGCCTTGGAAATTCTTTGCAAGCCTGCGCCAGGAACCCTCGATCCGTAAGGGCGGCCGTCCCCAGCACCACCCGCGCAACCCCGGCTTCGAGATAGCGCCGTACCGTATCGATGGTGCGGATACCGCCCCCGACTTGCACCTTCACGCTGACCGTCTTCATCACCGCTTCGATCTGGGGAAGATTTTTCGGTTCACCATCGACGGCCCCGTTGAGATCCACGACATGGATCAGGTCGGCTCCCTGTTGCTGCCAGCGTCGCGCGACCGATGGCACATCATCGGAATAGACGGTTTCAGCGGCCATGTCACCCTGTCGGAGCCGCACACAACGACCGTCTTTCAAATCGATTGCAGGAATCACCAGCATGGACACACCCTGTACAAGCAAGCCGTCGGGATCAATCGGTTGCAGTGCCGAAAGGAAACGCCTCAGCCAATTCAGCGGCTCCATAGGCCGCCAATTCCTCGGCCGTCACAAACACCCCGTGGCGCCGGATAAAGCCCCACAAATCTTCGATCATAGGCCGTTGCTTTTCGTAGTAGTTGCCTTCCCAGAGCACCATGCCGTCCGAAGCCACCAATGTCACCTCGAACCCTACGGCAGCGGGGGGATCCGCCCCTAATCGGCTGCCGACACGTTCCTGATAGACGAGCACCTTGCCGCTCAGCGCCGCATCGGCCCTGAGACGCTGGGCGATCTTGTGGGCCGGTGCCCGGTCCGACGAAGTCCCTTCGGCAGACTCCTGCACCACCCCTTCGGCATCCCTGGGAGAGAGCAGTTGCAATCCGGACCGGTTCTTGAGTTTCGCCCACACCAGGTCCGTGATTTTTTCTCCTGCGACCGGCGGGACAACATTGGCCCGCCGAGCATACTGGCCGGTCAACGGCTGGACCGCCACAGACATGTCGGACCGGCGAGCGCCGGAAGGGACGGAAAAGGACGACCCGGTCGTTTCCACCAGTTGGGGAGTGGCCATGGTTTCAAAGGGAATGATCGCGATCTTCTGGACGTGATACTTGCCGATCTGCGAAGACGCCTTGGTCGTGACTGTGGCCCCACTGCAGCCCGACAGCAGCAACAGCGCCATTGAAACCGACAGCCACCGTGGATGGCTGGTGCTCACCGCCAGGCCCCGAAATTCTTGATGATCTGAAGCCCGACTCTTTGACTTTTTTCAGGATGGAACTGGCAGGCGACGACATTGTCTTTCCACACAGCAGCGGCAAAGGATCTCCCGTACTCGGTCACCGCGGCAATCACCGCGGAGTCAATAGGCTCGACGTAATAGGAGTGCACAAAGTAACAACGACTGCCGGTCGCCACCCCTTCGAAGGGCGGCGCAGGCCGCACGATCGCAATGTCATTCCAGCCCATATGCGGCACCTTCAACGCCGGATCGAGGACAAACTTCTTGACGCGACCGGGAATGATCCCGAGCCCCTTGTGGGTCCCGAACTCTTCGCTCTCCGTGAACAGCAGTTGCAAACCCAGACAGATGCCCAGGAACGGTTTGCCGGATTGAATGGCGGCCTGGATCGGCGCAATCAGCTCAAACCGTTCCAGATTCGCCATACAATCGCCGAAGGCCCCCACACCGGGCAACACGACATGGCTTGCGTCGACGATCACGCGAGCATCACGCGTCACCACCGCCTGATATCCTACCGCCTCGAAGGCCTTGTGGACACTCCGAAGGTTGCCCATGCCATAGTCGATGATGGCGATCATGATAGCGCTGAGACGTGATCCGGGGACTGTCGAACGGCGCCCCCCGCCTGCCCCGCACACCTTGGGCTCCGCTTATAAACTTCCTTTGGTCGACAGGACTGCCCCGGACAGCCGCTCTTCCAACATCGTGGCCTGATCCAGCGCCTTGGCCAGCGCCTTGAAGATGGCTTCCATGATGTGGTGTGGATTGCGCCCGTACTGCAGGTTGACGTGAAGATTCAGCCCGCCGTGCGTCACAAAGGCTTGGAAAAAATCCTCAAACAGGCCCAGATCGAAATGTTTGATCTTCCGATCCGGCAAATTCACGTTGTAGACCAGATACGGGCGCCCGCTGAGATCGACCGTCACCTGCGCGAGAGTTTCATCCAACGGCACCGACGCCCACCCGAATCGCTTGATCCCCGCCTTCTCACCCAACGCCTGATGCAGGGCCTGGCCCATGACGATACCCACATCTTCTACGGTGTGGTGTTCATCGATATCGATATCCCCTTTGGCCTGCACGGTCAGGTCGAAGAATCCATGTTTGGCCAAGAGATCCAACATGTGGTCGAAAAAGCGGATGGAGGTGTCGACCTTCCCCTGCCCGGTGCCGTCCAGGGTCCATTCGACGCGGATATCCGTCTCCTTCGTGGCACGGTGGAGCGAAGCCTGCCTCGGGGCGCCGTTTTTTTTCATGAGAACCTGCTTTGGGCCGATTTGGCATGCGCATCGAAGCCCTCGATATGCGCCAGTCGAACGATATGGTCCTTGGCTTTGGTCAACTCTTCCTTGGTGTAATGCACGATATTGCTGACCTTCACATAGTCGCTCACCGACAGCGGAGAGAAGAAGCGGGCGGTCGCGCCGGTCGGCAGCACATGGTTCGGACCTGCCACATAATCCGCCACGGCCGGCGGCGTGTAACGGCCCAAGAACAACGCCCCGGCATGGCGGATCTGCTCCAAATAGTCGAAGGGCCGATCCACTGAGAGGGTCAGGTGTTCGGGCGCGATGTCGTTCGCCACCTCGATGGCCGCCTCCATGGTCGGGACTACGAACGCCACGAAATGTTTCGCAATCGACTTGGCCGCAATCTTCTCCCGTTGCAAGCCTTTCAATTGTACCTGGAGCAATCGCACCACTTCCTTGGCGAGTGCAGCCGAGGTGGTGACCAGATAGACCTGCGCATCTTCGTCATGCTCCGCCTCGCAGAGCAGGTCCGCCGCCACATGGGCCGGCTTGGCGTCGTCATCCGCCACCACCAACAATTCACTCGGACCGGCGACCATATCGATGCCGACGGTTCCATACAACAGGCGCTTTGCCGTCGCGACATAGATATTTCCTGGCCCCACGATCTTATCGACCTTGGCGATGGTCTTCGTGCCGAATGCCATGGCCCCGATCGCCTGCACTCCACCCACACGGTAAATTTCATCGACGCCCGCGATATCCGCAGCCACCAGCAGATAGGGGTTGATGTCCCCTTTCGGCGTCGGCGTACACATGACGGTCCGCCGCACCCCCGCAACCTTCGCGGGAATGGCACACATCAACACCGACGAGGGATAGACGGCCTTGCCGCCTGGCACATAGACGCCGACAGCGTCAAGAGGAGTGACCAGCTGGCCGAGTGTCGCCTGTTGCTCCTGGTACATCCAAGTTTTGGTACGCTGCCGCTCGTGGAACTGCCGGACACGGTCTGCGGCATAACGGAGGGCATCGCCCTCGTCCTTGCGGATGTGGTAGTAGGCCTCCTTGACCTCTTCCGGAGTCACCCGCATCTGGTCGAGTTTCAGCGAGAGGCGGTCGAACTTCTTCGTATAACGCAGCACCGCACGGTCGCCCCCCCGCTCGACTGCCTGGAGAATCGTACGTACGGTTTTTTCAACGCTTCCGCCCTGCGATCGCGAACGGGTCACGATTTTTCGCAACGCCTTGGCAAACGCCCGATCGGTGTGGGTGACAATGCTCATGCCATCCGTCCTGCCGCCGCCACCGCGCCCCGCAGCTGCTCGATCAACGACGTCAACGGTTCGTGCTTCAATTTCAGGCTGGCCCGATTCACGATCAGCCGCGCGGTCGAATGGGTGATCACCTCGACCTCCGCCAGATCATGCGCCTTCAGTGTGCTTCCCGTTTCAACCAGATCGACGATGCGGTCGGCCAGCCCGACCAACGGCGCGAGTTCGATAGACCCGTACAGCTTCACGATCTCGACCGGAATCCCGCACTGGTTGAAATAACGTTCGGTCACGTTGGGATACTTCGTGGCGACCCGAATCTTGGACGACCACCGGTCCGGTGAAGCCTGTCCCCGCAACGCGGCGACGGAGATTCTACACGCTCCGACCTTCAAATCCAACGGCTCGTAGACATCGCTGCCCTGTTCCAACAGCACATCTTTGCCGACCACCCCGACATCCGCAGCCCCATGCTCGACATAGGTCGGCACATCGGTCGGCCGGACGATCAAGAACGTCGCATCCTTGGACGAGCAGGCAAATACCAGCTTGCGACTTTCCGCAGAAAGCTCGGCACTGTGGTACCCGGCCTGCTTCAGGAGGTCCAGCACCGGTCCCAGCAATTTCCCCTTGGAGAGCGCAATCGTCAGGCCCTGCGGCTTCTCCTTCTGCGGTCGTCTCGCCTTCACGGTCACTTCCCCTTTCTCCGTTCCACGCTGGCCCCCAACGCCCGGAACTTCTCTTCGAGGCGCTCGTAACCCCGATCGAGGTGGTACACGCGCGAGACTTCGGTCGTTCCCTCGGCGGCAAGCCCCGCCACGATGAGTCCGGCGCTGGCGCGAAGGTCCGACGCCATGACCGGCGCGCCCGTCAACCGTTCCTTACCGGTGATCACCACCCGGTTGCCCTCGACGCGAATATCCGCGCCCATCCGGCGCAATTCCTCCACATGCATGAACCGGCTTTCAAAGATGGTTTCCGTGACGACGCTGGTCCCTTCGGCCACCGCCATCAGGGCCACGAACTGCGCCTGCATATCGGTCGGAAAACCGGGATGCGGGGAGGTGCGGACATTCGTCCCTTTCAGACGCCCCGTGACCTTGAGCCGTACTAATTCTTTTTCCTCGACCAGTTCGGCGCCGCTTTCACGGAGTTTCACCAGCAACGGTTCCATGTGTTCCGGACGACAACGTTCGACCACCACCTGACCACCCGTAATGGCACCGGCCACCAAATAGGTTCCCGCCTCGATCCGATCCGGAATGACCTCATGTTCAGCACCATGCAGCGCCGTCACCCCTTCGATCGTAATCATGTCCGTTCCGGCCCCGGCGATGCGCGCCCCGCGCTTGACGAGAAACTCAGCCAGGTCGCCGATCTCCGGCTCCTTGGCCGCATTCTCAAGCATCGTGGTGCCCTCGGCCAGCACGGCCGCCATCATGAGATTCTCGGTGCCGGTCACGCTGGGCGTGTCGAAATAAATCCTTGCCCCCTTCAAGCGACGCGCCGTCGCCTTGATATAGCCGTGCTCGATTTCGACCGTGGCTCCCATTTTTTCCAAACCCGCCAGGTGAAAATTCACCGGTCGGGACCCGATGGCACAGCCGCCGGGGAGAGACACCTTGGCCTCACCCAAGCGAGCCACCAGGGGGCCCAATACCAACACGGACGCCCGCATCGTTCGAACGAGGTCGTAGGGCGCCTCTGTCGATGTGATGTCGTGCGCCCGCACCACGGTGCGATCACCCTCGTGAGTGACCGTAATCCCCAACATACCGAGCAGCTTTCCCATCGTCAGCACATCGACGACTCGTGGCATATTCGACAGCACGCACTCACCGCCGAGTATCGTCGAGGCCAAAATCGGCAAGGCGGCGTTCTTCGCCCCGCTCGTGCGGACTTCGCCTCGGAGTGGCCTCCCACCTTCAATGACGATTAGGTCCATCGCCTTTCCTTTCAAGGCAAACGACGCGTTCTATCTCGCTGTCATCCCGCAGCACATCATAGGTGCGAAACCACCCGCCCTCTTCAGCCAGGCGGCAGACCGACGCCGCTTGGCCCAGGCCCACTTCCATCAGCAGGACTCCCCCTGGTTTAAGATAGGCCGGTGCCTGTTGTAGGAGCCGCCGGTGTAGATCCATGCCATCGTGGCCTCCGGCCAACGCCAAACGCGGCTCGAAGCACCGCACCTCCGGTTGAAGCGTCATCCAATCGATTTCTGCGATATACGGTGGATTGGACAGAACCACGTCTGCCCGGCTCCCCGGCATGTATTCACCCAGCGGGGCCAAGAGATCGCCGCACAAACATTCGATCCGGCTTTCCACCCCATGTTGCGCCATATTGGCCCGCGCCACCACCAAGGCTTCGGACGACACGTCGATCGCCAGGATCCTCGCATCCGGCAGGGCTGCCGCCACCGATACAGCCAGACAGCCGGAGCCGGTTCCTACATCCACCACTGTCGCATTCCGGTTCTCTTGACACCGGCGAATCGTCTCATCGACCAACAGGGCGCTTTCAGGTCGAGGAATCAGGACAGATGGCGTCACACGAAATTCTCGCCCGCAAAACTCCTGTGTACCGAGCAGATACTGAAGCGGTTCACGGCCTACACGGCGCGCGACGAGCGCCCGCACAGCCGCCCATTCCACACCCGTCACATGACGGTCCGGTTTCACCCGCAACATGAGCGGAGAGAGGTCCAGAACCTGTTCCAATAACCAGGCCGCCTCCAGCGTCGGCTGTTCGATACAGGCTCCTTTCAAGGCTCCTTCGGCTTCGGCCAACAACGTCCCTACGGCCTGAACAGAAGCCCCGGTCAGTTCGTGTCGCAAGACGTTCATTGCGACTCCATCGTGGCCAGATGCTCATAGTGGGCACGCAACGCCTGAACGATCTCCTCCAGATCGCCGGCCAGCACCTGGTCGAGCTTATGCACCGTCAAGCCGATGCGATGGTCCGTTACTCGATTCTGCGGAAAATTATAGGTACGGATCTTTTCGCTCCGGTCTCCCGTCCCCACCTGAGCCTTTCGGTTTTGCGCGATCTCCGCCTCCTGCTTCTCCCGCTCGGCCTCGACGATGCGCGCCCGCAAGGTCCGCATGGCTTTGGTCCGGTTCTTGAGCTGCGACCGTTCATCCTGGCAACTGACGACGACACCGGTCGGGATGTGGGTAATCCTGACCGCCGAATAGGTCGTATTGACGCTTTGGCCGCCGGCCCCGGACGAACAAAACGTATCAATGCGCAGATCCTTCGGATCGATCTGGACATCGACCTCATCCACCTCCGGCATCACCGCCACTGTGACGGTGGAGGTATGGATCCTGCCGCTGGCCTCCGTGGTGGGCACACGTTGAACGCGATGTACGCCGCTCTCGTGGCGAAGCAACCCATAGGCCCCTTTGCCTTCGAGCAGAGCGATCACCTCACGATAGCCGCCGATCCCGGTCTCGGATGCGTCGACCACTTCCATCCTCAGCCGGTTGCGCTCGGCATATTTGAGGTACATGCGGAAGAGGTCTCCGGCAAACAGAGCAGCCTCGTCCCCGCCGGTCCCGGCCCTGATTTCCAGAAACACATTCTTCTCATCGCGCGGATCCTTCGGAGTGAGATACTCTTTTGCGCGCTGCTCGAGTTCCATCAGTCGTTGCTTCAGGTGGCTGCTCTCTTCGGCGAACAACTGCTTCATTTCTTCTCCCACCGAAACGTCTTGAAGCATGGCTGAGACGTCGTCGAGCTGCTTTTTCACTTCACCGTAGGCGATGAAGTGCAGCGCTGGCTCTTCCAACTCCGTCCGTTCCTTGTTCAGCTTGTGCAGCATGGCGGGCTGATTGAGGACAGCCGGATCCATGAGCTGGTTGGTCAGCTCCTGGTAACGCGCGGCCATCCCTTCCCACTTCTTGATCAGTACGTCTTCCATGTCACGCCCATTTCAGGCCTCAGCTCACCCGGCTAAAAAACAAGAGACCCTGCCCCAAAAGGAAGCAGGGTCTCCATATTGTCCAGACCGAGGCCTACTTGTCTTTTTTGGCGTACTTCTTCTTGAACCGTTCGACACGCCCTTCGGTATCGACGATTTTCTGAGTCCCGGTAAAAAACGGATGGCACCCGGCGCAAATGTCGACCTTGATGTTCCCGATGGTGGATCGCGTCTTGAACGTATTCCCGCAAGCACAGTGCACGGTCGCTTCACGGTAGACTGGATGGATTCCCTTTTGCATACGTGCTCCTTACCGCTCTTGATTCATTGCCCCGCAGGTCCTGCCCGCCAGGGTGCCAGACTTTACACCGGAGTGGCCCAGAGTGGCAAGCAGGGGCTCAGCGATTCATGGATTGCAAAAACTCCTGATTGGTTTTGGTACCTCCGATCTTGTCCATCAAGAACTCCATGGCTTCCATCGTTCCCAAGGGGCTCAAGACCTTGCGCAGGATCCACATCTTGTTCAAACGGTCGCGATCGACCAGTAGCTCTTCCTTGCGAGTCCCGGATTGACTGATATCGATCGCCGGGAAGATACGCTTGTCGGCCAAGCGCCGGTCCAGATGCACTTCCATGTTGCCGGTTCCCTTGAATTCTTCGAAGATCACGTCGTCCATGCGACTTCCCGTGTCGATCAAGGCGGTGGCCATGATAGTGAGGCTGCCGCCGTTTTCGATGTTCCGCGCGGCACCGAAGAATCGTTTGGGACGTTGCAGCGCATTGGAATCCAACCCGCCGGAAAGGACCTTTCCGCTGGGCGGCGCAATCGTATTGTAGGCCCGGGCCAAACGGGTGATGCTGTCGAGGAGAATCACTACATCCTTTTTATGTTCGACCAGACGCTTCGCCTTTTCCAACACCATTTCCGCCACCTGCGCATGCCGTTGTGCCGGCTCGTCGAAGGTGGAGCTGATGACCTCGGCCTTCACCTGTCGTTGCCAATCCGTCACCTCCTCCGGCCGCTCGTCGATCAGCAGGACAATCAAGGTGACTTCCTTGTGATTTTTCAGAATGGCGCGGGCGATCGCCTGCAAGAGCATGGTCTTTCCGGTACGGGGGGCCGCCACGATCAAGCCGCGCTGTCCCTTGCCGATCGGCGTCGTGAGGTCCATCACCCGGGTGCAATATTCTTCGCGATCGAACTCGAGATTGAGTCGCTCTTCGGGATAAAGCGGCGTCAGGTTGTCGAATAGAATCTTGTCGCGCGCGACTTCAGGATCCTCGTAGTTGACCTTCTCTACCTTGAGAAGGGCGAAATATCGTTCACTCTCCTTCGGCGGACGGATCTGACCGGACACAATGTCGCCCGTTCTGAGATTAAACCGTCGAATCTGTGAGGGGGAGATATAAATATCGTCCGGACCAGGCAGGTAATTGGAGTCGGGCGCACGGAGGAATCCAAACCCGTCCGGCAGTGTTTCCAGAACTCCCTCTCCAAACACAACACCGTTCTTTTCGGTCTGGGCCTGGAGAATGGCAAAAATGAGTTCCTGCTTGCGCAGGTTTGCGGCGCCTTCGATTTTCAGGTCTCGCGCCACCTCATTCAGATCGGCGATCGTCTTCTGTTTGAGTTCCGCAAGATGCATAACTTCCCCTTTAGCCTGTGCCATACCTCTCCCTATCGGGCTCTCAACCCAATAGCTCCCCAAATGAGAAAAACGTTTTAGTGCTCATGAACGATTCACGGATGTGATGGTTTAGATATCAACCTGTTGGTTGTTTGCGGCAGGATAATTCGACGAAGGCGTTGTTGGTTTAGATTTTGCGGAAATGAACGTAACCCACTATTGCACGACAGGCCCGAACAATGACCTGGGATTCTTACGGTTGAAGATGGGTCTCGGAAGCTGGTGCAATGAAGATAAAACTATTTTATCGAATCGCGAAGTTGGTGTGATTTTAGCGCCCGGGCCAAACAATGTCAACAGATTAAAGCCCGCATGGTCCACATTCGATGACTTCCCATCAACGCTGCTTGACCGGCAACGCAATGTAAATGTATATGTGACGATCAAGCCATCCTCGATTGCCACACTGGGAATTCCACGCCGTACATCACCTTAGTTGCAGCCCTCAGAGTGATGTGATAAAGATCGCGCGGAGACCCCATCGATGGCCAAACCAGACGACGACCAACCTGACCGGATTTTTACACTGGCAGAAGCCAACGAACTCCTGCCCCAGCTGAACCAGCGGTTCGCAGCCATTCGCAGGGCCAAGACAGTTATTGCGAACACAAGGGAAGAAGTAAGCAAGGCCAGCGCACAGGCTGCATCAGGAGGGGGAAGCCCGGTCGGGGCGCTTTACATTAGAGCCCTCCATGAAATCAGCGGAAGTTTGCAAGCCATTCATGAACTTGGTGTGGTCATTAAAGACGTCGATCTCGGATTATGCGACTTCCCCTACAGGCTCGAGGGCCGCATCGTCTATCTGTGTTGGAAATTTGGCGAGGGTGAAATTCGATGGTGGCATGAGACATCCAGCGGATATAGGGATCGCCAGCCACTGGATGGAACCGCCGTATAGCGAAACTCCCGATTCCTCCTATGAAATTCGTCATCCTTGGCTTTGATGGCCCTGACGGCCAGGCAAGACGCAAAATCCATCGGCCGGCTCATCTTGCAGGATTGGAACCCCTCAACCGCGAAGGAAAAGTTATTCTGGCGGGACCGTTCACCGATCAAGCAGGCAGCCTGATCATCATCGAAGCGGATTCTATTGAAGAGGCTCAGAGGATCGCCCGCGAGGACCCCTATACGATTCACGGAGTATTCGAACGCGTGGAGGTGCATCCTTTCCAACAAGTGCTGCCCGTCTCATCGTCACCCACATGATCGTCCTCTTTCACTTCAACCAACCCGGAAATTGGGTTCCCTACTTTCTTTTCGCCGCCGATCCATAAGATAAGCGCTGCTGATGCGGCACAAGCGCGCGACGGCGTCACCTGCGTCACATTGACAACCTGAAAGATCGCCACCTATAATGCGCACTTAGAGTCATTTGCAAAGGCCGGATCGTTCTAGTTCAAAAGACCTAACAGCCTTCTCCTATGTGAGCCCTAAATTTCCCTGAGGTGGGCCTTCTGCTGTGTTGCAGGGAAACATCGGGAAAGCATAGAGTGACTCGACATCACGCTATAACCAAAGGTATCTCTTCTTCAAGGATTGTTAACCCCCAAAAAGAGAGCAGGTTCGAATGACTCAGTATCGCGTGTTACCAGGGCCAGAACACTTCCTGCCGCCATCCGCAGCCTCTATGGGAATTTATCTCCCCAATCCTGGCGAGGCACATATCAACGGCGTCATCGTTCCTGAAGAAAAAGCTTACGAAGAAGCGGCGCGCCAGTTCCTCATGGCGCAGGTTCCGACCATCTTCCCGGGTCCTCTGGTGTTATGGGCCTGGAATGAGAAAGCTGCCAAGAAGGCTGCCGCAGTCAGACAGTTGTACGAAACTTTGAAAGAATGCGTTCAGCCCGGACAAAAGCCGATGCTGATTCCCATGCCGGACTATCGTCCGAAATACCCGAAAATCAACCCCGAAGTAGAAATTAATCCCAACCATCCGAACCTGACCATTTGGCATAACAAGATCGACTGCTGCATGTTCGTCGGAGTACACTGCCACCAGGCGAATCTGTCGCTCAAAATTATCCGCGGTGGGACGTCGTGCTATACGGTCGCGATGTGCGCTCAGGCAGGGCATGAAGATGCCATGCTCTCTTTTAGAGATGCTTCTGTTGAAAAGATCTTGAAGCTGGGCGATTGGATTCGCAAACTCAAAGGTACGGTTAAACCACGGCTGACATCAGCCAAAACCAGCGCTTCAAACTAAACGGTTCGAAGCATGGATAACGATTGAAAGGAGGCTGAGTCCATGGCGGAAACTAAATCCCACATCGGGACACAGAATAAAAAAGGCCAGACATTTACAGATCCGTGGCAGATGTTGCATGAAGCTCCTCGCACTCCCTCTTTCTATACCGGAAGCGAGGTCATCAAGGAAGCCCTCCGGCGCGCAAGCTGTGACGTCATGATCGCCTATCCCATTACGCCGCAGAGCGAAGCCGCCGCCCTCATCGGCGAGTTGTTTGCTGAGGGTTATATCGGCGACTATTTTCGAGGCGAGAGCGAGTTTGCCGTCATGTCCCAATGTGCCGGCGCGGCATTCGGTGGAGCCCGTGTGTTCACCACTACCGCAGGACCTGGGACCATGCGCGCGATGGAAAACTTCCCGATGTGGGCTGGAGCGCGCCTGCCCATCCAGATGATCGTGACCTGCCGCGGCATCAACTCGCCGCTGTCGATTCAGCCGGACACGCTCGAAATCGCTTACCTATTGAATACCGGCATGCTCGTCTGGCATGCCGAGACCGCTCAGGACTTTTTTGATTGGATTCTCAAGGGGTACATGGTTTCAGAAGAGCCGGACGTACACCTGCCGCTCGCGCTCTGTTGCGACGGATTCTTTGTGACGCATACTAAAGACGTGGTCAACCTCACTCCCACCGACATGTGTTTGCCGCCTTACGATCCATATCGATCGCCCGTGCCTTGCATGGACATGGAGTGTCCCCCGGTCAGAATGATGCGGGACCCGTTCGTTATGAAGAGTAACTATATTAGTTATGCGACCCATGCCAGCTGGCAGCAGGAAGTATGGGCGGCAGTGGAACGTTCCCGCAAACATACCATCCATTGGCTGAATGGTTTGATTGACACAGAGAATACCGACACAGAAATCATGATCGTGGCCTCCGGTACTGCGGTGTCGCAAGGCCGTGAAGCAATCCGTCTATTGGAAGATGAGGGCGTTCGTTGCGGACTGGTGAAGGTCAAGACTCTTCGCCCCTGGCCGGGTGAAGAAATCCGTGAGGCAACGAAGAACGCAAAGCATATTTTCGTGCCGGAGTTCAATGTGACGGGATGGCTGGCGAAAGAGATCAAAGCCACGATTCCCAATAGCGATCGTGTCCACGCCGGCCCGCACGTCTGCGGAGGCATGACCATGCCGCCGGAGATCATTGTATCCGAGATCAAGACGGCACTCGGTATGCGCGCAGAGTCACTGGCTGGACGCGGTAGCTGAACCGACTGGTCAGAATAAACCCCAGTGGTGTGTCTTAGTCTTAAATAGACGAGTCTTGAGGAGGCCTACATGAGCAAAGAGCGAATCAAAATTTCGCCCGACCTATATGACATTATGCCGTCGGACTATCAGGACCTGGTCCAGAGTGCGACCTATGGTAAGGAGGATCGGGGCTGGAAGGATATCGGGACATCAAAAGAACTGATCGAGCAGCATTCGCTCTGCGCCGGCTGTCCGGAATCGATGGCTTTCCGATACATCCTGGCATCACTGCCCAACCCTGAGGATACGGTCATGGTCGGCTCGACAGGCTGTACCAGCCTGGTGTTCCCTATGGTGGCCGTGCACAATATTCACTCCCTGTTCGGCAATCAAAATGCAATTGCATCCGGACTGAAGCGAGCACTCAGCGTCCGGTTCCCTGACCGCGTCAAGGATGTCGTTGTCCTAGCCGGTGATGGCGCAACAGTCGATATCGGATTGGACATGACCCTGCAGGCCTGGTTCCGCCAGGAGAAATTCACGACCATCTGTTTCGATAACGAGCTGTACGCCAATACGGGAGGGCAGGAGAGTGGTCTGATGCAGAAGGGGTTCGTGGCCAAGATGGCCCCGGTCGGAAAGCTCTTCGACAAAGTTCGCCTCCCTGAAATCGCACGCGAATCCGGCTGTCATTACGTGGTCAATTGTACGGTGAGCAAACCGTCGCTGGTCGAGAAGGTGATTCGGAACTCGGTCTTGATTGCACGGGAAATTGGCCCGACCTATCTCCAACTGTACACGCCTTGCATTCTGGAAATCGGCAAGAACAGTATGGAAGGCCTTCAAGAAATGCGCGACTCTGAAAAGCCGACCGAGCGCTTCGCCTATAAAGAGTATGTCAGCGAGCCGGCCAAGCAATTCCTGGCCGAGTTGGCCGCGAAAGACAAGGAACGGAAAGCCGCTGCCAAGCAATTGGCTGGCAAAGCCTAAGGAATCGGAGGTCGCTCATGATCAAGAAGAGACTCAATATCCGTATGTCCGGGTTAGGCGGCCAGGGAGCCGTGACCGCAGCCCATGTGATGGCGATGGCAGCCAACCGGGACGGCAAATTTTCCATCTCGAATCCATTCTTCGGAGCTGAAAAGCGCATGGCTCCAGCCGAAAGCTACTGCCGCATCGGCATCGAACGTATTTACGATCGTGGGGAGTTGGTGTTCCCTGATGTGATCCAAGTATTTCACCCACAAGTCATCACGATGGGGAAAAGCTACACTATGCCGTTCTATTCCGGCGTGAAAGAAGGTGGCGTCGTCATTATTAACTCGGACGTGCCCCTGCTGTCCGAGGAAGACATTCAACGCCTCAAGGACTTGAATGTCGCCGTGTTTTATATCGCCGGTACACAGATTGCCATCGAAGTCGCCGGCACCGAACTATCGACAAACATGACCATGATCGGGTCGGTGGCAGGCATTACCAAGTGCGTCTCGATGGAAGCGCTCGACGGGGCACTCCAAGAACGGTTCGGGAAAAAGTTCGTGGCATCCGGAGGAACCGCGTCACTGGACGAGGCCATCAAGAAGAAGTTTGCCAAGAAAGAGATGCTGCTCCAAAAGAACCTGGCGACCGTCAAACGGGCCTACGAGATCGCGAGTGAATGGGCGGAGAAGAATAAGGTCGAGCTGAGAGTGGGAAACCCCGCAGTCGCAGCTTGAGCGTAAGAAAAGGAACCCAGCCACATGTATAACGTCGCGCAAGTGATCGATGAAAAATGCACCGCCAAGAAGGGATGCCGCCTCTGCATCATGTATTGTCCAGAAGCCAACTGTTTGGACCTCAATACGGCCAAGATGGTGGCGGAAGTCACTATTGACCGATGTAAAGGATGCGAACTGTGCGTCGTTGTCTGTAACGCCGCCAAGCACGAGGCGATCGTCATGCAAGCGGTGAGCGCCAGCGGGCAGTTGATGACAAAGAAGGGTGAATCGGCTGCCTTAGGGCAGGCGTACCAGGGATAACAATCAACCGAGCGGGTCTCCCACCAAAGACCCCATGGCGTCGTCGCCGTGGGGTTTTTTGTTGAGATGGCCGGCAAAGGGACTTCATGGAACAAGAAGACAACGTGCTTGATGAACTGCTCCGCAACATCGCGGGTCTGTTGTCCGAATACCCCAAGGCGATTGAACGACGCGCTGCCGCCGTGCATGCCAGCGGAAAAGACCCCGAACTGGCGGAAAAACTCCTCAAAGCCGCCGATACGATGCGGGATAGCGGCAATCTTTACCTCACCTGGGCCAAGCATTTTGCCGCCTTGGCCGCAGGCAATACCGACGCCTCTTCCGATGAAGATGAAACCGAGGACTTTGACGTCTAAAAAAGTCTCCCCCTTCTCAGCCCAGTTTTGCTAGAATGTGTTGCTTCACTAGTCATCTCATTGTTCCCCGGTAGCTCAGTTGGTAGAGCAGCCGGCTGTTAACCGGCTGGTCGCAGGTTCGAGTCCTGCCCGGGGAGCCAACCTTTACGCTCCTGCGAACTCGTCCCCGCCTCGGCAAGTTCAAAGATATTCGAAGACGAGCTTATCGGGTTAGACGACGATATCTCTCACCAGACAGCGCAGGACTTCACACTGCTCTTTCGGTAACAGGGCGCCAAAGACCTTCTGAAAGTCCTGAAGGTGGCGGAACATCTCCTGTTCAAGCCGCCGCACTGAGACAATCCCCTACCCTACACCTCGGACCAAGCGGTCAATTTCCCGCTCCAATGAGTCGAGCCCTGCCCTCAAACGGATGGCCTCTTGCTCCAGTGGGCGCACCCTCTCCTTTTGATCTTAGTTGAGGTCCTCTACCGTTGTTTGCCTCCAAGGAGCCAGCATCTTTAAAGCCGGCAATGCAACCTTTCCCCCCTCTGCCAAAAGCCTTTTCAAAAAACGGCTCAAAGTGATAAGTAATAACGCCACGTTCCACGAGCTCTGATCAAGTTTTAAAAAGCAATCGTCCCAAAAATATTCGGTATTATTGGCTTGAGCATGCGACGATCGGAGACAATGAGCGGATCAAGCGGAAACAGAACAGAAATGGAGGACGCATCATGAACATGAGAGGCTTTTGGTTGGGAATCGCTGTTGGAACCATCTCCACTTCCTTACTCGGTCAGTGGGTGTTTTCCGCCGTGAGCAAGGAGACAGATCCTCCCAAGGGCATATCCCCAGCCATTGTCGCCGATTACATACATAGTGTAGTCCAGGCGGATCGAACTTTTTACACGACCGAGATTGTGGAGCGGATGCAGACACGAGGCGTTGCCTTCGCTTCGGAGCATTGGAAGGAGACAGGAGAACTCCCTTTACCCGCCCAATTTGTGCTCGAAACGGGGCGGCTCGTAGCGGAACAACCAAATGGGATTCGATTCCGGCTGATCAGCAGTTGGCCGATAAATAAAAAGAACGGCCCGACGACAGAGTTCGAGCGGACCGCGCTTGCGAAGATCCTCGTGAATACCGATCGTCCCTATACAGGCGTGACAACCGAGGGCAGGGCTCGCGTCTTCCAAGCACTCTATGCCGATAAAGCCCTGTCTCAGAGGTGCGCCGATTGCCACAATGTGCACCCCGATAGCCCAAGGAAGGATTTCAAGGCGGGAGACGTCATGGGCGGTATTCTTCTAACGATTCCACTCCCCCAATAGGGAAGGCCTGCTGAAGATCAGCGACTTTCATCGATGCAGCTACAGTAGGGTGAGTCCTGAGGGATTCGCTCGGCCCGCCGAGTTTTTGTATGATAGCCCGATGGGAGAGACAATCCCCTTCAGCGCCCCGCTCTGGCTGCGCAATGGTCACAGCATGACCGTCGTGCCGAAATTCTGGCCGCGCTGGAATGGGCTGAGCCGTCTGCCTGTCGAACGTCGCCTGTTCATGGTCGCGCCCCACACGCAAATCCTCGGATATTGCCATTGGCAAAACAATCGGATGCAGGCGCCGACCATGCTCCTGCTGCATGGGCTGGAAGGCTCGAGCGAATCCCACTACATGGTCGGGCTCGCCGCCAAGGGCTGGAAAGCAGGGTTCAATGTCCTTCGCCTCAACCAGCGGACCTGCGGCGGATCGGAAGCCCTCTCCGCTACGTTATACAACAGCGGACTCAGTGACGACTTTCGAACCATTGTGCAGGAACTGACCGTCGTAGATCGGTTGGACCGACTCTGGTTCGTCGCCTATTCCATGGGCGGCAATGTCGCCCTCAAAATGGCTGGTGAAATCGGGGCCACGTTACCGTCGCTTCGTGGGCTCATGGTCGTGAGTCCCAACATCGACCCCACTCAGTGCGTACAGGCCCTCGAACGACCATCCAACCGGCTCTACCACGACCATTTTGTGAAGGGCCTGAAAGCTCGCCTCATGCGGAAAGCAGCCCTGTGCTCTGGTCGATGGGATACGACCGCCCTGGCGCACATTCGGACGATTCGCGCCTTCGACGATATCTACACCGCACCAGACGGGGGATACCTGGACGTGGCCGACTATTACAATCGATCAGGAGCGCGCCATGTGGTGGGCGAGATCCGCATCCCCACCGTCATCTTCACGGCCCAGGATGACCCCTTCATTCCCGCCTCCATGTTCGAAGCCCACGCGATCAAATTCAATCCGAACATTACAATGGTGATGCCGCGCTACGGCGGCCATTGTGGTTTCTTGCAGAAACGTCGCCGGGGGGAGGACCGTTTTTGGGTGGAGAACCGAATCATGGAACAACTCTCGACACAATCGAGACGCAGATAGCGGTTCTACAGCGAGTGGCAGGAGGGGCGCCGTACAAAACACAGTCGATTCGCCTACTGGGAGGCAGCCTTGATCACCGTCTCGGATTTCCCGAATTGTTCATCCAACCCGAGGTGAGGCCTGGCGAGAAACGCCCCAGCAAGTTTCTTTCCTTCGTCGTAAGCAACCTGTGATGCATGCCACTCCGCCATGGGAGGATTGACGGGAAGGTTGACCATGAACTTCGTGCCATGCCCCACCTCGCTGGTGACTTCGAAGTAGCCGCCATGCTCCTGGATGATTTGGTGCGCGATGGTCAGACCGAGTCCGGTCCCCTCCCGCTCTCCGCTTTCGTGTTTGGTGGTATAAAACGGATCGAAAATATGATCGAGGTCCCGCGGCTCGATTCCCGGCCCGCTGTCCTCCACCTCGATCTGCACCCAGGGCTCGTTGGCCTGCTTGACCAGTCTGCGCGTGCGAATGGAGAGCCTCCCCCCTTGATCACCGCCGATGGCTTCCATGGCATTGATGAATAGGTTCAACAACACTTGCTTGATCTGTTGCCGGTCCAACTTCACGTACGGCAGGTCGCCTGCCAAATCTTTCTGAATCGTGATGGCCTTACTGCTCGCCTTGACCTCGATAAAATAGAGGCACGATGACACCACATCATTGAGGTTTTCCTGCGTGAGCTTCGGCGTCATATAGCGCGCGTAGTCCAGAATCTCGTGGACCAGCCGCTCGATCCGTTCGACATCTTCGCAGACGACCTGGCTGAATTGCTCCATGAACTCCACATCGTCTCGTCGTTCAGGGGCCAATTGGACGAAGGTTTTGATGGAGGTCAGGGGATTGCGGATTTCATGGGCGAACCCTCCGGCCATGGTTTCAAGCGACCGCAAGCGATCGGTCCGGCGCATCAACAGTTGTGAGCGGCGGAGGTCTTCATAGAGCAAGGCATTGTCGATCGCGATGGCCGCATGTTGCGCCAGCGTCTTGAGGAGTCCCAATTCCTCGGTGGAATACATGCCGTGATTCGACCGGCGTCCCAGGTTACAAAACCCGACGAGCCGCTCCTTACTGATCAACGGAATGCAGACCTCGGCCTCCAGGCCTTTCAAGGTGTCGAGCAAGCGCAGGTAGTCGGTATCCGCCTTGTCGTACTCGATTTCCTCCCGAACGAGCGCCGTCTCGGTGCGCAACAAGGCCTTTGGAAACTCGCCCTCCATCTTGATCGGAGGAACCGTAGACTCACGGGTACTGAATCCATAGGAGGCGGTCAAGCCGTAAATCCCCTGCTCCTTGTCGAGCACGTACACCGACGCCGTCTTGATATTCATCACGCGAGCCAGCGTTTGAACGATCTCCTTCGTGAGCGATTTCAATTCGAGAATCGCCACGAGGGACTTGGAAAATTGCACCAGCGTATCGTACGCATCGTAGCGTTCGCGAAACAGCGTCTGCCCGATGGCCCGCTCTACGCCTTTCTGAAGGTTGGCCAGGCCGCTTGAGACGACGACGAACAGGGCAAAGAGCGCTCCCGCCAGCAGGTAGTGGAAGGTCCCTGTGAAGATCCGAATCACGAGCAGGATCACCAGGTACGCAGGAATCAGCCCCATGAGTTTGATCGAGAGGATGACCTTGGGGCGGCTGGGGACGAACGACACATCCATCAATTCGTATTTTGCGATCGTATAGGCGATGACCGTGACGGAAAGGCCGGCCAGCAAATAACCGATGGGATAGAAACCCACACCATAGTTCTGCGCGAAGTCGAGAGAAGCCGTGAACCCCAAGGCAAGGGCCACGAAGGTGTATTTGAGTTGAGCGGCCAACAGCGGGGACGAGGCCGCATGCAGGCGATACCCTTGATAGAGGCGATAGACCGTCGCGCAGCCGCCGGCCACCACGTAGGCCACCAGCAAAGGATGCAGCACTCCGGCCTTGGGGTACCGGCCCCAGTAATACACGTACTGACCGTCGAACAGGTAGGAGGCGGACATCAGGCCCCAAAACAGCAGGCCGACGGCGTAGTTCAAGATGATCAGGCGGTCCTGCGGAGCCCCTCCGGCAAGAGCCTGCGCAAAGTGGTAGGTCAGCGCGGGCAAGAAGACGATCCCGGTATAAATGACCCGCATCCAGAAGAGCGCCTCCTCTTCATGGGAAGCGGAGAACAGCATGAAACAGCCGAACAACCAGAAGCAGGCGGCGCCGCACACGCCGCTGAAGACGACATTGACCGTCGAACGCGGGTTGTTGCTGAGCACCCACAGGCCGCAAATCAGAAAGAGGGTGCCGGCCAACAGCGGAGGGGTCGAGTGCCCTGTGGCGCGATTGCTCAGGACCGCGCCGATGGACGTGGCCACCACGATGATGGCCAGGACGATGGCGTACCCCAGCCCCTTGTTCAGTACGACACTGATGTTCATCAGTCGATACCGAACGATCGTGTAGGCCATCAAGGCCGTATACACGGTAATGAGCACCGTGCCGTAGGGCAACAGCGGCACATCGTACCAGAGAGGGAAATTGGTCGCCCCGCCCACGTAGCCGATGATGCTGGCGGCCAACATGTAGGCGTATTGATGCCGCCTGATCCCATTGGCATCCCGCAGGGCCACCCCGACGAGCGACGTGGCATAGACGACGTACCAGGCGAAGTACAAAAGGAACGGATGGAAGAAGAACCCTGGAACAGGCCAGAACGAGAAGGCCATCGCCTGACGAACCCCCGCCACAAACCAGGGTGTCGTATCGATGAGCAGGAAGAACGCGGCGAGGCCATATCCGATTTTCAAGGCCTGAACATGGCGGGCCGCAATATCGAGAAAGGTGACCGTGTGGTGAAAGTACAGAATGGGAATGAGAATCGCGCCGGCCATGAGCAGGCGCAACAGGCTGACCGCAAGGTCTTGGGACTCGGTGAGTTGCCACCCGCAGTAAAATACGCTCCAAATGGCGATACTCAGACAGTACAGCCCGTAGATCCGGTTGCGCGGAGCCGCGGGATCCCGAAAATACACGAAGATCCCGAGGCCCATGGCGGCCAAGCCGTTGACCAGCGCGCTGAAGGCGAGCACTTTCATGTCGGGCACTCCGGTAAGGCCTAGTCCCTACACTTACGCAGCCGCACTGAGGTGCGCCAGACCCTTTTCCGCCACGGCAATGAGGGCTTGATTCCCGAACGTGGAATAGACTCGTGGATGAGCCACGCCTGCTGCACGCAACAGATTTTCCAATTCAGCCTGGTGAAAGAAATGAAACACCCCTTCCCCTTCACGCGCCTTGATCTTACCAGAATTGTCGAGGAGGCGACGACCTTCCTCCACTTGATCCGCGGTCTGCGCGGTCTCGACGAAACTGCGATAGATGGCCGACAGGTCCGCATAGGGCTTCAGGTTGGAAATGACGAGCCGCCCCTGGGGAGCCAAGACGCGCAGGTATTCGCGTAGGGTAAAGAGCGGATCGCGCACATAGCCGATCACCAGGTTGCAGACGACCCGGTCGAACGAATGATCGGGAAACGGCAACGGCGACTCCAAGTCGGCCCGGCACACCCGCATCGACATCGGCACATACGACCGGAGCCCCTCCGGAAACTGCCCCCGCAACGTCTCGCCGACCTGCTCGAAATTGGCCGTCGCCTGAGTCAGGGCAGCCGGCACAAAATCGACGCCGACATAGTCGGGGGCACGAAAATCGCCCCGCCTGGCATACCGTTGCCGAAAGGCCTGGTTGAGTTGCAGGAACACGCCGAAGTTGCCGTTCCCGCACCCGGCGTCCAGAATGCGTTCGCCGTGATGGCAATCCCCCATGAGGCGATAGACCTGATCCATCAGGCGCCAAAAGTCCGCCACATTCGGAATCGTCTGAAAATTGTGCAGATAATCCTTCCAGAACGCCACATGATCGGCCTTCCCGATCGGCCGCCGGCCTTTGCCCCGTTCACGTTCCACGCGATTCTGCACACCGATCTCCCGATGTGACGGTTCGACCATCTCGTCCATGTGACGCTCCGGCCACAGTTCCTGCTGGCAAGAGGAGACAATTTGACGATAGACGGTCCGCGCCTTCCGTGGGCTCTCCTGAAGACGATGCAATCCGCCCGGTACGACATACGAGTGGCGGACATAAGGGCCGATCGCCTCTTCCACCGTGCGAATGGACGCAGGATCGACCCACGCATCATGTTCGGCGTGAAAGAGCACGATGGGAGTCTGCAGCCGTTCGGCGTCGCGCCTGGTTGTGTCGAGATCGGCATAGTTCCCCTGAACTGCATGCTCCAACCAGCGATCCGCATCGATGGTCAGGCCGAGAATATTGACTACCCCTTTGCGCACACCGGCCAGATGCTCTCCGATGAGATCCTCTTGATGCACCGCCTGCAGGGTATGCCGGACGTCCATAATCCCGTTGATCAGCACCAGCAACTTCACGTGAGGCGCTTGCCCCGTGACCTTGAGGGCGACGCGGCCGGCCAGGCTGGTGGCGACGAGCCCGATCGATCGATCGGGCCATTGGGCAGCCACATGATCCAGTACGGCTTCAAGATCGGATTCCATATCCTGCAGACGAAACTGCGTGACCACGCCGTCGCTCTCTCCGACATGATTCACATTGTCGTACCGGACGACATGGAATCCATTGCCCGCAAGGTAATAGGCCAGCGGCACGTAGTCCCGCTTACTCTCCCCATATCCCGGCGCCAGCACCACGATCGGCGCGTTGGGGGAAACGCCTGTCCGTGGTCGATCGTGGCAAAGTACGATCCGCGGCCCGGACGGCCGGAAACATTCCGAGAATTCACTGATCACCGCAGGCCCTTCCGATTCTCCATCCACACAGACTCCGTTCGACGTCGAATCGTTCGTCAATTCCCCGGATAGGATCCCGTCACCGGCAGGACTCCCGAAACTGTTTTCGGTACTCAATCCGACCGCCGCACCCCCATGACGCCGCCGCTCGCGACGGGGGCCTGCGCTCCCCCGTAGGATGCGCGCAGAGGGTTGGGCGGGGACCAGAGGCTCCCCGGTGCCGACATCGACGAGGACCTCTTCGCTCTCTTGAGCGACCAGAGCTGCGACCAGACGCAATTCCCTCGACCGTACTCGCCCTTCGTTGAAGAACGAGGCCAGCAGCTGTTCATCGCCCGCGCTCAAACGCAGAAACTGAACGGCCAACGTCGTACCGGACGGTCCTCCGCCCGACACATTTGCGTTTCCGGATCCCCGAATGCCGCACACTATCCCCACACTGTCGAGCCCGCCTGCATCCGGACTGAGGCTCAACAGGATCCGTTGATTCAACACGGCGGGAACGTCGTCGCCGAAGGCCATCGAGAGCCCACCGAAACTGATGCTCTTCGTTACGCCCTTCCACGTACGATCCTGTAATCGGAGCGATGTCGAGAGATGGACATGGAGACGGTGCGACGCCCGTCGTTCGGCGACGGAAAAGGACCAGGATCCGTCCTGGTGTTTTCGATCCGGCGCCGAAGACTGCCGGCTGACTTCCTCCAAAAGATGACCGGCCGAAAGCCTATTCCCGTTGATGGCAACGATATCGTTCGACATACCTTCCCTCCCACAGGATTGAGTGCTGCTGCGTCCACAACGTCATGATCGACAACGGTTGCGGTAAGACCACCGCCGGCTCAACCTTCGAGCTCCAGGCGAGGCTGCTCTCTTGCAAGCGCACGAACGATTCCGGATGAGAAGGATGGTATTGAATGATGGGACCGGGCAGGGATACAGGACACGCACCGCCTCAGCAATGGCCCAAAGCTGACTACCTAGTGAGCGTCACATTCGAAGCTTATTCTAGGGAATATGACATAATTGTCAACTCATGCATAAGAAAAAATATCGTCGTACCTACTAAAAACGACCTAGCTGATATCTATCAAACCTTCGGCCGCTTCCGCCGAGCCCGTCGAAGTCTACAATGCGTCGCTCCCAGTCAGAACGATGACGACCGTCACGATCCTGACGCCGCCATCCCCTTTCCCGCAGGCCCGACACCTCGGTTGCTTTGCCTATGCGGTTATGCTACCCAGTGGGCCTGATCCTCATCCTGCGAGCTTCACCATGCGCGACGTTCGTGCCCGAGCTCGGCGGAGTTTCCTGGTTTTCCTCACAACAGCCGTTGTGGTGGGCTGTCACCATGCCCCGCCCATCACCGAGGGTTATCCCCACCAACAGTCGATGCGGGGAAAGAGTAAAGAACAGGTGCTGGCCTGCGCCGGCAGTCCGCTACGCGAATGGCGGGACGGGGAGATTACCCTGCTCCGTTACTACCGCGAGGCGCCCCTGCTCGAAGAGTCCATGGTCTCTTCGAAGGGCAGCCGTCCCACCTTGCACCATGGCTGCTGGGCGACGGTGACCCTGCAAGACAATCGAGTCGACGAGGTCCGCTATCGTTTCGTCCCTGATTCGGTCGATGCCTCGGACCATTGCGAAGAGATCTTCGCCGGCTGTCCAGGATGAAGAGCTTCGGGAGTTACGGCGGCCTGCTGGTCCCGGTTCTGTTGATCGGCTGCCTATCGGCCCCGGTCCTCCGGCCGGAACAGGCCTCTGCGCTTGAAAAATACGGGCGCCCGCTTCCCGCCATGGACGAACCGGAGCACGAAGCCCGCGAGGAGGAAGAGACGTTATTCGGCGGGTACCTGCTCACCGGCGCCTTCATCAAGAATCCGACCTTCGCCGCCAGGCCGGACAATACCGGCCTGGTCGGCATGCGGCACATGCTGCACCTGGAAACGGACCTCTACAAGCAGTACCTCACGTTCTACACCGACCAGAATTTTTTCTCGGATCGGACCGACGGCTGGATCAAACTTTCCGAATGGGACGCCACCTTCGCCTT
This sequence comes from Nitrospira sp., assembly GCA_030123565.1. Classification (NCBI taxonomy): domain Bacteria; kingdom Pseudomonadati; phylum Nitrospirota; class Nitrospiria; order Nitrospirales; family Nitrospiraceae; genus Nitrospira; species Nitrospira sp. The sequence continues at coordinate 87,474 of CP126122.1, read as the reverse complement.
CACCGGCGCCATCGATCGGTTCAACTGGCGGCTGCAATACGAGCGCGATGCCCCTCTGGACCGCAGCGGAATCAAACAGGCCTATGCCGACACGCTCGTCACGGCCCGCTTTCAAGCAATGCAGGACTCACAATGGTGGCGGCGCACGTTCCCCCATCAGAACCTCACCGCCTATGCCGGCGCAGGTTGGCTCTTCCACAACGACCTGTACTTTGCGCGACCCAACAATACCGGTCGCGCGCTGTTCCGCTACGTGGCCCATGCCGACCTCGATGTGTATAAAAACCGGGTGGTGCTCTATGGGGATATGAATTTCTTTACCGACCGGGAGGCGAGCAATGTCGTCAATCCCTCGGAACTCGACTGGATCGTGGGCATCGCCGTCCGATGGCACGACACGGAGCTGGCGTTGTATCGGGAAGAAGACCGGCCGTTGGACCGACCAGGCCTGGTCCAGAAATATGTCGCGGTACAATTGCGGTTTGCCTTCGATGTGTCCAAGGGGGCGCTGGAACGACTTGGATTGAAACGGTAGGGGGACAGCTATCGACCGGATACGTGGCTGCGGACCTCCTGGACATAGGTCTTGAACGGATCCGCCATGAAAAAGGGGGCGGCGCCGCGCAATTTGAAATTCGACCAATTGATGACGTAGTCGCAGGCCAGGTGGTCGTCCCGGTCTGCCGCCCCATCGGTCTCCCTCTCTGGGAGGCCGCAGGCCAGCAGGTGTCGCACCAATTCACCCCGCCCGAAGGCCCTTGTATTGCGCGGCGGGTTGTCCTGTGCCAGACTGACCACCTTGTCGGTCGTGAGCCTGGGGCCCTTTCCCTCTTCCTCAAGGCCGAAGCACAGCCCCCGCTCCGGATGGAGGTTGTGGTATTCCAAATCGAGACTCTTCAACATGGGATCATCCCAGCCGACCTGCTCCGCCTCGCGATAGGTTTCCAAGAGCCACAACTTCGAAGCCCAATCGATCCGCCCGACCAGCTTGGTATAATCGCCCCGCAGGTCCGTCAACAGGGCTTCCCATTGTTCCAGCACCCAATCGGTCTCTTCATCCTGCCCTTTGCAATGGCGTTGGGCCGCGGCGAGGAACTGCTCCTGGACGTCGATGGCGGAGATCGACTGCCCCGATTCCAATCGCAGGATCCACTGACGGTCTTGGTCGCGCGAGATATCCTGCAGCGCCTCGACCGGTTCGTCGATGCCCAAACCGCGCGGAGCCTGCCCGGTTTCGATCAGTTGCAGGACAAGCCCCGTGGTCCCCATCTTGAGCGCCGTGGCGTACTCCGCCATATTGGAATCCCCGCACAGCAGGTGGATCCGGCGGTATTGATTGGGATCGGCCAACGGTTCGTCGCGCGTATTGACGATGGCCCGATTGTGCTGCACCCATTCGAAGAAGTCGTTCACGATATAGTCGGCCCGCTGAGAGATCTGATAGGGCACGATCGCCCGATCCTGGGCATCTCGCAGCCCCGGCCGGTGGAGGATGAGCCCTCCGACCTGTATCCAGTCGTTGGGGTCACGCGCGCAGCCGATCCGTCCGGCTCCCGTGAATACCTGGCGGGTCACCAAAAACGTCACTAACGGTCCGAGCCCACGCCGGGAAAAGGGGAACTGCCTGGTGACCAGAAAGTTCTCATGCGAGCCGAAGGTCGCATCGGTTTCATGATCGACGTTGTTCTTGATGATCGAGACGGTCTCTCCCAGGCCCAGCGCGGTCACCGCATTTTGAATGATCCGGTCTCCGGCGCGGTCCGACGCCACCAGGTCGGTCAAGGTCGTGCATTCCGGGGAGGCATATTCAAGGTGCCCCATGTCGATATAAATACGCCCCGCATTGGTCAGGAATCCCCCGTTGCCGGGCGGTTCATCATGGCCTCGATGGTGGAGATCGAGCAGCCCACGCCGATCGACATGAAAAATGTGATCGCGAATCTGCTGGGCCACCCAGGACGGCGAATGGTCAGGCCGCTCCTGGTTCACCAGGAGTCCATATTCCGTTTCGAGCCCGAAAATGCGGTTCAACATATCAGGTAGGTGTGGAGGCCTTCACAGCCGGTGGGAATAGCGTGCCCAGTTCGTCGGGACGGAGCGCGCGATACTTGGATGAGCCAGGCCCCTTGCGTTCCAGCAACACACATTCCAGCGACTTCTCCGCGACGGTCTTCCGCACGTGGGCCAGCAAGGCCGCCTTGTCCTCAGTCGCAGCCACCGCCCCTGCGGCCTTTTCCGATGGATCGGAACCGGGCGTAGACTCCCCGGTCGATGGTTCAGGCGCGGTTTGCGCCAAGGCTCCCACCGCCCAGGCGCAGAGCGCGGTCTCAAAGGCTTGCGCCAACGGGGCCTGTTCACAGCCCGCTTGAGACTCCAGGTAACGGCCCATCTGCGCTTGAACGGCCGGCGTCGCACCTAATCCCGCCCACCGGCGACTCTCCTCGAAGGTACCGTCGTAGTTGATCGTCAGGAAGGCATCGCGTTCCGGCTTGGGACCCAATTCGGCCAACAGGATCTTGACGATGAAGGGCGCTTTGTAAATCTCTTCGAAGGCCTGTTTGATGGCGGGAGCCAGCCCATACTTCATGAGCCTCGCCCCCGTGACATCCGAGGGCGACCGATTAAATCCCTCGACGTGGGCCATCTCAAGGAGCGAAAACCGCAATTTTTCCAAATCGGCCGGATGCCCCATCCCGCCCAATGCGATGCGATCGTAAATCTCATAGAGCTTGGGCGTTCCGCGGCTGACCGTCACCAGCAGAATGCCGTCGGCATAGGTCAAGGCCACGACCGGCGCGCCCTGTGTGAATTGTTCATCGAGGTACTGGCGTCGATTGCCGACCGCCTCGACCCAGCGATAGGGTTCTTCGTACATGCTTGTTACCCTTTGGAAGAATCAGAATGTTGCCAACAGCCCTCGTCAACCCTGCAGATGACTCAACGCTGAACCATACGGGCCACTTCAGCCTCATACAACCGTTTCAACGTGGCATCAGCCACGGTCTGCACCCCCGCTTCCGTGATGAGTTTGACCACCGGGTACAGGTTCAGCTCCCGGTTCACCCCGCCGGTGGCCGAATCGAATTCCGCCGCGCTCGCGAGCAGCCGCAACGCTTGAACTGTGGCCTGCTCTTCGGGAAGGGTCGCCAATGGTTGCGGTCCCCATGTGTTCATATAATGCAGGATTCCACGGATGGTCGGCGAGCCAGAACCGGACACGGCATATTCGACCCCTTCGAACTCCGCGCCCAGAATATCGTAAAAATAGATCTTCGCCGCGCCCTGGTCATGGTCGTACCCGGCGAACACAGGCACCACGGCACCAGTCCCGGCCAACGCCGCCGCCACATTTTCCTTGAGCAATTTTGAAACGGCGCGCAGCTTTCCCTCGAAACTCAGCTCCTGTAATTGCGTGCGGCGGTAGTATTTGAACGAATGTTCGAGCACGCGCACCATTTCATAGGCGGTGGCCGGCACCCCCGCAATGGCCATGACGCTGTGTCGATCGATCTCCAGCACCTTGTCGGTGCGGTCGTACATGACCATGTTGCCGGCCGTCGCCCGGCGATCACCCGCGACCAACACTCCGTCGCGATACTTCAGCGCCAGAATCGTCGTGGCAGTCGGAATCTCCATCCCGGTCGAAGCGGCGACAGGATTGCCGAACTGATACCCCTGCTCCTTCAAAAGCTGAAAAAAGTCCCCCTGCATCCCCATTGCTCTATTCCACCTTTCCTACTCGTTCGCCTCATTATCCCAGGATGGACGCCGCAGTCAGGGTTCCTGCGCGCGTCCAACGAGGGCCTTCTGAGGCCGCGCGTTGCGCGAGCACATACCCTGACTCGGTGGCCAGCCTCATTCCCCTGTCCGCTGCCGGTACCGTTCCGCCTGTTTGGGATCGACCTTCCGCATCCGCTTCAACAAATTGTCCCTATCGGGAGAGCCGGTGTCCGGCCGTCGAGGCCCTCCACCTTCCTCCGACGGGCCAAGCGGCTTCGGCATGGGATCGCCCGGTCCTTCACGACGTTCCGGCATCATCATATATCGCATCCTCAGGTATCCTTTCGTCTCTTCCACGCAGTCAAGGCATCGGAGGCGGAAACCGCCGCTTCGAACAACGCAGCACAGGCCTTTACCGCTTCCGGCTCGAAGAGATCGCCCATCTCAAGCGTCCTTCCTCGGAGCCCGCCTGCAAACTGTACCCGCTCCCATTGCATGCCGGTAATCTGTTCCGAGAACTTTCTGACACACAACCCACGCAACCCTCCCCTGGTATCCGACGGCCCGGCTGCCATGGCCGCTGCAATGTCACGCTCGGTCGTCATCCGCCAGGTCTTCCCCTCTGCCTCGAGCCCCAGAAAGAGCCCCCGGTCCGGATTCATATTATGATATTCCAAATCCAAGCTGGTGAGCCACGGGTCGTCCCAGGCGAGATGCTCCTCCCGCACGAACGTCTCAAGGAGCCACTGTTTCGTCACCCAATCGAGCTTTCCGACCAGTTGCCCGCGGTCATGGCTGAGCAGGTGCAAGGCATCTTGCCATTCACGCAGGATCCAATCCGCATCCGGGTCTCCGCCGCAGACTCGACTGGCGACATTCCAATACTCTGCTTGAATGGCGAGTCCGGATATCGACCGGCCGTCCTTGAGTCGCACCGTCGCCTTCAGGTCCGGGTCCCTGGAGAGTTGCTTGATTGCCGCGACCGGCTGCTCCAACTCCAAATCAGGCGCTGCGCCGCGTTGAATGAGATCCAGCACCAGCCTGGTCGTGCCGACCTTGAGTGCCGTCGCATATTCGCAGAGGTTGGCGTCACCGAGGATCAAATGCAAACGGCGGTACTTCGTCCGATCCGCATGGGGCTCATCCCGCGTGTTCAGAATCGGCCGATTGTGCATCGTATCGACGCCCAACTCGCTTTCCATGAAGTCGGCCCGCTGCGAGAGTTGATACGGTCCCGGCACGAAACCGGACTCCTGCGCTTCCATCCCGACCTTCCCCGCTCCGGTCACCAACTGCCGGCTCACGAGAAACGGCAACAGACCTCCCACCAGTTGAGGAAACGGCAGGGCGCGTGACAGGAGGTAGTTGTCGTGACAACCGTAGCTATGGCCGTGGAAATCGGTGTTGTTTTTATAGAGCTGCACGTAGGCGCCGCCGAGCTGTTGATTCCGGCGGTCGGCCGCCCGCTGCACGATACGCTCCCCCGCCCGATCCTGCGCCAGGAGATCCTTGATGGTACGGCATTCCGGCGTGGAATATTCGGGATGCGTGTGGTCGTTGTAAAAACGCGCGCCGTTCGGCAGGACCAGATCGCTCTTCATCTCATGGAACGAAAAGGGGCGGTGCGCATCGACTTTGGCGAACTCATCCTCTTCCTTGTCCTGCTGCAGGCCGGAGACGCGGAACCCACGGGCATCTTCATGCGGATCCTCGCCGCCATAGTCCCACCGGCGCTCGAAATGGCCGGTCAAGTGCGCACGCACCAACTCCATTGACTCCTCGACCGGATCGACCGTCTCAAGGTCTTCCCTGGTGATGCCGTATTCGGTTTCGATGCCGAAAAGATGCATGCCTGATTGATCCATCGACCAGTGATTCAGTGACTCAATGATGCAATGTCGTCGCTCAAATGATTTGGTTCACCAGCCGCTCTTCCGCCGGCCTGCCGCGGCGGAACGACGAGACCCCGACCACCTGTTCGGGGTGATGATCCAGCAACTTCAGCCATTCTTCTGCCGCATCATCCGGCGGTAACATCTCGCCTTCCCGATACTCTTCCTGCACCGCATCGAGCAGATCCTGTATGCGGAGTCCGTCTTCTAATGAAGATAAGCCGGTCTGTGCGATCGTCCGTTCGATCGCCTTCTCCTTCGCCCGCTGCACAATGGAGGAGAGGATCGCCCCGCTCACGAGGTCTCCGCGGTAGAGGACCTTGTGCTGCCCGTTCCGGAGGCGAATCGAGAGCACTCGGTTCTGGTCTGTTTTCGAAAACACACTGTCCACTACCTGCTCGATCACGGAGCGACGGGCCGCTTCATGGTCCTGTCCGTTGCGATCCAGCAACTCGCGGTCGAGCGGCAGGGTGGCCGTCAGATACACGCCAAGAATTTCCTGGGCCGCCTCGCGGTTCGGGCGCGCGACCTTGATCTTCCGGTCGATCCGACCGGGCCTGAGCACCGCCGGATCGATCAAGTCCGGCCGGTTGGAGGCCAGGATGATCACCACGTCCTGCAACGACTCGATCCCATCCATTTCGGCACAGAACATCGGCACCAGCGTGTTGTTGATGTTGAAGGATCGCATCGAGCGCCTGGTGCCCAACACGGATTCCGCTTCATCGATGAAGATAAACGGCAGGGCCCCTTCTTTCCGTCTGGCGCGCGCCTTGGCAAAGAGGTCCCGGACGATCCGCTCGGACTCACCGAGCCACATGTTCAGAATTTCAGGCCCCTTGATATGCAGAAACGCGCCGCTGGTCACCGGCGGATGCGTCGCCTTCCCATCCGGCGAAGCCTGCTCCTTCGACTCCCGGACGAGCTGGGCCAAACCGGCGGCTGCCGCCTGTCCGATCAAGGTCTTGCCGCAGCCAGGCGGACCATAGAGCAAGAACCCCTTCGGCTGCGTAAACTGATATTTCGAAAAGGTCTCCGCATGGAGCAGGGGATATTCGATGGCCTTGCGGATCGCCTCAATCGCTTGGTGCTGGCCGCCGATCTGGTCCCAGGTCACGGTGGGAACTTCGTCGAGGAGGTGCTGCTTGGCCTGGCGTCCTTCGAACTTCTCGATGGCGATCCGGTGAGTCGGTTCAATACGGACCTCGTCGCCGGCCTTGAGTTCGACCCCTTGCAAATCGCTGGACCGTTGCAGAATCAAGGCTTGCCGCCCCATGTCCTGCTCGAAGCGAATGCGCCCGTCCGGCAATACTTCGGCCACTTTCAACACCGGTCCATTGCGGTCGTATCCAAGCGTTTTGATCACCGTATAGGCCTCGTTCACCAGGATCTGCGTGCCGATCTTGAGATCCTCCGCCGCGAGGCGCGGATCGACATTGGCATAGTACTCCGCCCCCCCGACGACGATGCGCGCCACCCCCTCCGCCGGCACCTCCACCAGCAGGCCGACCCGGTTGGCGGGCGCCGTCAACTTGGCCACCACCTCATTGAGTTTTTTGAATTCCACGTCGCGCCGGTCCTGCAGGACCGACTGGGCCGTCACCACATGCCGCAGCTTGTAGAGCAGCTTCTGGCGCGGGTCGCCGTCGGGAAAGGCAGCCAGACATTCTTCGATCAGTTCGAGCGGATCGGCCGACGCCGGCTCCTCACGTCGTGGCGCATGCTGCCCTCCCGGTTCAGACTGGTCCGCTTTTCGATGGTCGCTCATATCATTCCCTCCGACTGGTCCGACTCCGGTCATCCTAACACAGAGCACAACGCCACTGCCGCTCTCGTGTCCTGTCTCTACAGTTCGTGGAATTGATCCGCAGGGCTACGCCCCTCTCCCTTGCCCTCTCCCCCACCGCCGCTCCCTCACGACTGGCTCAATTGACCGCTTGCAAGGTCACCGTCGCCTGCAGCCTGCGGTTGCCGCGCAGATAGTCGATCGTGACCTGATCGCCGACCTTGTGCTGCTCCATCAGATCCATCAGATCGTCGATCGTCTCCACCTGCTTGCCGTCCACGCCGACGATGATATCGCCCAGTTCGATCCGCCCCCCCAGGGTTTCGCGCGCCCCCCGCAGACCGACCCGTTCGGCGGCGCTCCCTCGCCCGACCTTCCCGATAATGACTCCCTGCACACCCCAGCGCCGTGCCATCGCATCCGGCACCAGCGAGATGCCCAGCCCAGGCCTGATCAACTTCCCGTGCTTGATCAATTCCGGCACGATCCGACTGACCGTATCGACGGGAACCGCGAAACCGATCCCGGCAAAGGCGCCGCTCGGACTCACGATCTGGGTGTTCACCCCGATCAAGCGGCCGGCACTATCCAACAGGGGCCCGCCGGAATTGCCCGGGTTGATCGCGGCATCGGTCTGGATCACGCCTTCGATCGTCCGGTTGCTCATGGATTTGATGGTGCGACCGAGCGCGCTGACTACGCCGGTCGTGAGCGTATGGTCCAAGCCGAACGGGTTGCCGATCGCCAGCACCTTTTGTCCGACCCGCAGCGCTTGTGAGTTCCCGATCACCACCGGTTGGAGCGCCGTCTCAGGGGCCTGAACCTGCAACACGGCGAGATCATGGTCTGGATCGACCCCGATGACCTTGGCTTTATAGTCGGTCCGATCCGCCAAGGTGACGGTGATGGCATCCGCGCCGTAAATGACATGGTAGTTGGTGACGATGTGCCCCTGCCTGCTCCACACGAACCCGGTCCCGGATCCCTGGGGCACTTCGAATACATTGAACGACCAGGGATCGCGCTGCATCGCCCGGTTGGCGATGAAGACCACCGATCGCGTCGCCCGTTCGAAGACGGCAATGGTCGCCTGTTCCTCCGGACTCAGTTCCGTCGAGGCGGCTGACTGCGCCGCAGGGGAACCGTTCACCCCATCGTAGGCCGAGAGCGGGGCCGACAGCCAACTGAGGGACAGCACCGCCGACAGGCAGCAACCCACGCCTCGTCCGCCGGAGCGCCGCACCATCGCAGGGGGCCGAGACATCCTATTCACCGATGACCTGTAGGACGAGTTCTCTGGTTCGTGCCCGCGTATCGAAATCCAGCACGACGATCTGCTGCCAGGTCCCCAGCGTCATCACTCCATCGTTGAACGGAATCGTGAGCGACTGGCCCTGCAGTTGGCCCCGCAAGTGACTGTGGCCGTTGTCTTCCCCTTGATTGCGGGCATTGTGTTGCCAATTGGGATCGGCGGGAATCAGCCGCTCCCACAGCGTCTTGGTATCGACACGGATGCCTGGCTCATCCTCGATGATCAAGACGGAAGCGGTCGTGTGTTTGATGAAGAGCGTGCAAATCCCCGCTTGCAGCTGCGTCTGACCGAGCGCCTCCTGGACCTGCCTGGTGATATTCTCCACCTGGCAATCGCCACGCATGGTCACTCGAATCGACCGACTCTTGACCGCCATGGACTTACTCCCGACCGGCTCGGCGTAAGAGCGCGCGCTCTCGCTTGGACAGCGGACGGCCCTTCGCCTGCTCCAACAACGTATCGAAACAGCCTTCCGCCGCCAGTTTTCGCAAGCTCTGCAGGACCGCGCGGCTCACGATCCCTTCCCTTCGCAGCACATCCAGATAGGCAAAGGCCTCCGACAGGTCTTCACGCCGCCGCACATAATAGTCACGCCCCCGCCGCTGATTGCTATAGGCTTCGAACTGTTCGCAGGCCACCAGGATTTCGGCCAGCTCTCGGACCCAGGGCTGCGTACCTTCCAGTTTCTCAGGGTAGTAGTAATACAACATGATCCGGCCCATCCAGGACGACCAGGTGACGCCGAGATCACGCAACATCGGTTTCACCGTACGTAGCCGCCTGGCCAACCGGCGTGCATACCCCAGGCGCATTTCCACCTGTTCGCAAGCCCAGCGATCCATCACGATTCCCGCCGTTTCCAGTGCGTCTTTGTAGAGAGTCACAAAGGCCTCGGTTTCCTGTCCATATGGGGTCTCGGGGTGAATGGCCCTCCATTCACGAGGCCTGGTCGGGAGGCCTTGCGCGCGGGCCCAAGACCAAATCTTGCCGAAGAGTCGCCGATCAAGGCCGGCACGGCCCAGATCATGCAGGATACAGGCAATTTGATACTGCTTCAGGCGACTCGGCCGATGCCCCAGCCGTTGCGCCACCGCCGCACACATCCTGGCAGTCCGCAGCGCATGGGGGCCATCGTAACCCCTGATGACTCGTCCGGTGCGGCGGGGGTCCGGATAGTCGTAGAGCTGCAGCAGCTTGGAGGCCAACGCACGAGGCACAAGCAGGGGAACATGCGGGCGACGTGTAATCGACATGCAGATGTGGGGAGCCGGCGCGATGGTCTACCGGGGGGCAGAATATCGTTCGTGAAAAGAACGTGTCAAGCAGCGCCAGGCACGGAGAGGATTTCCTCGCACTGACGCCGGGGCTTTGTTATTCTGAGATGAGTCAAGATCGACCACGAGGAGGGAGCCATGGGGATGACGCGATCCATACAGGTCTTGGTGGGATGCGCCTGTGCCTTGCTGGCGGAAACCTACGCGCCCCTCCCTGTCGCCGCCGCGGATCAACTGGCCGATTTGAGCGGCAAAGCCGCCGCGGTCGTCACCTTGCGGGCCAGGGATAATTTTTCGAGTGAATACCGGTACGATGTGTCGGTCCGCAACAATTCCGCCGACCTCTTTGTGGCCGACTCCCTGATCATCGTGCTGGACCGCATTACCAATATCGCCGGAGAGGACCATGAGAACCTGACGAACGAACCCCTGTTGAGCAGGATGGAGATCCTCGGCCAGGACGGCATGACGGAGGACGGGAAGCCCTTCTTTCGCGTTCCGCTGGGAGCAGGCCCCGACCTCACGCCGCATACTGAGAGCCTCCCGGCGACGGTTCGCATCCGCAATCGTGATTATGTCGCCGTCTTCACCCCGTCCTTTCGTGTGATGGGGGTGAAGCGCGAACCACCCAAGCAGAAAAACGCGGCGACGGCCGCCGCGCCACCCCCGAGCAAAACCTCTACGGACAAACTCATCCAACTGCTGATCAAGAAGGGTGTGATCACTCCCGAAGAAGGCCGTGCCCTCAGCCAACCATGAATGATCCCGCCTGCAAAGCCTGTAACGGCAACTGGCCCGCTCCGGACCATTTCATCGCCGACTGCGGACTCACGAGAGCCTATCTCCACGAGGATCAATTCTTCCCCGGTTGGACGGTGTTGGTGCTGAAACGCCATGCCGTCGAACTCTTTCACCTCTCGCGCGACGAACGCAGCACCCTCATCGAAGAAGTCTCCGCAGCGGCGGAAGTCCTCGCAGGAGAGTGCCGCGCGGTGAAGATCAACTACGAATTGCTCGGCAATCAGCTCCCCCATATCCATTGGCACGTGATTCCGCGCCTTCCTCAAGACCCGGCACCGCTCGAACCGGTGTGGAAGGTCCCCCATGCACCGGCCAAGCTCGGGCCCGACGCGCTTGCGTCCATGATCGAACGGCTCCGGAAAGTCTGGCCGACCCACATGAGCCACCGGCAACAGAGCCCCTGAGCGCGTCTCCTCGTGAACCCTTCGAACCAGCAGCCGTCGGACGCGACGGTCCCTCGCACCTTCATCCGTACCCTGATCCGGTCCCTCCCGCTGCATGTCGCCGTGGCGGTCACGGTCGTCGGAGGAGCCGCGGCCCTGTACAGCACCTCCGTCTCCGGCCATGGGATCTGGGCTACCATCGGAGGCTGGTCCCTCACGGCCCTGTATGTCGTCATCGCGGTGATCGGCGGAACCACGGCGGGCGTATTGGACGCGGCCCAACGGACGGTGGAACGATTGGAACTCACGCTTCGTGAGTGGCTCCATACCTTACCCAATATAGGAAGGGCTGCAGAACAGCCAGGACGGGCGATTCACACGATCCGGCAAGAGTACGAAAGGGTCTTAGATCAATTCGTCACCCAAACCGGCCGCCGCCTCCGCCTCCCTCGCTGGTTGGAAAGACTGCTCCGCTCCACGCTCAAGGGTGTCGTCGTCGATCGATTCATCGCTTCCTGCACCGAACGGGGACTCACTCACGTCGCGCCTCAGGAATTCCGCAATTGGCTCCTGGCGGAAGGCGTGAGCCTGGGGTTCATGTTGGTCCACGACCAACTGTCCTGGTGGCGATACCTGATCCTGGGCCTCTTGGGGCTGCTCGTCGCGGTTGTATTGGCCCTTGTCCTATTCACCACCTGAGCGCGCCGACGATCCGAGCGGGAAGCCATAGCATTCGGCACTCCACAGCACCGGTCGAACTCGGCACTCGTTCTCCACATCAGATCCCATAGAATTTCTTCTCCGTCTGTGTGTATATAAGGAGATCTTTTTACATGGAGGTCCGGCGGTACCGATGTTCTTGCAACGCGCCACCGCAGCAGGGTGGCTTCTGACCATGACTGCGGCAGTGCTCTTCCACCCTTCACAAGCCGGCGCGCAAGAAGATCCGGCCACAAGCCCGGCACCGGAAGCCGTGCAAGAGGCACCGCCCGCTGCTGAGCCACCTGCTTCACCACCACCGCCGCCACAGTCTCCAGCACCACCTTCACCGCCTCCGGCACCGGCCGCAGCCGTACCGGAAGCCGTTCGAGAGGAACCGCTTCCCATCGAGCCTTCCGCTCCACCGCAACCGCCGCCGGCGCCGCTCAGCCTATTGGACACCCTCACCCAGGCGCGACAAGCCCTGCACGTCGAACCGGACGCGCAGGAACCGCGCCTCACGTTGGGCAGGACCCTGTTTCAACTGGGCGATACCGATGGAGCGATCGACGAATACCGGACCGCCCTGCGGTTTCATCCCACCGTCGCGCAGGCGCATATGGATCTCGGCACCGCCCTCATGGCCAAACAGGATTGGCGCGCCGCCATGACAGAGTTGCAAGAGGCCGTCCGTCTGGACCCGACCCTGGTACAAGCCCACTACAGTATGGGCACGATTCACTACACCCGCGGCAATGTGCAGCAGGCCATCAAGGCCTATCAGGAAGCGCTGCGGTTGAAGCCGGACTTTGCCGAAGCCCATTATCGCCTGGGCCTGGTCTTCAAGGTCGCGGCAAAAGAAAAGGAAGCGGCGCAGGAACTTGAAATAGCGGCGCTGGCAGGCCTGGCCAAGGCCCAATATTTTCTCGGCAACGCCTATCGCTCGGGACAGGGCGTGGAGAAGAGCCAGGTGATGGCCGTCACCTGGTGGTCGCGCGCCTTCGAACAGGGCTTGCCGGAAGCGGCGCAGGCATTGACGCAACTGAGGCGGCTGGCGGTCGTCAAGGGCAACCTGCAGACGAAACAGTCCAAGGCGGCGGCGGAGGCCTTCAAGGAGTATTGCGATCAACTCTGGCTGGACTTCCCGGATCTCGACCGGGGCCAAACCACGGAGACCGTCGGCACCACCTTGCTGAAGCAGGGACGCACGGCCGAAGCCCTGCCCGTGCTCTTACGAGAGGCCTACGCCTTGAACGAAACCTCCCATGCAGCGCTCGTCCAACTGTATGAACAGGGACTCGACGGTCAACTTCCTCCCCATGGTCAATGGATCATGAGTTATCTGGAGTCCACGGCTGCCGATGGAGCCGTACACTCCCGCACGGCGCTGGCCCGCATCTATGCCAAGGGGCTCGGTCTGGCACCGGACCTCGCAAGGGCGAAGGGTTATTTGAAGGGATTACCGCGTGACGAGGTCAAACAGATTCTCGACGAGGTCGCATCCGAGCCTCCCAAACCGTAAGCGCCGCACCCATGCCTATCGCCGTTCGCTTGTTCGTCAGGAATGTCTGGCTGCAAGCCCTGGTCATGGCCGTCGTCGCCACCCTGCTTGCGGAGTTGCTCTGGTCACCAGCCCCCGGCACCTATACGGCTCTCGAATGGGCTCCCTATGACAGCTGGGTACGGCTCCGCCACCAGCCTGCTCCCCATCCGGACCTCCTCCTCGTCGTCAGAGATCGCGACAGCGAGCAACAGTTCGGAACCGGTCCTTGGGACCGCCGTATCCCGGCGCAGCTGATCACAGCGCTGCATGACGCAGGGACCGCGACCCTGGGGATCGACATTCCCCTCGACCTGCCGAGTCCGCCCAACCTGGGCGGCGCAGTCAGTGACGCGCTGCTGATGGAAGCGGTGAAGTCGGCCGGAACCGTGGCCTATCCCGCATTCTTGCCGGCCGCTCTCGAACAACAACCCACTGTGCCGGTTCCCCCCTCGAACACTCTCATATCCGGCAGGAGCGCGATTCAACCGACGCTCGACGGCGACCGTATCGTACGCCGCGCTGTTCTCTACCACGACAGCGGATCGGGTGAACTCCCCTCCCTGGGTTTCACCCTCGCCGTCGCCTTCCGGCACATCCCGCTCGATCGAGTGGAACGCCGATCCGGACGCGTGACGCTGCGAAACGCGCGCCTGCCTGACGGAGAAACCGCCGACCTGACCATCCCGCTCGACCACAAGGGCCGGCTGCTGATCAACTTCACCGACTCTCACCTGCCTAGGGCTTTCTCGACGACGACGTTTCTGGAACTCTCTCGTGTGATCGATCAGAAAGACGACGACAGACTGAACGATCTGGTCAAGGGGAAAGTGGTGATGCTGCTCACCCAGCCAGGTCCCCAGCCGGAGAGAACCCTCCCGTCCGGCGATGAGGCGTCGGATCTGTTCCTGCAGATGCATCTGCTCCAGACCCTGCTCGCACAAGATTGGATCAGAGACCTCTCCCCGCTTCAGCGCCTGGCCGTGACCTTCGCCCTCTGTCTCTGGGTGGCATGGATGGTGCTCCGATGGGCGGATTGGAAGGGGCTGCTGCTGGGAACGGGAAGCCTCCTGCTGTACCTCGCCTCAGGCTGGGTCCTGCTTGTCACGGCCCATTGGGTGCTGCCGTTCATCATCCCCATGACCGCCGCTGTGATCGTTCTGATTGCGACAGGCCTGCTCGGACAGGTTGTCGCCGTCAGGCGAATCGCTCTGCTCGAACAAGACATGTTGCAGATCCAGCAAGACCTCGTGGCGGTCCGCGAAGCCCTCGTGTACCGGGAAACCGCCGTGGAAACCTTGGAAGAAGATTTGGAGTCCGCCCGCGCCAGCATCTCCCACTCGGCCTCCAAAGAAGCAGCATCGACCAGGCTCGCTTCCGACCTGCAACAGCAAATCGCCGAGGCGCAGGCACAAGAGGCAGCCACGCGCCGACGGATGGATGAACTCGAACGACAGCTCGACAACATGCGGACCGCGACGATCAGGTCCGCACCGCTCGGGAATGTCGAACAGGAGGCGCTCCGTCGAGAATGTGAACAACTGGGCATCATCACCGGAAGCTCCTCCCTTCTGGCGATGTTTCGTGATCTCAAGAAAGGCGCAGGCTCCACCGTGACGGTGTTGATCACCGGCGAGCCGGGAACGGGCAAGGAGCTGTTTGCGCGCGCGGTGCATCGCCTGAGTCCGAGAGCGGCCAAGCCCTTCGTCGCGGTGAACATGGCGGCCATCTCCCCGGAGCTCTTCGAGAGTGAACTGTTCGGCCATGTCCGCGGCAGCTTCACCGGTGCGTTCACCGATCGGAAAGGGTATTTCGAGTTGGCCCATCATGGGACGATCTTTCTGGACGAGATCGGCGATCTGCGTCTCGACCATCAAAGCAAGCTGTTGCGTGTGCTGCAGGACCGGACGTTCTACCCTGTCGGCGCCACCAATCCCACCACGGTCGATGTCCGGATCGTGGCCGCCACCAACAAAGACCTGCAACGCGGTGTCTCGGAAGGCTGGTTCCGTGAAGACCTGTATTTTCGATTGAAGGGCCTCGTCCTGCACCTGCCGCCGCTGCGGGATCGTCCCGACGACATCCCGCAGCTCGCAGAGGCCTGTTTGCAGGAGGCCGCGAAGCAGGCCCATCAAGAAAAGGTGCAGATCTCGGAAGAAGCGCTGGCCACGCTCATGCAGCAGCCGTGGAAGGGAAATGTGAGGGAACTCCGCCACTGCCTTGAACAGGCGGTCGCACTCCGTGAAGGACCGATCATCATGGCCGCCGACCTCCGCCTCTCGAGCAGGCCGGTTCCTGCCGTTGCATCGACGAGAGCGGAACCGCTCCTGCCGGACCCGGCCGGCGATGTCGCGGTATTGAACCACCTGCGGCAACAACGTTTCGACATGCAGGCGACGGCCAAGGCTTTGGGGTGGGACCGCAGCACGGTCACGCAACGGCTGAAGGGCCTCTGCTTTCAAGCGCTCGTGGAATCGGGGGGAGACCAGACGAAGGCCGCTTCGGCCCTGGCGGGAGACCCATCACTGTTGCGCACGGTCGAGTTGAAACTCATGGACTACCATGGCCACCTCATGGAGACCATCCGACCCTTCGCCACCGTGGACGACGCCCTGCTCGATTGTAAACGGCGCTTCAAGAACCTCCCGGAGCGGCATTTCAAATCGGTCGAGGCGCTGGTGCGGAAACATTTTGGACAGGGCGGATCAGCCTCGCTCGATACGACACAAAGTTCACGCCTGCTCCATTAGACATTGCTCCCATATTGGGACCATGGTACAGTAGCTCGTGCGCATCATCGCCAAACGGACCCTGCGCTCGTTCTGGAAACGACATCCAAGGGCCAAAGGTCCTTTGGAAGCCTGGCATCAAGAGGTGGCGCGAGGAGATTGGGAAAGCCCGTCGGCAGTCAAAGGCCGGTTTCGTTCGGTCAGCCTGCTTCAAGATAATCGAGTGGTGTTCAACATCGCGGGAAACCAGTACCGCTTAATCGTGAAGATCAACTATCCCTATCGAGTTGTCTATATCCGTTTCATTGGTACGCATACAGAGTATGACACCATCGATGCCACAACCATCTGAGAATACGAGGGCGTTATGATGATTACTCCGATTAAGACAACTCGAGATTATAATCGCGCCTTGCGCCGCATCGAACAACTCATGGATGCCAAGCCCGGCACGAAGGCCGGAGATGAACTGGATGTCTTGACGACCCTCGTTGAGGCCTATGAAGCGAAACATCACGCCGTTTATCCTCCGGATCCCATTGAAGCCATCAAGTTTCGCATGGATCAACTGGGCATGACCCGCAAGGACCTGGAGGCAATGCTCGGCGGGCGTGGGCGCGTCTCAGAAATCCTGACCAAGAAGCGAAACCTCTCCTTGGAAATGATTCGTAGACTCCACCGGGAACTTCGCATTCCCCTGGAAAGCCTCGTGGGCACAGCCGCCTAATCAGAGAGAAACATGCCTCGTCATGGGATTCTGATTGCCCCTGCCGACTAAACCCTTCTTGATCGCAAACGGCGCTTCAAGAACCTCCCGGTGCGGCATTTCAAATCGGTGGAGGCGCTGGTGCGGAGATATTTTGTTCGAAACACAAATCCTTCGATCAGCAAGGGGAAAAGTTCTCAATTGTTGGCACTCCAAGAGATTGGACGATCACAATCCAGCTTGCTCATATATTGCTCTGAACCCATCATCGGTCGAGAGGCAGCTGTTTAGCACCATGAGCGCCGCGCGTAAGAGCTTCTCATCCCTGCCTGCAGGAGAGTGAGATGTGTGCTTTCCTCCGTGAAAAAGATTATTCCTTACCCGTTGGATCGCTTCCAATGCGCACTCAATCTCAGTTTGTCCGCAAAGCGGCGCAGGCTGCCAAACTGCCGTCTTACCTTGCGCTATTTGGACTTGAGGCGGATTATCGATGAGCTCCCTGATGGCCTGTCCCAATTCAGCATTGTTATCGGTTGAAATATGGGCAGCAACATACTGAGCGTACTCTTTCCAATTTGGCCTAGCCCTCCCCTTTGGACCTTTCTCGACAAAACCAGATGCCTTGAGTGTGTACTCAAAACGCGAAAAGACGGCGAAGAACTCGCATACCAACTCAGGGGGCACCTGCAAGCCATCAAATGGTGATGTCATGCTCCACCTCCTAACCGGCAGCTTTCCTGCGGCTTGTCCACGCCATATCGTTTATGCTGTCTATAAACTGGTGGTGGGCAAAGTCTAATGTAAAATTCAATGTTGCTCCACTGCCCGTCTGTGCTCCCTGTTGGGAATATATTCTGAAATCTGCGGCAAATCGAGATGGTGCCATGGCAGGCTTTCCCTCCGTCGTCGGCTGAGTTTGCCATGCTCTGTCCAAGCATGTACGCCTAATTTCCTCTCGGGAAGCGACCTGGGTAGTCTCCAACTGCGCGCGTCCAACGAGGGTCTTCGGAGGCCGCCCGTTGCGCGAGCAAGGGGACAACACAGGTTGCCTCGTTCCCCTGCTCACTGTATGGGTGCGTGAGGCGGGCAAGAACCAGCGCAATATCTGCGAATGCCGGCGAGATGGTGAGCCGACCGTGTCTCCCAGGAGACCGACGGCCACCCCTCAACACTTATTGTCCTTCAAGGGAGTAACCGGATCGTCCTTCACTGCGCGCATCGGACGAGCACAGCTTCATCGTGCGCGTTCTGCGAGCAAGAAGGGCGATCTGGCTACTCCCTCATTCCTATTCTCCTGAGATTACCTGTGGCGCAAGCACAGTGATCACCCAACTGTTACGATCCTCAGTTGCCGCATCCGCATCCTTGCGGGGCCATCCCCGCATCCCCCGCTGATCCCCGCATGAACCGGCTTCCCCTCGCATCCCTGCATATTCTCTAACTCCTTGTTCCTCTTTGGTTTTAACGTTTTCGCCCCCCTTCCTTCGCCTGGTCCTTCGCTTGCTCTAGGCATCGTGCAACGGCGAGCACGCGGCGAGGAAGGAGGTGAGAACGACCAGCCGCCCCCGCAACGACAAGGCAAGCGACACTCGTCGAACATCAACCAACGAGCCGGTCTTATCCGCCCCCACAACAGAAGGAGCACGCGACCATGCAGAAGACACCCACAGCCACCGTCAGTACGGGACCGATCGCCCCCAAGATCACAGGACCGGATAAAGACATGAGGGACACCTACATCCTCAGCGGTCTCATCCTGTTCCTGGCGATCGTCGTCGCATCATTCTGGTACTACTCACAGGCGGACGAGGCGGCCCATAGCAACCCTTCCACGGAAGCCCTCAACGGCACCCAGGTGTCGCAAGCCCTCAAGACCTCGACCGACAACACCACACCGGTCACAGCACCGATCCCTACCACCAACGTGGAGGCAGCCCCGCTTGCCGCCCGAAGCCTGGACGTCCTGCACGATGACATCCAGTTTGAAATCGGACGCAAGGGCTTGACCGACGATGCCAAGGCAGACCTGCAACGCCACGCGGAGTTTCTCAAGGGCGAACCGGACTGGGGTGTCCTGCTCCAGGGCTATACGGACCAACAGGGGTCGATGAGCTTCAACAAGATCCTGGGCATGAAGCGCGCTGAAACCGTCAAGCAACAGCTGATCTCATTGGGTGTTCCCGAAACATCGATTCGCACCGTCAGCCTCGGTGAAGAAGGGGCCCTCTGCATCGACGGCAGCGACCTCTGCCGCCGGATGAACCGGCGGGTACATATGGAAATGCGAAAGGTCGGCCGGGAACACTTGATGATTCCCGCCGCCGCTGCCGTTGAGACTGCGACCGATCCCCTCGAAGCAGGCAGCGATCCTTCGATCGGGTTTGGAGCGATCGGTTCAAACGGCGAGAGCCTTCTGTCCGATCCTTCCGACCAGACGGAAACCACCACCGAACCGACCACCGACAATTAGCCAATGTCGGGTGCCGCACCTGGGAAAGACACACCGTCTTTCCCAGGCCAGCCCGCAGAAGATCCACAGATGTGACGAAACGAGGACACTATGTTGAATGACTTTCTCTGTGCCCGACGCTACCCTGCGCGACAACGTGCGGCAGACCTGATCCTCTGGGCCTTCTTCGCAACCCTGGGTATGGTCACTCCACCTGCACCGGCTTCATCTGCCGAACCGGCGGAATCCCTCAGCATCGGCATGGTTCCCACCATGGGCATCAACGAAGTTACGGAAGGCACGTTGCTGTTCAAAACCAACCAGGCCGGTCGATTTACACCGGCCCCCCTCTTGAAGAGCGACGTGCAGATCGCCGTCACCGGCATCATCGCGCGCGCGACGGTCAGGCAGGAATTTACGAACCCGAGCAAGAAGAAGGGAGACTGGCTGGAAGGTATCTATGTATTCCCCTTGCCTGACACCGCCGCGGTGGACCACCTCCGCATGAAAGTCGGTGAGCGAATCATCGAAGGGCAGATCAAGGAACGGACCGAGGCCAAGAAGGCCTATGAACGGGCCAAACAGGAAGGGAAGCGGACCAGCCTCGTCGAACAGGAACGGCCGAACATCTTTACGACCTCCGTGGCCAACATCGGCCCGGGAGAACGGGTCACCATCGAAATCGAATACCAGGAAACCATCCGCTACGAGAACGAACAGTTTCAGCTCCGCTTTCCCATGGCAGTCGGACCTCGTTACATTCCCGGCACGCCGGTGGTCATAGAAAACCAGGCCCCCCAGGGATCGGGCACCACCTTGGATACGGACCGCGTCCCGGATGCCTCCCGCATCACGCCGCCGGTGCAGGCCCCCAGCCAAGGCTCCATCAACCCGGTCAGCCTGTCGCTGACCCTCGATCCCGGCTTTCCCGTCGCCAAAGTCGAGTCGCCTTTCCATCCCATCATCGTCATCCCGGACCAGGAGGGCGGCTATCAGGTCAGTCTCAAGGCGGACGCAGTGCCGGCGGATCGCGACTTCCTACTCATCTGGCACCCGACAGCTCGCACCGAGCCGATGGCCAGGATCTTTACCGAACAAAAGAACGGCGAGACCTATGCCCTCCTGATGCTCGTCCCTCCGACCAAGCAGGACGACAAGACTCCGCGCATGCCGCGCGACCTCACATTCGTCATCGATACATCGGGATCCATGGCCGGCCCGTCGATCGAGCAGGCGAAAACATCGGTGGCCGCCGCCCTCACGCGGCTGACCACCCAGGATCGATTCAACATCATTCAATTCAACAACATCGTCCGGTCGCTTTTCCCCACTCCTCAACCGGTGACGACCACGACGATCAAACAGGCCGTCCGCTACACCGAACAGCTCTCGGCCGACGGCGGAACCGAAGTGCTCCCCGCCTTGAGACAGGCGCTCAAGAGCCCGCAGGATCGTTCGCGATTCCAACAGATCATCCTCCTCACCGACGGCCAGGTCGGCAATGAAGAGGTGCTGTTCGAGCTGCTGCACCATCGCATCGGCACGAGGAGGCTGTTCACCATCGGCATCGGATCCACGCCCAACAGCCATCTGATGCGAAAGGCCGCCGAATCAGGCCGCGGCACCTTCACCTATATCGGCAACGTGAATGAGGTGAAGGACAAGCTGGACGGCCTGTTCAAGAAGCTCGAGCGTCCCGTGCTCAACGACATCATGATCGAGCAAACCGGATGGTCCGGCCTGGAACAGTACCCGGCGCAGATCGCCGACCTGTATGAAGGCGAACCGATCGTCCTCTCGATCAAGGCCGGATCGCTCCCCCCACAGGCGATCCTGCGCGGCCTGGCAGGAAGCCAACCTTGGACCCTTCCTGTCTCTTTCACGAACTCAGCCTCTCATGGAGGCCTGTCGGTGTACTGGGCCAGGCAGAAGATTGCGGCGCTGACGGATGAGACCTACAAGGGAGGCCTTGAGGAGGTGATCCGTAAAGCGGTGCTCGATGTGGCACTCGCACATCACCTAGTCAGTCAGTACACGAGTTTGGTGGCGGTGGATGTGACCCCTGCCAGGCCGACTGACAGCCCCACAGCCGACCAGGACCGGGCGACGAACCTTGCGAGCCTGCAGGATCAAGCCTCGCTCACCGGTTTGCCGAAGACTGCGACAAGCGGTCAGTTGCACATTCTGCTGGGGTTGGCGGCGCTCATGCTCGCCTGGTTGTTGTTGAGACTACGCAAGGAAGTCGCATGAGGTCGACCAGACCGGCTTCCCTCCTTCTGACTACGGTGATGGTGGGCCTCCTCGCCATCGGGCTGTGGCAGGTCTGGGAGGGGTCCTGGATCTATGCGAAGGCCGGGCTCGCGCAGCTTCTGCTGCAGCGGGCCTGGGCCCGCGCGCTGGCGGGGGATCCGATGCCCAAGCCATGGCCCTGGGCCGATACCTGGCCGGTGGCGCGCCTCCACATGCAACGTCCTGCCGCGGACCTGATCGTCCTCGCGGGCGCCTATGGCCGGACCTTGGCCTTCGGCCCGGCTCATGTCGGTTCCACGGCCCTGCCCGGCCGGGAAGGCACCATGGTCCTGACCGGACATCGCGACACACACTTTCGATTTTTGAAGGATGTGAAACCGAACGACCGATTCGACCTTACAGGCACCGATGGGACCATACGACAGTACCGGGTGATCGAACGACTGATCCTGGATTCACGGCGGGACCTCATTCCCATCCGGCATGGCAGGCCGGACCTTGTCCTCGTGACCTGTTTCCCTTTCGATGCGATCAGGGCCGGCGGGCCTCTGCGTTACGTCGTGCGGGCAGAGCGGATGGACTGAACCAGTGCGATCCGACGGCACGGCATGTCAACGGCATGTCATGATCCGCGGCTCTGGCCGAGATCACGGCATTTCTGGTATCGTCGAACGACGACGTGGAACGGATGGCACGAGGGATGTCCCATGGCCTATCAGCCTATTGAAAACTACGGCATCATCGGCAACATGCGCACCGCCGCCCTGGTGGGGCGAGACGGCAGCATCGATTGGTTGTGTTTTCCGCACTTCGATTCTCCCAGCGTCTTCGCGGCCATTCTCGATGACGCCAAGGGCGGGCGATTCAGCATCGCCCCGAAAACGGCTCGGTTCACCACCAAACAATTTTACTGGCCCGAGACCAACGTGCTGATCACGCGCTTTCTTTCCAGCGAAGGCGTCGGCGAAATCGAAGACTTCATGCCGGTCGGCGGCACAGGTCCCGACCTGTATCATCAGCTGATCCGGCGGGTCAAAGTGGTGCGCGGCCAGATGACGTTTTGTCTCACCTGTCATCCCGCCTTCGATTATGCGCGGACCCCCCACGAGACCCACCTCAACTCGAGCGGCGCGGTGTTTTCCACGGCGGCGCTGACGTTGGGATTGGCGACGACCCTGCCGCTCAAACAGGACGAGCGGGGAGTCATCGCCGAGTTTACGTTGCAGCGTGGGGAACATGCGGTCTGTGTCCTGCGGGAAATCGACGAGGGGAAGCGGTGCGGGGCCGCGCTGTCGGACAACCACGCCATCGAGATGTTCGAAACCACCGTGCAGTTCTGGCATGAATGGTTGTCGCACAGCCGCTACACCGGACGATGGCGCGAAATGGTGTCCCGGTCCGCCCTGGTCTTGAAGCTGCTGACCTTCGAACCCACCGGCGCGATCGTCGCCGCTCCGACCTGCAGTCTCCCGGAACAGATCGGCGGGGTCCGCAACTGGGACTATCGCTACACCTGGATCAGGGACTCGGCCTTCACCGTCTACGGATTGATCCGCATCGGCTTTACCCGTGAAGCCGCGGCCTTCATGCACTGGTTGAACGCACGGGCCCGCAACGAGAGCGAAGCGCCGGGCCCGTTGCAAATCGTCTACGGCATCGACGGCCGGACCGATTTGACCGAGCTGGTCCTCGACCACCTGGACGGGTACAAGGGCTCGCGGCCGGTCAGGATCGGCAACGGCGCCTATCGGCATTTACAACTGGACATCTACGGTGAACTGCTGGATTCCGTTTACCTGTGTGATAAGTACGTCGTCCCCATTTCCTACCTGGGGTGGTCCCATGTCCGGAATTCGCTCGATTGGCTTTGCCAGAACTGGACGCGCGAGGACGAGGGCATTTGGGAAGTGCGCGGCGGCCGCCGTCACTTTGTCTATTCCAAACTCATGTGTTGGGTGGCGTTGGATCGAGGCTTGCGCCTCTCGCACAAACGTTCACTGCCGGCCGACCACCTCAAATGGTTGACCATGCGGGACCGCCTGTATGAGGAGATCATGACGAAGGGCTGGGACGAATCACGCGGCGCCTTCGTGCAATCGTACGGCAGCGATTCGCTGGATGCCTCCAACTTGATCATGCCGCTGGTGCGTTTCATTTCGCCGACCGACCCACGGATGCTCAGTACATTGGAGGCGATCAACCGTCCGCCGCCCGAGGGCGGACTCGTCTCCGACGGCCTCGTCCATCGCTACGACGCCGCGACTGGTATGGATGGGCTCACGGGTACGGAAGGCACGTTCAATATGTGCAGTTTTTGGCTGGTGGAGGCCCTCGCGCGGGCCGGGCGGACGGATCGCCGAAAGTTGGATGAGGCGCAGCTGCTGTTCGAGCGGATGCTCGGCTATGCCAACCACCTCGGCCTTTACGCGGAGGAAACCGGAGACAGCGGAGAGGCCTTGGGCAATTTTCCCCAGGCCTTCACGCACCTGGCGCTCATCAGCGCTGCCTTCGATCTGGATCGCGCGTTGGACGGGGGCTGACGGTTGCCTCCGTCTTGTCCGGTCGCACCTGGAATCGATGCAGGAGCTGGTACAACACAGGTAACACGAACAGAATCAGGGCGGCTGAGGTCAACATGCCGCCCACCACCACCCGCGCCAACGGCTGCTGAGATTGGGCTCCGATGCCGTTCGCGACCGCCGCAGGCAACAGCCCGATCGCGGCGGCCAGCGAGGTCATAAGCACCGGCCGCATCCGGAC
This sequence comes from Nitrospira sp., assembly GCA_030123565.1. Lineage (NCBI taxonomy): Bacteria > Pseudomonadati > Nitrospirota > Nitrospiria > Nitrospirales > Nitrospiraceae > Nitrospira > Nitrospira sp. Next base: position 63,173 of record CP126122.1, on the reverse strand, counting down.
TTCCGCGCTCTTCAAAATCGCTTCCCGAATTTCGTATCCCCCTTGCAGCAGATCCCGCATCCGGCTGACGAGGATCAACGCCCCCTGCACGGCCACGCCGAACAAGGAGATGAATCCCACCGCCGCCGAAATGCTGAAGGGCGTCCCGGTGACCAACAGGGCCAGCACCCCGCCGACCAGCGAAAACGGCACGGCCGCCAGCACCAGCAACGCATCGCGCAGGTTGTTGAGGACCAGATAGACCAGGAAAAGAATGATCAGCAGGGTGATCGGCACGATCTTGGCCAGGCGCACCTTCTCCTCTTGCAACTGGTCGAATTCGCCGTGCCACTCGATCCGGTACCCGGCCGGGAACCGGACCTGTTTCTCAATCCGTTCCTGCGCTTCGCGGACCGTCCCTTCCAGGTCTCTGCCGCGGACACTGAACTTGATGGGAATGTAGCGTTCATTGTTCTCTCGATAGACGATGAAGGCGCCGGTCTGCTCGGTGATCGAGGCCAATTGCTTGAGTGGAATCCGCGCCCCTTCCGGCGTACTGACGACGATGTTGCCGATCGACTCCAGGTCGCGCCGGAACTCCGGCAGAAATCGCACGACGAGATCGAACCAACGTTCTCCCTCGTACACCTGAGTGACTGCCTGACCGCCGATGGCCGCCTGCACCACGTCGTTGACATCGCCCACCTTGAGGCCGTACCGGGCGCATTCCTCGCGGTTCACCTCGATGACCAGGTTCGGTTGCCCCAGCAGATGGAGGATGCCCAGGTCTTTGACGCCCCGCACCCCCTTCATCGCCTGTTCGATCTGTTTCGCGAGTCGCTCCAGGGTCTGGAGATCGCCGCCGTAGAGCTTGACGGCATTCTCGCCCTTCACCCCCGACATGGCCTCTTGCACATTGTCCTGAATCGCCTGGGAAAAGTTGAAGGTCACGCCGGGAATATTGGCCAGCCGTTGTTCGATTCGGTCGATCAACGCCTTTTTCGTCCGCACCTCGCCCCGCCATTCTTTGAAGGGTTTCAGCGTCACCAGGAATTCGGCGTTGAAGAAACTGGTCGGGTCCGTTCCATCGTCGGGGCGCCCCAGTTGCGAGGCCGCGCTGATGACTTCCGGGAACTGCCGAAAAATCGCCCGAATCTGCGTCACGAGATGGGCGGCCTCTTCGAACGAGATATCCACCGGGAAGGTGGTGCGCATCCAAATATTGCCCTCCTCCAGCGCCGGCATGAATTCCCCTCCGATGAACGGCACCGCCGCCATGGCCAGCACCAACGAGACGATCGCAATGCCGATCACGAGCCATTCGCGCTGAAGCCCCCAGTTCAACAGCGCCAAGTATCGACGACTCAAGAATTCCACCACCGCCGTATCACGTTCACTGATCGGTCCGTCGAGCAACAAGGAACAGAGGGCCGGCGCCAGGGTGAAGGCCATCAACAGGGCTCCGCTCAAGGCAAAGCCGTAGGTCAAGGACATCGGCGCGAACACCTTTCCCGGCACGCCGGTCATGGTGAACAGCGGCAGGAAGGCGACGACGATGATCGTGGTCGCAAAAAAAATCGGCCGCCCCACTTCGCGAGCGGCCCGTATGATATGCATCGGCAACGTGAACCCCTGCGAGGGCTTGTGCGCCAGATGGTAAAAAATGCTCTCGACCATGATCAACGTCGAATCGACGATGATCCCGAAATCGACGGCTCCCAAGGAAATCAAGTTGGCCGACTGTCCGCTGAGCACCATCATCCCGAAGGTGAAGAGCAACGCCACGGGAACGGTCAGCGCCACGATCATCGAGGTCCGAAAATGGCCGAGGAACAGGTAGAGGATGACCGAGACGAGCAGGATGCCGGCGATCAGGATATCGACGACCGTTTCGATGGTCGTGTGGATCAGCACCGTCCGGTCATAAAACGTCTTGATCGCCACGCCCTGCGGCAGCTTGCGGCTGTTGAGGTCCTGGACCTTCTCGTGGACCTTGTCCAGCACCGGCAAGGCCTTGGCGCCTCGCTGGAGCAGGACGACGCCTTCGACGACGTCGTCCCGATCGTCGATGCCGACCTTGCCCAACCGCACCCGCGACCCGATGCTGGTCTTGCCGAGGTTTCTGACGAAGACCGGCGTCCCTTCCTTTTGCGTCACGACCGTGTTGGCAATGTCGTCGAGCGTCTTGATCAACCCCATGCCCCGGATATTGAAACTTTGACCTCCCAACGTCAGGTAGTTGCCCCCCACATCCGTGTTGCTCTTCGTCAGGCCGTCCATGACTTGATCGAGCGTCACGTTGTAGCTCATGAGTTGCCCTGGGTCCAACTCGACGTGGTATTCCTTGGTCGTTCCCCCAAAGGTGCTCACATCGATCACGCCCGGGACCCGTTTGAACTCGCGCCTGATCTGCCAATCCTGAATCGTCTTGAGGTCGGTGAGCGAGGTCTGTTCACCGGTGAGTTCGTACCGATAGATTTCGGCGATCGCCGACCAGGGAGAAATGGTCGGCTGCACGTTTTGCGGCAAGGTCGTCAATTGCAGGCGGTTGAGAATCTCCTGCCGGTCTCGAAAATAGTCGGTCCCGAATTCGAAATACACCTTGATGTCGCTCAGGCCGAAGATCGAGAGCGAGCGGATCTCCGTCAGTCCCGGCATGCCCTGGAGCGCCATTTCGATCGGCAAGGTGATGGCCCGCTCCATCTGTTCGCCGGACCAGCCAGGATACTGAGTGATGACCTCGATCATCGGAGGCGACGGGTCGGGATAGGCCACCACGTCGAGCACATGGAACGCATACAGCCCGCCGAACAGCAGCGCGAGCCCCGCAACACAGACGACGAGCCGCTGCTTCAAGGCAAACAGAACCAGTCGTTCAATCATCCCCTGCTTCCCCTCCGTTCACGGTTGACGTAGCACGCGGCAGGTACCTGCGAGACGGCAAGCAACAGTCTTCGTTTCAAAGAGGACCGACGGAGCCGTGCAGAATCTCGATATGGGTCGGGAACCGTTACAGTCTGTAGACGGACAACTTGGAGAGGAGACAATGGGTCGGAACACTCACGCCGTAGGAAGCGAAACAGGAAGGAGAAACGAGAAACGGCCGGATGGAAAGGCTTTCGTCCAGACGCTCAGCGACGACCCGAACCATCCCGGCTTCGTCCCGAACCTCGTCGAGATCCGGTTCGACGGCCTGCTGCAAGTCGGCCAACGGTCCGCCGACCTCGTCGTGAAGGTCGAGAAGGTCGGCCCACGCCAATCCCCCCACCACGATCCACGCAAGCAGGAGCAGGCATAATCCCAGTCCCCTATGTATCGTCGATGGTGAAATGCTGGTGCCGTTCATATCATCAGCGGAGACTTGAGTCACAACTCCTGGCTGGACAACCCTTCGACAGGGTACCATAGTCAACGGGCACCAACAAGCGGACCCCGCATTCGGCCTCTGCGGAAGCAAGCACCACCATCGCTCGGAGCCGGTGAATGGAATGGACCGTCCACCCTGCGAGGATGAACGGCCTTACCCTCCGGTCGGCCGTTCGACATGGCCGCCGAATTGGTAGCGCATCGCCGAGAGCACCTTCTCGGCAAAGGTATGGTCCTGGCGCGACCGGAATCTGGTGTAGAGGGAGGCGGACAGGACCTCCGCCGGCACCCCCTCTTCGACTGCCGCCATCACCGTCCAGCGGCCTTCTCCGGAATCCGCAACGGACCCGGTGAAATTGGCCAGGTCCGGATGCTCCACCAGCGCGGCCGCGGTCAAATCGAGCAGCCAGGAGCCCACCACACTCCCGCGGCGCCAGACTTCGGCGATGTCCGGCAAATTCAACTCGTACCGCAGGTCCTCGGGAAGGTTCGTGGAGCCGGCATGGCGAAAGATGTCGAACCCTTCCGCATAGGCCTGCATCAGGCCGTACTCGATTCCGTTGTGGACCATCTTGACGAAATGTCCCGCCCCGGTGGGACCGCAATGCAGGTACCCTTCCTCCGCCGTGCCGTTCACGAAATCCCGCCCCTTCGTCCTGGCGATGGTTCCCCGTCCCGGCGCCAAGGTTCTCCAGATCGGATCCAGATGCTGCACCACCGGCTCAAGGCCGCCGATCATCAGGCAGTAGCCTCGCTCCAACCCCCAGGTGCCGCCGCTCGTGCCGACATCCACATACTGAATCCCTCTCCCCGCCAGCGCCTTCGCGCGCCGGACATCATCTTTGAAATAGGAGTTGCCTCCGTCGATGACGATGTCCTCGGGACTGAGCCGCTTGGCGAGGGACTCCACGGTGGCCTCGGTCGCCTCTCCCGCCGGTACCATCACCCACAGGGCTCTCGGCTCGCTCAATCGGCCGATCAACTCGTCCATGGAACCGGCTCCGACGGCCCCTTCAGCTGCCAGCCGCTGCACCTGTTCGGGATTCACGTCGAACACCACACAGTGGTGACCTCCGCGCATCAACCGCCGCACCATATTGGCTCCCATCCTGCCGAGCCCGATCATCCCCAGTTGCATAGTCGTCCTCCTTCATTCCTGTTCCTTCGGGCTCTGCCAGCCGCCGAACGGCGAGATCAACGTCTGGGACTCGCCCGGCCCCCAGGTGCCCGGCTCGTATTCATAGACCGGCGTAGGCGCCGTCAGCACCGGATTCACGACTCGCCATGACGCCTCGACGCCGTCCTGCCGCGCGAAGAGCGACGCATCGCCGATCATGGCATCGCCGATCAACCGTTCGTAGGCGCCCATCTCGTCGCCCCGCTGGTGGCAGACGAAGAGTTCCGTCTCACGCCCGATCATCTTTTCTCCCGGCACCTTGGCGCGCGCTCCGATGGCCACCGCCACCCGATCGGGACCGAGCCGGAACCGGACATAATTGCGTTGCGACTGCAGCGCTTCGCCGAACACGTTCTGAGGCGGACGCTTCAAGGTCACGAAGACTTCCGTGGCCGTGACCGGCAAACACTTGCCGGTTCGAATAAAAAACGGCACCCCCGCCCAGCGCCACGAATCGAGTTCGATCTGGAGCGACGCGAACGTCTCGACCGTGGAATCGGCCGCCACACCGGCTTCCTGGTGATAGCCGCGAAACTGGCCGCGGACCAGGGTTTGCGCGGTGAGCGGTTTCATGCGCTTGAAGATTTTGATCCGTTCGTCCCGCAACGCCTCTCCGGCTCCGTTGATGGGCGGCTCCATCGCCAGGTTCGCCACGACCTGCAGCAGATGGTTCTGGACCACATCGCGAAGGGCCCCGGTTTCTTCGTAAAACCGTCCGCGGCCGGACAGGCCGAACCGTTCCGCCATCGTGATCTGCACGCTTTCCACATAGCCGCGATTCCAAATCGGTTCGAGAAACGAATTGGCGAAACGAAAATACAAGAGGTTCTGGATCGATTCCTTGCCCAGGTAATGGTCGATCCGAAAGATCGCCGACTCGTCGAAGATGCGGTGCAAGGTCCGGTTCAACGCCTGCGCCGACGCGAGATCCCGCCCGAACGGTTTTTCGACCACCACCCGGGCGCCCTGCGCGCAGCTGGACTGGCCCAACCCCTCGACCGCGATGGGGAACACACTCGGCGGGATCGCCAGGTAATGGAGCGGATGACGGACCTTGCCGAGCGCCCGGCGCAGATTGGTGAAGGTCCGTTCCTCTTGATAGTCACCGTCCACATATTGCAGTAGTTGCACGAGCTTGGTGAAGGCCGCCTCATCCACCCCGCCGCCGAACTGTGTGAGGCTCTCGCGGACCCGATCCCGAAGCGCGTCGACAGTGCGGTTCCCCTTCGCCACCCCGATCACCGGCACCGTGAGATGGCCCCGCTTGACCAGGGCCTGCAAGGCCGGAAAGATCTTCTTGAACGCTAAGTCTCCTGTGGCGCCGAACAAGACGAGCGCATCTGATCGAATCTCGGTCATCATGTCCTCCCACCGGCCCCATGCGGCATCACAAGACGTTCCGGCGCCGGTCGTACCGATCGCGACCTCATCGGCCGTCCCCCCATGCCAACGCCTGCTCCATCGCCGATTTCAGCGTCGCCAGCCCCGCTTGGACATCGACGCCCAGATGGACCCGCAGCAACCGCCGTCCCCGCTCCGCCAAGACCTGAAAATCCCCGCGCGCCTGTGCCGCCTTGACGATGCCGAACGTGTACCGTTGTCCCGGCACCGGAAGGTCCGCCGCATCCTCACAGGTGAGTTGGAGAAAGAGGCCGTTGTTCGGCCCTCCCTTGTAGGCTTGCCCAGTGGAATGGAGGAACCGAGGGCCGAACCCCAAACAGGTCGCGACACGTTTGACGTCCCGCACCAAATGGCGTAGGGCCTGGAGTTGCGCTTCATGCGCGGGGCTCATCTGGAGATAGGCCAGCAACGCGAAATACTCGCCGGCCGTCAAGCGATTCACATGGGCCGCCAGGTACTCCCGGACGGACGGGGTCGGCCCTGCCGCCACACGCAGCGCCGCGGCATAGTGCGGATCGGCATAGAGGCTGAGCCCCTGCTCTTCGACGATCGGAGTGTCCGCAGGCAAGGTCCCGGTTCGTTCATACTCCGCCGTCAACCGCTTGGTCGCCAATTTGCTCGCCTCTACGTCCGGCTGGTCAAAGGGATTGAGCGCCAGGACCGATCCCGCCACCGCCGTGGCAAATTCCCAGCGGAAGAATTCCTGCCCCAGGTCATAGAGCTCGCCCACCGAGATCCGGACCACCGGATGGCCCGCCTGCTCAAGCCTGTCAACCGCCTCGTCTTGACTCTTCTCCGGTGCATCCTGCAACCGGAGGTACAGGAACAGGCGATCCGATCCATAGACCGTGGGATCTCCGACCGCTTCACGATCGACGGGAATGAGGCCCTTGCCTTCTTTGCCGGTCGACTCGGCCAGGAGCTGTTCGAGCCAGGCGCCGAACGATGCCAAACGGGGCGACGCCACGATCGTCACCTTGTCGCGGCCCTGTTTGGCGAACACCCCGAGAATCGTGCCGAGCACCAGGCCGGGATTCTCCTGGACCGGGACCGAGGGAAAACAGGCCTCCACCATTTCCTCCGCGCGTTCGAGCAACGGCGCGAGGTCCAGCCCCATGACGGCCGCCGGCACCATGCCGAAATTCGACAGGGCCGAATACCGGCCCCCGATCGTGGGGACCCCGAAATAGAGATGCCGGAACTCGTGCGTCTCGGCGGCCTGTTGCAAGGCCGAGCCGGGATCCGTGATCGCGATGAACTGCCGCACGGCGGCTTTGGCCCCGACGAGACGCTGCACCCGCTCGAAGAAATATTGTTTCAGGATCATCGGCTCCAAGGTGCTCCCGGACTTGCTCGACACGATGAAGAGGGTGGTCGCCAGCTGGAGCTGTTGCTCGACCGCTCGGATCTGGGCTGGATCCGTCGAATCGAGCACGTACAGGTCCGGATACCCCGCTTGTTTGCCGAATGTCGTCTTCAGGACTTCGGGACAGAGGCTCGACCCGCCCATCCCCAACAGCAGGGCGTGGGTAAACCCCCGACGCCAGGTTTCTTCCGCGAGGTTGGTGAGCAGGGGCAAATGGGCCAATTGTTGATCGGTGATATCCAACCACCCGAGCCATCGGTGTTCGTCCCCATCGGTCCAGAGGGACGGATCGCGATTCCACAGCCGGCGCACCCTGTCGGCATCGCGCCATACCGTGAGAGAAGCCTGCACCTCGGCAGCCACGGTTTCCGGCAGCCGGTACGAACAGCCGTTGAGTCGACCAGAATCGTCCCCCTTGGCCTGCTGCTCGACGGCGACCAGGAGTTGGTCGAAGGCCTTCCTGAACGAGTGCACCCCCTCCGCCAACAGCCGGTCGGTGATCGCGTTGAGCGAGAGTCCCGCCTGCTCCAGCGCGAGCAGGACGGCCTTCGCCTCCTCGACCTCGGCAGTCAGCCGACTCTCGGGACGGCCGTGGTCATGAAAGGCCTCGAGCGTCGCCGGCGGCATCGTGTTGACCGTGTCGGGACCGATCAGTTCCTCCACATACAGTACATCGCGATACTGGGGATTCTTGGTGCCGGTACTGGCCCAGAGCAGCCGTTGCGTCATCGCCCCCCGCCTGGCGAGCGCCTCCCAGCGTGGGCCGGAGAACAGGGCCCGGTACCGTTGATAGGCCAGCTTGGCGTTCGCCACGGCCACCTTTCCCAGGAGACTCCTGAGCAGAGCCCGTGCCCGCTCATCCGTGGAGGTCTTGAGACGTTCGGCAATGGCCGCATCCGCCGCCGTATCGATGCGGCTGACGAAGAAGCTGGCCACACTCGCCACGCGGCCCACGTCGCCACCCCGCGCCGCCAACTGTTCCAGGCCCATGAGATAGGCCTCGGCAACCCCTACATAGGTCTCCTGCGCGAAGAGGAGGGTCACGTTGACGTTGATCCCCTTGCTGAGTAGTTGCACGATCGCCGGAATCCCCTCGGGCGTGGCCGGCACCTTGATCATCAGGTTGTCGCGTCCGACGGCCTCCCACAATCGCTTCGCCTCATCGAGCGTGCCCCGCGTGTCATGGGCCACCTGGGGCGAGACCTCCAGGCTCACGTAGCCGTCGCGCCGGTTCGTGTGGCGATAGACCGGCTGCAGGAGGTCGGCGGCGGCTTGGATATCCTCGATGGCCACCCGTTCGTAGCGCGCCTTCGCATCCAGGCCGGGCTCTCGCCTGAGGGCGCTCAGGGCTTCGGCGTAGTCCGCACTCCCGGTGATGGCGTGCTCGAAGATGGCGGGGTTGGACGTCACGCCGCCCAGGCCCTCGTCGTCGATCAGACGTTGCAGGGCCCCGTTGGTGAGGCAGCTCCGCCGGATGTCATCCAACCAGACCGACTGGCCGAAGAGCCGAAGGGCACGAACGGGATTCATGATCTTGACCTGCGAGACGTGCGTCATGGCATCTCCTTGCGCGTGGTGCGTCGGTTGACCGACAGTGTCGTCCCGGCTGCGGGTCACGTTACCGGCCGGTTGCCAATCGTGCCTTGACCGCCGCCATGACGTGATCCAGGGTAAACCCGAACTTCTTCTGCAATGCTTTCAAGGGCGCCGAGGCGCCGAATGTGTTCATGCCGATGCTCGTTCCGGCCGCCCCGACATAGCGATCCCAGCCCGTCGTCGCGGCCTGCTCGACGGAAATGCGAGCGGTCACGCGCGGAGGAAGCACCTGCTCACGATAGGCCCGGCTCTGCCGCTCGAAGAGTTCCCAGGACGGCATGCTCACCACACGGGCTCGGATGCCTTCCGCGAGGAGCCGCTCATAGGCGGCGAGGCAGAGCGCCACTTCGCTTCCCGTCGCCAACAACAGGACCTCCGGCTCTCCACCCGGCGCCTCCGCCAGGATATAGGCGCCCCGTTCCAAGCCAGATGCCGGTGCATATCTCGTTCGATCCAGCGTCGGGAGCGCCTGCCGGCTCAGGATCAGGGCAGCCGGCTCATGATGGAGCCGCATGATCACCCTCCAGGCCTCCACCACCTCATTGGCGTCGGCTGGCCGGATGACGAGCAGGCCCGGGATCGCCCGGAGCGAGGCCAGTTGCTCGATGGGTTGATGGGTGGGTCCGTCTTCCCCCACTCCGATCGAGTCATGCGTGAAGACATGGATGACGGGCAATTCCATGATCGCACTCAGCCTGATCGCCGGTTTTGCGTAGTCGCTGAAGATCAAAAACCCCGACCCGAAGGCCCGCACCTTCGACAGGGCCAGGCCGTTCAGGATCGCCGCCATGGCATGTTCTCGAATTCCGAAGTGCAGGTTGCGTCCGCCGTAGTCCGCGGGAGCGAAATCGCCGGCGCCCTTCTCGGTGAGCCTGGTCTTGGTGGAAGGAGCGAGGTCGGCCGAGCCCCCGATGAGCCACGGCACTCGGCCCGCCACGGCATTCAACACCTTGGCAGAGGCATCCCGTCCTGCCAGCCCCTTCGAATCCGTGGGAAAGGCCGGCAGATCTCGTTCCCACTCGTCCGGCAACTCGCGACGCTGCATCCGAGAAAGCGCGTCCGCCAATTCCGGATAGGCTTCCCTATAGGTGGCGAATCGCGCCATCCACTGCTCCCGCGCCATTCCGCCGCGCGTCCCCATGAGGTGCCGGAAATGTTCCGGCACGCCGGCCGGCACGAGAAATTGCGCCTCCTCCGGCCACCCGTAGTAGCGTTTCGCCGCCTTGATTTCCTCTTCGCCCAACGGCTCTCCGTGCGCCGCGCTGCTGTCCTGTTTATGAGGCGCCCCATAGGCGATATGGCTGTCGACGATGATCAAGGTCGGCCGATCCTGATTGTTCTGAAACGTCGTCAAGGCCTGATCGAGCAGCAGCAGGTCGTTGGCATCGGCGACCCTGGTCACATTCCATCCATAGGCGAAGAAGCGGGCGGCCACATCCTCGCTGAACGCCAGGTTCGTGTTGCCTTCGATCGTGATGTGGTTGTTGTCGTAGAGCCAGCAGAGATTGGACAGCTTGAGATGCCCCGCCAACGACGCGGCCTCGCCCGTCACTCCCTCCATCATGCAGCCGTCGCCGCACAGGGCATAGACGTCGTAGTCGATCATTTGAAACCCGGGGCGATTGAAGTGCGCGCCCATCCACCGCGCGGCCATGGCCATGCCCACACTCGTCGCGGCGCCTTGGCCCAACGGGCCGGTCGTCGTTTCCACGCCGGAGGTCCATCGATATTCCGGATGGCCCGGGCACTTGCTGTCCAGCTGCCGAAACTTCTTAATGTCCTCCAACGTGACCGACGGCGAGCCCACCGTTTCGTACTGGGGGTTGACGGCCTTCACGCCGCAGAGATGCAGCAGCGAATAGAGCAACATGGAGGCATGCCCGATCGAGAGCACGAACCGATCGCGATTGGGCCAGATGGGGTCTTGGGGATCGAACCGTAAAAAATGCTGCCACAGACAATACACCACCGGCGCCAGGGCCATCGCCGTGCCGGGATGGCCGGAATTCGCCCGTTGGACCGCATCCATCGACAGGGTCCGGATGGTGTTGATACATTGCTCGTCGATCCGTTGGGTTGTCATCGAGACTCCGATTTCTTCACTCCAGCTATCGCCTGCCGTTGCCGATCCCTGTTTCACCCAAGTCCGTTCCTCCATTCGATCGCAGGCGGGACGGACTCCGGCCCGCTTCCGGCCCGAGCAATCCGGACCCCGGTCCGATGGAGGGAGAAAGGGGGGCCGTCGGTGTTCCGAGATCAGGGCTCCGTGGCGGGATATACGACTTCGGCGTCCCATCACGTTCTCCATGATTGAGCCACCCTTCCCAGGAACTCCCAGGAGTCCGCGTCATGTCCGACGATGCGGAAGGACCGGCAGGACGAGTTCGCTCCGATCCAAGGGACTGGCCCTGCGCAACGGCAGGACCGGCGACCAACGACATGAGCACGAATGTAATCAGCGCTCCGTGATTCATAGGTATCCTTTCCAATGATTCTGCTCGACGCAGACCAGGCTCCGGCAGGCGACAGGGGCCGACTGCCGGGCGACGTAGTCCATTTCCGACGTTGTTGCGGCCGGAGGGGCGGACGCTCCCTTCAATGTCAAGAGATAGCCGGCCAAGTCGTTGATCTCGCGGTCGGAGAGGGGAAATTTCGGCATGATGGACCCAGGCGAAACGGAGGCGGGGTCCCGGAGGTGGCGAATGTGCCACTCACGATCCGGTCTCCGGTCTCCAACGTAGGAGAGGTCCGGCCCCACCTTTCCCCCTTCCCCATGCAACGTGTGGCAGGCCAGACAGTGATTCTGAGCGAAGAGCGCTTTCCCGCGCGCAACCGAGGGGTCGAGTTTCGGCATGGCCCGGAGATCCCGGATCGAAATCCCAAGCAACGTGAACATGATCATCAGAAAGAAGGCGCCGGCCAGCACCGCCACCGGACGGGACCGCGGCTGCCGATCCTGGTTCCGCCCCAAGAAGGGCAGCAACAACAGGCCGATGACGAAGAGCATCGGCAGGACCCAGGTGGCCAATGGTTCCAACGGTCCGGACATGTATTTCAGCAATTGATAGAAGAAGAGAAAGTACCACTCCGGAACCGGCGTAAAGGTGTGATCGGCCGGATCAGCACGGTCGGCCAGGGGAAACTCGATCGTCCCGGCCAGCGCGACCAGGACCAGGAAGACGCCCAACATCACGACCGCATCCATGTAGACCTGGCGGGGATAAAACGTCTCGCTCCTCTGCCGCGCTTCCTCTACGTTCCACGGACCTGCCGGACCGACCCGTCGGAGAATGAACAGGTGCAGCAGGATCCCACCGACGATCAAGGCCGGTAAAAACAAGGTATGGAGCGCGAAGAAGCGCGACAGCGTCAAGGCGCCCAATGTCTCTCCGCCGCGCAACAGTCTCACCAGCACATCCCCGACCAGGGGTACCGAAGCGACCATGTTGGTCCCGACCTGGGTCGCCCAATAGGCATTCTGATCCCACGGCAACAGGTAACCGGTGAAGCCGAAGGTCAGCATCAACAGCAACAGGCCGACGCCGACCATCCACATGAGTTCGTGCGGCCGCTTATAGGCGCCGTAGAGATAGACCTGGAGAAGATGCAGCCCGATGGCCACCATCACGGCCGACGCGCCCCAATGGTGCAGCCCCCGGACAAACCACCCGAACGTGACGTCATGCTGGATGAACTGCACGGTGTCATAGGCGGAGTCCGGCGAGGGGACGTAGTAGAGCGCGAGGAACATGCCCGTCGTGGCTTGCAAGCAGAACAGGAAGAGGGTGGCGGACCCGAACACATAGATCCAGCTGGCGCCGCCGGGAATCGGTTCATCCAGCAACGTGCGGCCGAGCGGCTGCAGCTTCAGCCGGGCATCGAACCAGTCATAGAGTTTCTGCGCCATGCGCTCGCTTTCCGACGGCCGTCACAGTTCGACCGGATGGTCCAAGCCTGATTTATATTGCTGGTACTTGACCCAGAGTCGGCCCTGCTCCACCTTGGAGGGCAAGACGTCCAGCGGCCGCGGAGCCGGTCCCGCCAGCACCTTCCCCGTCACGTCATAGACGCTGCCGTGACAGGGGCACTTGAATTTCTTGTCGTCGCCGTCCCATCGGTAGCCGCACCCCAAGTGGGGACAGATCGGGGAGAAGACCACGACGGTGCCTGACGATTGCTTGATCGCCCAGACAACCTTCTTCACGGTCGCCCGGCGCCAGCCGTCCTTGACGCTATTCACGAACTCCACCTCCTCGGGCTCACCGGCACGGAGACGGTCGATCGGGCCGATCTCGTTCCAAAGAGATTCGCGCCGCTTCAGGGCCGGACCCACCACGTACCCGATGAGGGGGATCGCCAAGCCGATTCCGATGACGCCCATGGCCGCCGTGGTGACCCAGGCGAAGAACCGCCGGCGAGGTCCGACCGGTGTGGAAAGGACCGGAACCTCGTCGTGCTGTGTCCCTTGCGACGTCATTGCACTGCCTCACTCATTGTCGTTACATCCTTCGCTTCGTCTTGCCGTCACCCGGCCAACTTGTTGAACGCGTTCAGCGCCGCGACCTTGTAGCACTCCGCCAACGTCGGGTAATTGAATACGTTCCGCAAGAAGTACGGGAGTCCGCCCCCCAACTCCATGACGGCCTGGCCGATATGGATCAGTTCCGTTGCGCCGGTCCCCACGGCATGGACGCCCAGCAGCCGCTGGTCTTCACGGTGGAAGAGCAACTTGAGAAAGCCGCTGTCATCCCCGAGGATCTGTCCTCGGGCGATTTCGCCGTAACGCGCGATGCCGGTTTCATAGGGAACTTTCTTCTGCGTCAACTCATGTTCGGGCGGGCCGATCGCCGAGACCTCGGGCATGGCGTAGATCCCGATCGGCAGGTGTTCGACCATCGGCCCCGGATCCACATCGAAGGCGTAACTGGCGGCCAGCCGGCCCTGCAAGAACGAGGTCGAGGCCAGGCTCGGGTACCCGATGACGTCGCCGACCGCAAAAATATGCGGCACCGTCGTTCTGAACTGCCGGTCCACCGTCAACCGTCCCCGATCATCGGGCTTGAGTCCCACCGCGTCGAGATTGAGCCGATCCGTGGCTCCGATCCGCCCGACCGAAAAGAGGATTTGATCGGCGGCGATCGTTTTCCCCGATTCCAGACGCACGACCGCTTGCCGAGGAGTGCCGGTCGTGATTTCCAACCGTTCGACGGCTTCTCCCAAGCGGAACGTGACCCGTTGGTTTCTCATCTGGTGCATGAGTTCGTCGACACTCTCCCGATCCAAAAATTCCAGGAGCCGGTCGCGCTTGTCCACCAGGATCACCTCGATCTGGAGCGCGGCGAACATCGACGCATATTCGATCCCGATGATACCTCCGCCCACGACGAGGAGTTTCTTCGGCAACCGCTGCAACCGCACGAGATCATCGCTCGTGAGGATGAGGTCTCCGTCCGCCGGCACGCCGGGAGGCGAGGCCGGATAGGTGCCCACGGCGATCACGATGTTGCCGGCCGTCACGGTGCGCCGGCCCTCGCCGGAGGCCACAAACACGGTATGCGGATCGACGAACGAGGCCTCGCCGCGGATCAGCTGGACCTCATTCCGGCACAGCTGCTGTTCGATCACCTGCGATTCTCGACGGCCGACCATCCCCACACGGTGAAGGAGTTCTTCCGCGAGAGGGCGGCGCCCCCTCTCCACATCGGAACGGAACGCCGAGACGCGTCTGAACCCGCCGGTCCCCTGCGAGAGGGACCAGACCGCTTCGCGAAACGTCTTGCTCGGGATCGTGCCCATCTCCAGACAGACGCCTCCCACCGAGGGGCGCTTCTCCACGACGGCCGCCCGTTTTCCGAGTTTGGCCGCCTGAATCGCGGCACGCTGACCGGCCGGACCGCTGCCGATACACAACAGATCAAAGTCATACCCTGCGTCCATGAATCTCCTCTCCTCTGCCATGGAGCCGCCTGCCTCGGCTCCTCACCCTCCCTCACAGGAATCGACCGACCGGTTGGGCGATCGCTCCGCGCCGACAGGCTCCTATTCCCGATACGTGAGCGTGCGACCGACATCCGCCGGATAGTGGAGAGGGGCTCCTTCTCTCTGCGCCGCCCAGACCACGGTGAACAGTTCCACCGCCAGCTCGGGCCGACCTGCAGATTGCGCCGCTTCGCCGCCATGCAGCGCACAGGCCACCATCATCGCGTGGGGATCGACAGCCAATCTGGATGGAGGTTTCGTCACAAGCGCCCGTATTGCGACAGGGAGAATGATGGAAGGACGATTCTGCGTGGTCACCGCACGAGCCATGACACTCAGCTGTTGCAAGTCGGTGCGGATCTCGTCCGGCTCCGAACTCGATCGGCAGTGGAGGTAGGTTTCCCATGCATGCATAAATTGCGCGTTATCGAGATATGAGTTCGATCCGGCAAAGGGCCACGGATTGTGACAGCCGCTCAGGCCCACGATGCCCATGACGAACAGCAACCCAACCACTCCGCATCGACGACGCAGTTCCGACGAGCACATCCTGCCGCCTCCTGCCTCCTACGTATTCCTTGCCAGGATGAGAGCAAGCCGGATGCCACCAGGGGCCGCAGAGAGATTGCGCAGCGAAAACGAACCTTTCCGACTACTTCGAAGCGAAAACCGTTCGAATGGGCAGGGAGCAAGCTTCCTCTCATTGCTTCTCTGTCGTGGGAATTCACGGGAAATCGCGATCTCTCACGATTTTCCATGCACGAAACGAATGGACGACGATGCCGGAAGAAAAGCGGGTGGCATTCAGACCTGTCTCCCGCAGTGCGACGGTCGCTCACGCTCCCAGCCTGCTCAGCCCCCTGATATGACACATGAACGGACTCCGGAACAGACGAGGCATAGAACAGGCGGTCATGATCGCTCGGCGTTTCTTCGCTCCACCTCACGAGTTCCAGCCAACAGTGACGCATAGGGTTGAGTGTGATGGTGCAGAGGCGGGAGAGCGGTGGGCCGCGACAGATCCATTTTTTTCATGCGGCTGCGCAGGGTGCTGGGATTCATACCCAACCGAGTCGCCGCCCCGAGCGGGCCATAAATCCGCCAGCCGGCCTGTTCCAGCACGTGCAGGATGTGGCGGCGCTCGGCGTCGTACAAGGTGGCGGGGCATTCGACGGCCTCCGCTTGCCTCGGTGAGGGGAGGACGAGGCGCTCGGCGATGTCGACGACATGAGTCGGTGCGAGGATCGCCGCCCGCTCGATGACGTTCTGGAGTTCCCGGATATTCCCGGGCCAGTCATACTGCGCCAACCGCGCCAACGCGGACGCACTGAAGGTCAGGTCGCCGCGGTTGAGCTTGACCCGGCAGAGCTGGAGGATGTGCCGGGCCAGCAGCGGAATATCCTCGGTGCGCTCCCGCAAGGGGGGCAAGGCAATCGGAAACACCTTCAGCCGATAGTAGAGATCCGCCCGAAAACGTTTCTCCACGACGGCCTGAGCCAGGTCCACATTCGTCGCCGCGATGAGACGCACATCCACGGGAATCGACCGCGCGCCTCCCACCCGATCGACCTGGTGGTCTTCCAGGACCCGGAGGAGCTTGGCCTGCACTTCCAACGGCATCTCCCCGATTTCATCCAGAAACAGCGTGCCCTCGTGGGCGAGTTCGAACCGGCCTTGATGCCTCTGGACCGCTCCCGTGAAGGCCCCTCGTTCATGCCCGAACAATTCACTTTCCACGAGGCCGCTGGGCAGGGCCGCACAATTGAGCCGCACGAAGGGTTTGTTGCGTCGCAGGCTGCTCTCGTGGAGGGCGCGGGCCACCACCTCTTTCCCCGTGCCGGTCTCCCCCGTGATCAAGACCGTCGTGGAGGTCGCGGCCACCGCCTCAATCTGTGCCATCACCTTGCGGAGCGGTTCGCTCTTGCCGACCAACCCTCCGAAGTTGCCTTCCTGCTTGATCTCCTCCGTCAGATAGGCATTCTGCTTGGCCAGTTGCCGGCTCAATTGGGTCAGTTGTTCATAGGCCCGCACATTCTCGATCGCCAGCGCAACCTGGGTCGCAATCTGGCGTAAGAACTCCACCGTCTCCACATCCGGCTCACCCGAGGCGACACTTCCGATATTGAGGGTTCCGAGACAGTTCCCACGCGCAAGCAACGGGAGGTTCACCATCCGGCCGAGTCCCTCTTCGGCATACAACCGGTCTTCGAGGAACACCTGTTCTCGTTGCAGATCGGGTCGAACATGGAGTTGCCGATGCTCGTACACCCATCCCACCGCACTGCCCGCCCGCGGAATGACGGTGCCGAATTCCAGCACCCGTTTCGGCATATTGGTCTCCAGGGCGTGAAACCGAAACCCATTTTCCTCCGGAACGTAGAGCAGCACTCCGGCCCGTTCCCACGGCACAACCTCTTTGATGCACTCCGTGCAGGCGCGCCAAAGACTGTCCATCTCGCGCTGCGAATTCAGCACATTGGACACTTCCAGCAAGGCATGGTACCGACGATGGATCTGCGTCATCATCACCGATCACGAGGTGAAAAACATTTTATTGCAAGGCCGATAGAGGCAATATTCTTGCCTGCAATGTTTCTCCTTGCACCTGCGACGACACAGACCGGCTTTATCGGCACCAAATGACCGGTTGCGCCGCTTTGGTCGTTTGGAGTCGGCCGTAGATCGACCACCCGTCCAGGCAACGATCTTGTTACGTGCACAATATCAACGTGCGCTCTGTGCAGAATCGCTCGATTCTCGAAGAGTGCCGAGGTCTGTCGAATTTTCCGGTTCCGAGACAGCGCCGCACTCAGCGCGATTTTGAAAATTCGTCGATGACAATATATATCCGAGCCAAGCGATTGGCATGGATCTGGCTCGTTCTGATAGCCTGCAGTTGATTCCCTGTCTTGGAGGTAAGGAATGAAAAACACCGTCATGCTGCTCATTCTCACCGTGATCCTGCTGCCGACGCTGAGCGAAGCGCGTTGTCGGACGGTGGGCGAAAGCGCCAGCCTCGGCAGCGAATACGGCACGTTCCCGCTCTATCCGGCGGAGCGCGTGGTGGAGGCGGGCCGGAAGCGCGACAATGTTCCGCTCCAGTGGGTCGGCTACGGGATCGGATTGCCGCTCTTTGTGGTGGCGATGCCGTTCGCCATGGTCGGAGCCGGTGTCGGCGCCGCGCTGCATCCCTGGACGAAATGCAGCGAGATCGAAGGACGATTGCCGATGACGGAGAGCCGTTAGTCGCACCGTCGGCGCGCGATCCCTCGCTCCCCGTCGAGGTTCCATGCGATCGTCGAGTAGATCCACCACGGGGCGCGGTCATGTAGGAAGGAGTTTTCTTTCGGCGGCGTCTCGGTGAAGAAGCGAACTTACGGGTTCATGAGGGGCCGGCTACTAGTCTTGAACCGGCCCTGGCTCCCCATCAAAGTGGCCGGTACAGTGGTACCCCTCCCCCTTGACGCCGCGGATCGCAGAGAGCAGATCCTGAGGCTTCACTTTGCCGTGCACCATGGTCACGATGACATGGTCTTTCATCGTTTGAAAATCCACCCCCTTGACACCGGCGACTCTTTTCAGAGCCTTGTCGACCTCGATTAAGTAGAATTTACAGTATTCTCCGCCCAGCTTGATATTGACGCGCTGTGTTGCGGCCTCGGCCTTGTCTGCACAAAGCACTATCGCGATGGACACTGCAAGCGTGACGTTCAACAGGGACCGCATACTGGCCCTCCTTCTTTTATGACTCGTCCTGACTTCATCGGCCGAGGAATGGATTGAACAGGTAGTCGATGAAAATGTAGCACCTTTTGAGATTTTGTGAGCCTCTTACACGTTTCACGAGGTGTGCGCCCTGTGCGCTTTCGCTCAAAAAACCTCAGCACAATCGCCGGCACGACGACTTTTTTCATGCCAGCCATGTCAGGCTCGACGGGAGCCGTCTATCGCCTCCATTTCATAGACAGCCAGGTGACGGCAAATGGAGGGCGCGAGTGGACAGCCGACATCGTCGGGGTGGAAGCAGTTCGCATAGACTTCAACGGATTCTGTCAAGAAGCGATGGATTGGGGAACGTTTTGGACGAGGAGGATGGTCAACCGATCAGGCACGCGGAATGACTTTCTCTTCGTCAATCACCTGGCTGGCATACTCAAGCGCGGTAGTGACATCGTTGTTGGTCAGTTCGGGGTACGCGTCGATGATCCGGGCCATGGTATAGCCGCCGGCCACCATGCCGAGGATGTTCTTCACCATAATGCGGGTGCCTCGAATCGTGGGCTTCCCGCTGCAGATTTTGGAATCGACAACGATACGATCATCCATGATGAGTTCCTCACTGACTGACTAATTAGTCAGTGTAAGGCTAGGAGGTTCCGCGTGTCCTGTCAAGATAAGCCGCTCAGTCCAAATAGCAGAAACCGAAAGCAGGACGCCGGTGCGCGGGCTGGCGATAGCCACCCACGCACGGAAGTTGGGTTCCCTACTTGACATAGATCACTCCCGGGAGATCCTTCAGATCCGCGTCACCCGTGACCACCTCAGCTTCCTGGTCTTTGCCCGTTGCATACACAATCGCATCGGCCATTGCCAACCCGTGTCGCAGACTCACATCAGCAGCCAGATAAGCGATGGACTCCGTCAGATGAACCACATGAGTCGCATGGAGCCGGCCTGCGAATAATATCGCTGTCTCCTCGCCTCGCTCCCGCTTGATTTTCTTATACACTTCGTACAGGACGATGGTCGGTGTAATGACCTTATAGCGAGGGGTGAGATAGGCGGCATACCGTTCGGCTAGGGGCCCACCCGTAAAGAACTCGATCCATCCGCTGGAATCCAATAAGACCTTCACAATCGATCCTTTTTCTCCCGAAGATCCGTCCTGGACATACCCTTGAGTGCCCCCTTGAGTGATTTCAGCGACACTTCCGGCACCAGGGTGATGACCCCACCCTTCTCCACGACCTGCAAGCGCTGGCTTGGCACGAGATGAAGTTTTTCCCGAACTTCCTTGGGAATCACAATTTGAAACTTCGGTGAAATCGTAGTCGTCGCCATTTCAGTGCCTCCTTACCAATTCATGATCGATCATAGTTTCGACATACAGTTCGAGTCAAGATAACTACGTCCCGAAGCAGCGAAGGCTGGAGAGGGGAATCAAAGACTCTGGTGGCTAGATTCACCGGCGGGGTTTCGCCGCGGGCGACTCTTCACGATACAGCAATGAAGAGCCCGCGGGTCACACGAAGTGCGGTGTGGAAAGAGGAAGTCCGCTGGTGGGGTTTATCCCGTCGCCAAGAGCTATTGCAGAGGCTCCGGGTCGAGGCAAGCATGGTATGGAGCCGGCGAGTGGAATCGAACCACCGACCTGCGGTTTACGAAACCGCTGCTCTGCCAACTGAGCTACGCCGGCTTGCCTGAGGCCACACACGAAACGCGAACCCGAAGCGAGATCTTACTCAGGACGTGAAACACCTGTCAATGCGAGATGACGCCTCTGAAGAAATCTCCTGCGTTCGGAACATCACCGCCGAAAGGTGCAGGGCCGCCGGCGAACGCCAGCGGAGGAGGGACGCCCGCGGTGCCGTCACCACCCGTTCCTCAATGGGGTTTTGTGACGGGAATGCCTCGCAGGAGTGATCGCTCGCCCGCCCCAGGAATACAGAGCGTCTGTTGCGCATTGCCGGACTGCATCCGCGTGGCCGCTTCGACCTGCCCATGCACATAGGCGCACAACTCCCCGGTCAACACGGTCCCGTTCTTGTCCAGATCGGCGGCCCCGCGCAAGCCTTTCAACAAGAAATACGTGAACAACCCGTGCTGTCCCGGTTGGTAGGCCTGCGCCTCCTGGAGAGCCGAATTCCCCACCATGATCATCAGCCGATCGTTCTCGCCCGCGGAATCCTGATGATTCCATCGTGGCATCGCCGTGCGGGCGGATCCGGAACCGGCCAACGGTTCGAGGGAAAGATCCAGCATGAGCACGGCCTGTTTCAGCGACGCGTGGGTCAGGGCACGTTGAAGCCTGGCGAGTGAGAACGTCCGGCTCGTGGAGGCCATCGTCCCATCGTACGGAAGCAGGGACACGGCGCCGGTCTCTTGATCCACCAGGGCTCGACCGGACACATAAATATAGGCCGTTTGTTTCGCCCCGGCTTGCGTGGGAAGCCACTGTTCAAAGACATCGGCCAGGTCATCCTTAAGTCCGTCCCCATCGATCACGACCTTGACCTTGTGCGGAGGGATCCCCAGGATGGTCTTGAAGTAGGCGCCCATCACTTCGGCGTCATGGGCGGCAAACTTCCTCGACGGTATGGCCGGATCGCGAAACGCCCCCACGCCGACGGCGATCCCGACGGCTTGCGGCTGTGCGGACTTCCCGTTCATGGCAGGAAGCTGGTCCACGTCCACCGACAAGACCTCGACGGCATCACTGCGGTCCGGACGAATCGCCACGAAAAATTTCTTGGCCGTCGGGAGTTCGACGTTGGCCGACGCCCGGAGGGCACAGATCAATTCGGCCTGCTCCATGTTCGACACCGCCCCGACCTTCCCCCCGACGGCGACGCGCCGGACTTCACCAGGCTGCAACGACCCCAAGGAGACGGGCGTCTTGAGTCCCCCCACGATGGCGGCATGACCGCTCAGATCGATCTCGACCCCTTGCGCCACCGCAGTTCCCTCGTTCTTGACCTCGAATTCCACACTGAAGGATTCCTGCTGCTCCAACACGTGGTTCTGATTGTCGTCGCGGATAATGGTGCGGAACGACAGTTTGGTCGGTGCCGACGGCGCATCCGCAGTCGGCACAGCAAGCGGAGCAGCGGGCGGCGGAGGCTGGGGCGAAACGTTGCTCGGGGGCGCCGGCGGTACGGGTCCAGCCTCGACAGCCGGCAATATGGCATCGGCGGGCGTGGGGGACTCCACCGGCGGCGGCCGGACGGCCACCGTGCGCCCACTTTTTCGTAACTGAGCCTGTTCTCGAATTTTCGTGCTGGTCCCCAGGTGTTGGGCCATGCCCTCCACCACGATCTCGATGGTTTCCCGCGCCACCTTGTCGAGCCCGGCGATGTCACAGCTGTCCGACCGCGCCTCCACCTCTCCCGTGGCGGAACTTTGCAACTTCTTATGGTGGAGCACCGTTCCCTGCTGATCGGTATAAACAAAGTCGAGGCCGAGCATGACCGTAGCGGGGTACGATTTATTGGACTTGCGGGGAACGAACAGGTTCACCTGGCGAGGCCCGAGCGCGATATCCACCACACCGTCCGGCGCGTCGGTCGACGACCCCGACTCGCCCTGAACCCGCTCGAAGACTTGCCCTAGGCGCCTGTGAATTTCCTTCTCCAACTGGGCATGGAGGGGCAGCGCAACGGTCTGGCCGCAAGCGTTCCGATACTCCACGGCGGCAGCGCCGATGCCCTGGTCCATCCGCAGCCGAACGTTCAGGGGGAGATTATAATTGGTGGGAAGGCTGCCGCGCAGGCTGAAAAACTGACATCCGCCCGAGGCCATCAGCACCGACAACAGGATCACGAGGGGATACTTCGACGACTGCAGAGACACCTCAGTTGCTATCCACCTGCACAGGTATTGCCGCACAATAGATTTGTTATACCCAATCTTGGGAAAGCATAACAACCGCCCGCCATATCGGCGGCGTTGACAGGTTTCGGGCGCTCGGCTATGGTCGGGCCCGTGATCGTCGCACCAGACTCGGTTGATCCCGCAACACCTCCATGGTCCTGGACCGCCGTCGGCGATCTGATCCGCCTTCGCAATCAATCCGGCACCTGGCTGTTGATGTTGCCGAGCCTCTGGTCCCTGGTCTTGGCAAACGGCGGCCGTCCGCCGTGGTCGCTCATGGTCGTATTCGCCATGGGCGCCTTCGTCATGCGCAGCCTGGGTGTCGTCTTCAACGACTTAGCCGATCGCAATTTCGACAAACATGTCGTCAGGACCAGCGGCCGGCCGCTGGCCGCCGGCCGGCTCGCGCCGCGACAGGCCCTCCTCGTCGCATTGGTCCTTACGATCGTCGCAGCACTCCTGGTCGCAACCCTCAATACCTTCACCATGCTGCTGAGTCCTATCGCACTGTTTTTGGCCGCCGTCTATCCGTTCAGCAAGCGATGGATCCAGATCCCGCAAGCGATGCTCGGGATTGCGTTCGGATGGGGGGCCGTCATGGCCTGGAGCGCGTCGCGCGATCAGATCGACCAGCCGGCCTGGTGGCTGTTCGGCGCCACCATCTGCTGGGCGATCGCCTACGATACGATCTATGCCCTGCAGGATCGGGAGGATGATCGCCGCATCGGAGTGAAATCGTCCGCACTGCTGTTCGGTGAGGCCGTACCGGCGGCGGTCGGTTGCTTTCTATCTGGGATGGTCGTCTGCCTGATGGCGGCCGGATGGTTGTCCGGCCTTCGGATGGAATACTACCTGACCCTGGCCCTGATCGCAGGACTCTTTCTCTCGCAGGTACGTCGGCTGAGGGCCCCGATAACTCCGCAAGCGGCCTTCGTCATGTTTCACCAGCACGTCTATGCCGGAATCGCGGTCTTGCTCGGCATCTGGATCGGTACCCTGTGAGGACCGGCGCACGTCGATCAGTCGCCGATCTTTCCCAGGGGTTTGTCCGGCTTGGGCGCGCGGAGCGTTTTCAAATAGAGCGCCACCGCCTTGGCATCGGTGTCGTTCAACCCTAAACTGGGCATACGGGTATCCGGCTTCATGGCCTGCGGATTCCGCAGCCAGCGATAGACCCAGGTCGGGTTCAGCCGAAATCCGGCACGATCCAGCGCCGGTCCTACCTTCCCGCCTTCGTCGCCGATCTTGTGGCAGCCGTTGCAGCCGTACTTGGTTACATAGAGTTGCTTGCCGACCTCGGCGAGTTTTGTCGCCACTTCCGGTTTCATCGTCATATCAGGGCGGGCGATGTTAACGCCCTTGCCGGGCCTGGTCGTGAAGTTGGCGAGGGCGGCGGTCGCCTGATCGAATTCCTTCTTCGCTTGGCCCATGGCCTGCATCTCTTTGGCATAGGCGTTGTCGTCGACTTCCACACCCTTCTTGTCCGCTTCCTCGCTGGCTTTCTTTTCCGCTTCCTGGGCGATGCGCTCGGCTTCCTTGAACTTCTGATCGGCTGCTTGCACCGCGGCCTGCAAATCTTTCTTGCGGCCCTCCACGTTGAATTCCAATTTCTTGCCGTGCAACGACCGCACGTAGCCGACGATGCTCCAGATTTCTTCTTCAGACAGCGTGTATTTGAAGGTCGGCATGGTCGGGACCGCGAATTCATCGTCGCCGATCTTGTCTCCGCCCGGCCCCGTATCCTTCATATCTCGCGAGATGGTGTTGAAGATTTCCTCGTCCTTGAAGGTGCCCATCTCGTCCTTATTGGACAGGTCCTTCGGCTTGGGATCGGTCATCGAAGACCAATTGAAACCTTCATTCTGTTTCCCATTTTCCCCGTGGCAATGCATGCAATAGTGCGCATAGAGCTTGTGACCCTTCGCGGCCTGTTCGTTCTGAAACATCGAACAACCGCCGGCTCCGACGAGGCCCGAGAGTCCGACCACCACTGCGACCGCTCCGATCACGCGTATTCTTCGCCACGCCCTCATGCTCACGACCCTTTCTTTAAACGTCTCACGAGGACCAACTCAAACCCCAGCGCCAAGGCCACCGCGAGTAAGGCATACATGTACGGTGAATAGTCGGGCGGCGCATCGGCTCGAAAATACCACCAGGACGAAATCGCTTTCTCAGAGCCTTTTTCCTTCGGCTGGCCGGTCTCGAGCTTCTTGCCGTCCCACACCGCAAACGCGATATTGATGAACTGGCCCAGAGAAAATTGCGTGTCTTCGGCGGGATATTCCGTCTGTAACGGACGCGAGAAGACGACTTTCCACCCTCCCCCTTGGAAGGCCCCCTTGGCGTTCACCGCTTGATGCGTATGCGGCTTGAGGGTTCCGAAGCCCTTCGCGCCCATATCGACGCCCTTCCCGTCCTTGTTCTTCCAGTACCAAATATTCACCGGGCCGCCTTCGACCTGGGCCATCGGCTGACCGTGGGCGAAGTGGGCCTTGCTGTCGCCGACCATGAACTCCAGGGCGGCGGCATCGTCCGGATCTTCGGAGGGATCGGCGTATTCCAGGAGAATCGCGAGGGTGGTCCCATCGTGAAGCCCGCGAACCTTGACGCTTTTCGCCGTGACGTCGGTAATACGGACCGGCCAATGGACCTGGGGAGACAGGGGGAACTCCGCCAGAGGCGCCGTCGCCCAGGCGGCGGCCGTCGGATCATCGGCCGGAAGCGTTCCCTTCACGAGGGCGGCACGCACCGCCACGCTCTGCTGGCTATGGACCGGCTGTGCTTCAACGACCAGGCACAGCCCGACAAGGCCGACAGCCCCGACCCACCATCTCGTTCCCGATCTCCTCACTCGTGCCATACGTTCCCCTTAATTGCTCGCGGTCCCTGATCGGAGAAATTATTCGGACTCATCCCAGGTCCTGGGTTTTTGTCCTGCTCCATCGTATTCGCCCATGATGACCTTCCAGATATCCTCGTCGGACATCTCAAGCTCCCATCGAGGCATGGCGGACTTCCAGGGCATGCCTTCCACAGGAAGCCCCACGCCGCCCCTCTTGATCCGCCAGAACAGGTAACTTTCCTGCAACATGGCGATCGTCGTAGGATCTTTGAAATTGGCCGGCGGCGGGGTAAAGGCCGCGGCGGCAAACCCCTTCCCGTCGAAATTGCCGTGGCATGGCGCGCAGCGGGAGGCATAGAGTCCCTTGCCGTACATGATGTTGTCCGGGGTCTTCGGAACAGGATTCGAAAGACCGGTGAATTCCCCCGGTGGGGCCGGATGAATCGTACGGTTTTCCGCCGGCGGTGCGTCGCTGGAAGCGGTGCTGCCGTATGTTTGCCAGCCCACGAGCAACGGGAACAGCGCCAACACCACATACCGTGCGCTGCTCAACGCTCCTCCGCCCTCACCGGTCATAAACCGCACGATGGGACCGAAAAACGCGTCTTTCGATGCTCCGCTCAAGGTGGCAAAAATCACGATGCCTGCCGTGGTCAACATCAGATAGAGGAAGATCAAGCTTGAAGGCAACGGCGCGCTATGCGGCAGGTTGGGAACGATAAATTTCAGAAAGAGATAAATGAGGACCGTGAGAATGACCGGCCTGACGAGTACGCCTCCCATACTTTCCTCCTCTACTTCACCGACGACTATCGAGCCTGCGCAACGGCGAGCGAGCCGGCATCGGCGGCCTTGACCGGCGCCGGAGCCGTACGCGGCAGGTCCAGTTCCGACGGGCTCACACTGATCGGTTCGCCGCTCATTTGCTGCAGGAACGCAATGACCGAGAGAATTTCATTCTTGGACAACCCGATAGGATTCTTGTTGATGTACGGCATCCGCGCCGGATACTCCTTCGGAATCCCTTCATGGCGATAATCCAGGTAGAGATAGGCCTGCGGTTCCGTCAGACTTTCGAAAATGAATTCGCGCGACAGTTTGGCGCCGATCCCTTTCAGGTCAGGACAACGGGCCGATTCGCTCGGGCCGATGGAATGGCACAACGCACATTGTCCCTTGCTGAAAAAGATCTTTTGCCCGATCGTGGCCATGTCGGTCGGCGTCTTGATATCGGCGATGTTGATGCTTTCCTCGGCCGGCGGCAACGACGCCATCTGCGGAACGGCGAGGGCGACGAGTGCGAACAGCCCGAGTACGATCGCCACAAAACCGATGACCCGCGTAAATTGCGACTTGATGAACAGGAGGATCACCGTTCCTAAGCCGACGACGCAGAGACCGATTAGCTGCAGTTTGACTACTTCACTCATAGGGCCCCTTCAGGTAGTGATGAGTGGTGAGTTCTGAGTGCTGAGTTCCACTCAAAACTCAGAACTCAGAATTCAGAATTCATAACTTGGGCGCTGCCGATTCATCGAGCGCCGGCGCTCCCCCCGCCATGGCCGGAATGCCTCCCGGCTCGACTTGCCCTTTGGAGCCGGCCGCCTTCGCCTTGTCTCCCATCGTGGCCACCCAGAAAATAAAGGCCACCAACATGCAGAACAGGAAGGTGTTCAAGGCCATGAACGCCGCGGCATACCCGAGTGCGGGGGAAAAGGCGTATTGAGACGAATCGCGCATGACCCCGTACACATGCCAATGCACGCGCGAGGAGGACCGAGCGTACCCCATCAGGGTCATCAGTAGAATGACCATGACCGCATTCAGCACCAGCGAATACCCGGCGCGCGGAGGCATTTTCCCCCAGACCATTTCCGTCGTGGTCTTCGCGCTTTTCAACAGCAATGCGGTCAGGGGCGTGATCGTCAGCATCACGAAGATCACGATGCCGACCTGCGAGGTGGAGAAGTAGTTGATGCGAATAATGGCCGGGACGAAGTAGCCCCACACACCGAGGACGATGACCGCGAGGCCGGCCAGGGCGAGAACCGCGCCCATGACGGCTTTGGCCACCTTCGCCCATCCGGCCGTATCGACCTTTCCCGCTCGCCAATACATGATGAAGCTCATGAACGTCACGAGCACCATGAGGTTGGAAACGGTCATCTTGGCCGACATGACGCCGAACACACCCAGCAAGGGATGGTGAGTGCCTCCCATTTTTTGCGCTTCTTCCAGGCTGGCGACGAGCGAGTGCGGCGTCATCCAGACCGCGAGGCACAACAGGAGGATGATCAACATCGCCATGATCGGTTTGCGGTATTGACCTTCCGACCCCGGTATTCGATGGGTGATGCCGAGCCAGAAATAATAGTTCGACCCGAGGAAGAGCACCCCGATCAACATGGCTTGCAGGATGAACAACCAGGACAGGAATCCGCCCATGAGCGTGATGCCCATCTGCTGGTTGTACTGATAAATTTCGCGCATCAGCCAATAACCGGCGAACGGCAGGGGCAGGAGACCGAACACGCCGATGAAGTTGCCGACATACCCCATCCAGTCGTAGTGGTACCGTTCCTCCTGGCTTTTCGCGGAGAGATACCTGATACCGGCGTAGGCGCCGCAGATGTAGCCGCCGAGCACCACGTTGGCGATCAACCGGTGAATGTTCACCGGCCACCAGGTCGGATTCCATGTTGCGGCCCAGGCGCGCTCAAAATCGGTCCCCTCGGCGATGACGACCGGGCTGGCTTGGAACGTCGCCCACGAGTTCGGTACGATCATGATGAAGAAGGCGAAGACGTTCAGCAGGAAACCGAGGAAGATGTGAAATTTCTTCCCGTTGCCCTCCGCCATCGCATCCCACCCATACCAGTAAAGGTAGAGGGTCGCGGTCTCTACGAGGAACAAGGCGCAATAGACGAGGAAGGACGGGAAAAAGACATCCGTGAGATAGGCCATCAGCTTCGGATAGAAGCCGATCAAAAGAAACAACAAGATACCGCCGAACAGGGCGGTCGTGGCGTACGAAGAGGTCAACAGCTTGGTAAACTCCTTCGCCAACTTGTCGTACCGCTTGTCCCCCGATTTCCACCCGACGATCTCGCACAACCAGGCAAAGATCGGCACGCCCAACACGAAACCGGCGAGCAGGAGATGGAGCTGGGCGATGACCCAGACGATGTTGCGACTGCCCATAA
This sequence comes from Nitrospira sp., assembly GCA_030123565.1. Lineage (NCBI taxonomy): Bacteria > Pseudomonadati > Nitrospirota > Nitrospiria > Nitrospirales > Nitrospiraceae > Nitrospira > Nitrospira sp. Next base: position 34,671 of record CP126122.1, on the reverse strand, counting down.
AGGGAACGTCACGATAGGCGGTTTGCGGTGCGGCACCGGATTCCTGAGCCAAAGCCAATTCGGGAACCCCAACCAGCCCAAGCAACGCGGCGCATCCGGCCAGCAAGGCCACCAGACCTGCAAGCTGACGCCTCTGATTTGTGACGACCCGACCTTGGTGCCCCATTGTTCTCACCTCGTCATTCGCCATGATGTCATTTGCCGCTTCCCGCCATTTTTCCGGCTACCGGCTGCGATGCTTCTCCCTCGTTCTTGACGGGGCTTTCTTTGACACCGGCTTTGCCTTTTCCGCCCTTTGCCTTGTCTTTCTCCTCTTCGGCCGCCTTCTGTTCAAGCGCCGCAATCTTCAATTCCACTTCCTTGAAGGTCTTCTCGCCCTTCGCGAGCGACTTTTGCGCATCGAAGGGGGCTGTCGCCTTCACATCAGGAGGTTTGCAACATTCGTGGGGGTGGGGAGTCGATACCGGGAGGACGGCCCAAAACAGAATGCTCAGCACGGCCCCCGCTCCCGTAAAGGCCGTCAACATCAAGCTTTGATCGGCCGGCACCCGAATCATGTCCCAGCGCGAGATCAACCCTTGATAGCTCTCACCGGCCGGTTGGGCAGTTGCAACGCGCCCTTCCACCAGTTTCCCTAGAATCGTGAGGCCGATGTAGGTCAGGATCAACAGAACGATCAGGGAAACACTGCCCCAAGCCGTGAAGTCCAGCCCGATCCGTTCGGCCACCGGCAGGTGTTTGAGTGTTTCCATGTCCAGGATGGATTGGGTGATGGAACGGGCCAGGTCGGTCGCCCCTCCTTCAATCAGCCACAAGAGAGGAAGGTAGAGAGCCCCGGCCATCGCAAACCTGCTCCAGAGGCTGAGCCCGAGTCCATCAGGCGGCTCAAGGCGGAGTCGCTCTAAAAAAACCGTCTTCGCCACAAGATTCAAGGCCCAGATGTCGACAGGAATAGCGAGCAGGAACAGCAGGGGAAGCCCGATGCCCTCTCCAAAATGGAAGCCCACCCCAAGTGAGATCACGAAAAACGCAAAGACGCTGACGGGACTCATCAGCAGCATCAGAAATGTAATCCCGAGCGTTGTCTCAAGATGGATGGAGCCCATTGCCATGAATAATAGGGCAAAGGCCATCTTGATCGGCAAAGCGGTCCAGCAGGCAGGCCACAGGATACTCAGCCCCAACTTGAATGCCGACATCGTCTCTCGACCAGCCATGTGCCCAAGACCCTCCGCCTATTCGAGAAATTCGCGGTTAATGATGGCCGCCACGGTGAAAATCAATATGGTCGCCATGACCACGATCCATCCGATCAAGGCGATCGGCCGTTTGAAGATATTCCGTTCCGGGTCGCGATCGATGAAGGGCAATGCCGCCAGGAGCGCCATGAACGCACCGGGCAAGGCGATGGCGCCCAGGAACTGTCCGAATTCTCCGGCAAAGACCTTCAGGCGCAGGAGTTGGAACAGAAAGAGGAAATACCATTCCGGTTCAGGATGGTAGTCTCCGGGGTCCGGGGCCGCCTCTTCGAGCAGGACCACCGGTTCCCACACGGCCAAGCTGCAAATGGTAAGAAACACCAGGACCATGCCGACGATGTCTTTCCAAATTTGACGCGGAAAAAAATAATCGGTCTTGGCCTTAATTTCCTCGACGCCGCCGCGAAACGGTCCGGCCGGGCCAGCCTTGCGAAATAAGAATACGTGCAGGCCTGCCAGGCCCATCAGCGCGGCCGGCAGCACCATCACATGGATCACAAAGAAGCGACTCAGCGTCATCTGGCCTGGTGTCGCACCACCCTTGAGGAACCGAGCCATAAAATCTCCGACGAGGGGCGTCTTGTCCATGATCTCGACACCGACCGTCGTGGCCCAATAGGCCCGTTGATCCCAGGGAAGCAGGTACCCGGTAAACCCGAATCCCATGACGATCCCGAAAAGCGCCAACCCCACCAACCAAACCAATTCGCGTGGCTTCTTATAGGCTCCCCAGAGAAAGACCTGGGACATATGCGCGAAGACGCACACGACCATGGCCGTGGAGCCCCAAAAATGGTACCCCAACAAAAACCAGCCATAGTCCACTGTATGGATGATGTACTGTGTACTGGCATAGGCATGGTCGGCGGTCGGAACGTAATAGAACATCAACAAGATGCCTGTGACCGCCTGCATGATGAAGATAAAGAGCAGGACGGAGCCGAAAACATAGGCCCAGCGCGACCCGCCTGGGACCGGTTCGTTGAGCATCTTGGCCTGGAGGGTCTTGAGCCCCACACGCTCATCGACAAAGGCTAAGACTTTTTCGATCGCTGAGGGCTGGGAGCTTGTCGGCTGCGTAGTCGTTTCCATTTAGACAATCCGAACCTGGGCCTTCGTGCCCGCCTTGAATTCCATATCGATGATGGTGATTTCCCCGTCGGGGGCGACCTTAATCGGGAGCGGATCCAGCGCACGCGGAGCCGGCCCATCCAAGACCTTGCCGGCGGCGTCGTAAATGCTCAAGTGACAGGGGCAAAGAAAGACCTGTCCCAGCGTCTTGTGTGTTCGCCATTTAAACCCGCAGCCGAGATGCGGACACTTGCCGGAATACACGATGTACGGCACATCCTTCTTATTAGTCCAGATATGTTTCCCATCGGCGTCCCGGAACTCCATATCCTTCCCCTGATAAATGCTCTCCAAGACCTTGGGCGTCGCTTTCAACACCCAGACGTTCTTGTCGATCTCCTGCTCCGGCATATAGGCTTCTTTGACGCTACGCTTGTACTTGTACTGAACGCCGACATCCTCTTGCTTGATTTTTCCGGAATTGCCGATCTTCAACCACTGGTTGTCGAACGGGGCATACATCGGCTTCATGAGGTAGCGCAAGACGGGAAACGCGAGCGGCAAACCGATGAGGAACCCGATCGCATGGGTAAAGTTGGCGAAGAAGGTCCGGCGCTTGACGCTGCGCTCCAATTCGGGAAAGGGGACCAGCACTTCGCCCGGCGTCACATGGATCTTCTCCTCGAGGTGGGCGATTTCCACCTCGTGCGTCGTGACGTAATCGTCGCGCTTGAAGGCCGGCAATGAGGCATACTCCGCCGACGAACCACGAAGCGTCACCACCTCGTCCGTCACACCCTGAACCTGTCCCATGGGGACCTGGCGCTCGACCGATCCCGCCCCGTCGCCACCCACCACGATGTGGCTGATTTCGTGAGACAACGGGTCCACGATGACCCGGCGTACTTCCCCGACTTCACCGTCTGAACAACGAACTTTGGATTTCAGTTTTGGCTGCATGGCGCTCACTTCATCTTGATCGGCTTCGGTGTATTGACCGAAGCATTTTTGTAGCCGGCCAGCCAGACCGCCAATGCCTGCACTTCGCTCGGCTCCATCAGGTCCTTGTACTTATCGGGCATCTTTCCCTTTTCGTACTCCTTTTCGAATCCCTCAGCCTTATAGCTCTTGGGATCGAGAATCTTTGTCGCGATTTCTTCAGCCGTCAGGAGATTTCCGATATTGTCCAACTCAGGACCACGCTTCTTCCCGCCTTCGCCTTTCAGCTTGTGACAGTTGTAGCATTCCTGAAGTTGCCATTGTTCCTCGCCCAACTTGGCAACGTCCCCGGTCGCCGCAGCGGTCGTCGCGGTCGGTGCGCTGCCGCCGCCGGCCTTTTGGTCGGCAGGGGCTTGCGCCGCGCCCAGTGCCTGCAATCGAGCGGTCAACTCCTTCGCTTTTTCATCCAGCGCCTTGGCGCGCTGCAACAGGACTTCCACCTTGCCGGCTTCGAAGTGTTCGCGCTTCGGCTTCAGAATCTTGTCGATCTTTCCCTTCTCGTCTTCCGGATCGAATTGCGGCCACATCGCCCCGCCGGCAATGTAGGCGACTGAAAGGATGACATAGAACACGATGAGGGCTCCGACGGCCTTTGCGCCGCCGAACGGCTTGACCGCAGGAAGGTCGAGAACAATGAACACAAGGGCTCCAAGAATCGCGTAACCAAAGAACAACGCCTGGAACACGAACGGAAAGCCCAGCGCGTTAGTGGCACCGAACAGAATCCCACCGACCACGATTCCCACTATCGACTTCTTGATCACGTTTCCCATGAATGCCCCTCGTTATTCAGGTCTCGTCACTTGGCTCCCGCCGGCACGGGACTTCCTTCATGCCCATGATCCTTCGACGGCACCGCACGCAAAGTCACGATAATAGCGAAGCTGACGATGGAGAAGAACACGATACTGATACCCGTAATCCACCAAGCCGAGTAGGCCAGCGTGGGGGTAAAGGATTCGGCGGTGAAATCAGGCAACAAGTTGTAGGTATGGAAATATTTTCGCAGCATTGACCGAATCCCGCCCATGAGACCCATCGTCCAGATCATACTGAAGGCTAGAAAGACCAGCACGAATTGAGAAACGAAGTCGATGCGCCCCCAGATGATCGTGCCCTGCGAAACGGCTCGATTGTAGATGACGTAGTTCACGACGGTCACGAAGACCAGGGTGAAGGCCGCCGAATTTTTCGCCGGCATGAGCGCGAGGAAGTTCCAATCGGACGGCAATTCCAACTCCGCAACCAGCTTGGCGCCGGTCGGCACGAATCCATGCGGCGTCATCCAGATGGCATTCCCGACAACGATCATCAGGAAGCCGACCTTGATGACCGTACTGGAGGAAACGGTCAATGGAATGAATCGGCCGAGAATCACCGGAGCCAACAGCAACGGCAACAGAAAGGCCAGCGACGTCGCGTCTGGCACCGGGTAGTCCGTGAGAACCTTCGTCATGACGACAGGCAGCAGCACCATCACGATCGGGGCGATCACGGTCATGCGGACGCGCTCGACCCCTTCGATCCGCTTCATGCTCAGCCAAATGTAATAATTACTGGCCAGGAAGATCAAACCGATCATGGCCCCCTGCATTTCAAAGAACATCGACAGCTGGTCGGCCATCATGTAGGGGCAAATCGAGGCATCGTAATCGCACAGTTCGTACGCGTATAGGTACCCCATGAACGGCAGGAACAACAGCGCTCCGACACCGATCATGTTGCCGACAAAACCCATCCAATCGTAATAGGCTTGCTCTTCGTCCTTCTTGGCGCCCAAGAACATATAGGCAGCAATCAGCCCGGCGACGAATCCGCCGAACGTCACGTTCCCGACGAGGCGGTGGAGGTTCATCGGAATCCAACTGTAATTGAAAATCTTGTCCCACAAGGACGCGCTGGCCAGAAAATCAGCCGGCGACACGCCCTCAGCCTTCACCGGCGTGTTCATGAAGGACGTCGGTCCGTCGATCACGAACAACGTGATCGTTCCGATCAGGTTCAACAAGACACCCAAGGCAATGTGGCGCCCCTTCTTCTCTCCCTTCCATGCATCCCACGTATAAAAATACATGTATAGAATGATGGTTTCCGCAATGAACAATAAGGGATATACGACAGCGAAAATCAGGAAAAAGTGATTGATCAACCAGGTGGTGAATTGCGGATAGGTCGCCAGCAACACGAAGATGAACAGGCCGCCGGTCAACGCGGTCATGCTATAGAGAATGACCGTCACCTTGGTGACCTCTTTCGCCAGCCTGTCGTAACGCGGGTCCTGCTTCCGATACCCCAGCCATTCTGAAATCACGACGAAAATCGGAGCCCCGAGGATGAATCCCGCAAAGAGGATGTGGAGTTGAGCGACGATCCATACCGCCGTGCGATTCCCGGTATAGGGGAACTCCACGGGGGGCGCACTGGGAGCCTGCGCATACGCGACACCTCCCAATATCGCCACAAGCGCGAACATAGCCATTAAACAGCGCTGCCAGATTTTCATGATGTCTCGCCGCTCCTCCTCATCGTGACCGGTAGGTGTGCCTTACTTGCCCGTCTCAGCCTGCGCGGTCTGCACGCCACTCGGTACCGCAGCCGACTTGACTTGGTCAGCAGGAACCCAATCTTTTTTGGCGGGATCCCAGCCCTTCCCGGACAAACCGAACGTCCGCTCGAACGCCATGATCTTCCAACGGTCCTCTTCGGACAACTTGCTCTTCCAGGGCTTCATCTTGGTATTGGGAACGCCTTCGGAAATGCGCCAGAACCAGACCGAATCGGAATACATCTTCATCCGGTCGGCGTTTCGAAAATCCCGCGCTCCGGCCTTGACCGGCTTTCCATCCTTGCCGTGACAACTCGCACAATTCACATCGGGGTTTTTCCCCCCGATATACAGCTCGCGACCCTCTTCGATAATCTTGGGGTCCGCCCACCATCCGGCAGGCATATGCTTATCGGCATACTCCGCTGGCGCCGGCGGTGGAGGAACGACCGGCCCTTCACCTCCCCCTTCACCACCACATCCCACCACGGCCAACCCAAACCCGATGATGCCGGCCACCACAGCTAATCTATTCATGCCTGCCTGTTTCATAGAAAAATTCCCGCTCCTTTCTGAATGCCGACGCTTGCTCAAACGTCGCCACCATTGCCCTTGACGGAAAAAAAAGGACGCTTCCCTGAAGCTCAGAAAGCAGCTCCAGCAAAAGCGTCAAGACTCACAATACAACGAGGTCACGTTTGGACTTCCCCGCCCACGTCATCCTATTCGATCCGGCGAGGAACAATGCCCCACGGACCGTGCCCTATTTCTGCCGCTTCCCCTGCCCCTTCCTTCGCCGTTGCTCATCACGCATCCGCTTGCGGGAGATCTTTAGCCCAATCAATCCCACAATAGCAACAGCCGCGACGCCGAGCCCATACACCAACCACTGCGGAGGACCGAGATCGCGCTCACACCCACTCCCGATATCGACTCGAAGCTTACGCTCCGTCTCCAGATCATTCGGGTCGAATTGGATCTTGAGATTTCGCTGCTCCCCTCCGGCTTCGACCAGCAGCGGATCGCCTACATTGTCATTGTGCAGATGGAGGGTGACTTTATAGTACCCATCGTCATCCGTCGTGACGGTCTGACCGACCGTGACCCTCGTATCCTTAACCAGAACCTCGGCCTTCGCGTTGGCACGGCCGTCTTTACCGCACACGAACCCTTCGACCGTGAACCGATGGTCGGCGGCGTGGCTCGCAAACAGGATCGCCGGTATGAAGAGTGCCCCGATCAGGCCACAAATGCCGGCGAGTTGCCGGGCGGTCTTCCTGCCGATTGGTCTCCGCCCTCGCATACGTATGGCTCGTATCCGGACTATTTTGGCCTCACTCCTGCTCTCTTCAAGACCATGCTCCGAGAGGCCGCATCGACACGAGCCTAGCCAAAATTTGAGGCCGATCCTTCTAGCATAGCCCCCCCTCTTTGTCAACAAAATGGATCAGGTCAAACGGAGGGAGCCTCAAGGAAAACAACAGGGCTGGTTCAGACGGCGAGTGGAGAGAATTGATGAGGGGCAGAGATGAAAAACACCGCCACGGCCACGTTCGGAAACGATCTGCGCGGCATGAGCGCCGGCGACTACAGGTGGCCTCGGGCCTTGGCTTCCGCCTCCACCCGGTCCACTTCCCGCTGTCGTTCCGAGTCTTTTTTGGCCACCCAGGCTTCCCAGGATTTCCCCGTGGCCGTGTCTTCACCGGTGAAGGCGATCGCCGCCACCTCTGAGAAGGGAATCGTCATGGTCCCGCTGCCGGTTGCCGGGAAGAGTTCGATGGTGGGTTGTTCTCCGGTCGCCGTTCGGTTGAAGAGATACCCCGTGACCTGGCCGCCCGACTTCAGCTCGACGGTGACATCCCCGCGATAATCGAATGCGAGTTCGATCGCTTCTCGCAATTCGTCGAGGGAGGCAGGGCGGAACACCCGCCCTGCGAGGCTGCCCTGCTCCGGCGCATGGTACTTGGCGTCAGTCATAGGAAAACGTCCCTCATCGTTTGTATCTCAAAAACCGTGACTCGTGAATCGTATCTCGTATTTCGTATTTCGTGAAGATTCGCTGGCAGTTAAAGACGGCTTCACGCTATCTGGCATTCGGCAACAACGTGATCTTCACTGTCTTCGCAAACCCGGACAGGGACCCGAACGTGTCTTCCACCGCCGAGGCTTCATAGCCGCAGTGCACCATGCAATCCGCGCATTTTTCGTTGCGCCCGGTGCCGTAGGAGTCCCAGGCGGTCTTCTCCATCAGCTCGCGGAAGCTGGAAGCGTAGCCTTCCTGGAGCAAATAACAGGGTCGTTGCCATCCAAAGACGTTGTAGGTCGGATTCCCCCAGGGCGTACATTGATATTCACGCCTCCCCATGAGGAATTCCAAAAACAACGGCGACTGATTGAACTGCCAGCCGCGCTTCCGATTGCTCAGAATCTTGGAGAACAACTCCGTCGTGCGACTGCGCTTGAGAAAATGCTGCTGGTCCGGCGCCTTCTGGTAGCTGTAGCCGGGCGAAATCATCATCCCCTCGACGCCGAGTGCCATCATCTCGTCGAAAAACTTCCGCACCCGCTCCGGATTGGCGTCGTCGAACAGGGTCGTGTTGGTCGTGACCCGATGGCCGCGTTTCAGCGCGGCCTTGATGGCCTTGACCGCCACATCGTAGACCCCGTCGCGGCAGACCGCCAGGTCATGCTCGTCCTTCAGTCCGTCCATGTGCACGCTGAAGGTGAGAAACTTCGACGCCTGGTACTCGTCGAGCTTTCTCTCCAGCAGAATCGCATTCGTGCAGAGGTAGACGTACTTCTGACGGGCCACGAGCCCGCGCACGATCTCCGGCATCTCCGGATGGATCAACGGCTCGCCGCCGGGAATGCTGATGATGGGCGCGCCACATTCATCTGCCGCAGCCCAACATTGTTCCGGCGTCAACCGCTTGTCCAGCACATGGTCCGGATATTGAATCTTACCGCAACCGGCGCAGGCGAGATTGCAGCGAAACAAGGGCTCGAGCATGAGCACGAGCGGGTACCGTTTGACCCCCCTGAGTTTCTGGGTCAACACATACTTGGTCACTGTATACATCTGGGAGACTGGAACAGCCATCCCTTTCTCCTATTCTCATAAGTGTGAAAATGGTCAGCGGCTGAGAGCGTCGGCCTCTAGCGGATGAACGGTTTGAATTCTACCATTGTCGTTGAAAAATCGTCAATTTCTCAGGAGAGTGGCAGGGCAGGCCGAACCCGCGCACGGTAATCCAAGAAAAAGGCGAGAAACACTCCGATCACCAGGGCTAAAAGGCCGGCGACCGCCGTGTTGAGCAACAGGCGCGGACGAGTCCGCTTATCGGCCGGAATCCCCTGGTCCAACACCTGCACGGTCGGGGTATCCCGAGCCTCCGCAATTTTGGCCTGTTCATGCTGGGAGGTCAGCAAGGTGAAGAGCGTCTCCTGCACCTTCACCTGCCGATAGAGCCGTGCGAACTGCAGGGCCAGGTCCGGCACCGTGGTCATGGCGGGATGAAGCCGGTCGCCCGGCAGTTGTCCCTTCCCGCCCTTGCCGGTTTCCATGGTAGAGAGCTGCTTTTTCAATTCTTCAATGTTCGAGCGGATCCGCGCCACATCAGGATTGTCCGGCGAAAGATAGGTCCCCATCACCTGGTACTGCACCTCCTGAGCCGTGATCTGACCTTGCAGGATCGCCGCCGCCTCGATCATGACCTTCGCCTGCGCCTCAACCGCCACCGTCCGGTTCTTCGTCTGAAATTCCCGGAGCGCATCCTCCGCCTTCGCCATAGTCTCCATCGTTTCACCCAACCGCCGTTCGATGAAGGCGCGATTCTGCCCAGCTTTGCTGACGGTCACGGTCCGGTTCAAACGGTCCAGGTTGGCCACATAAAAATTCGCCATGTCGGCGGCCACCTGCGGATCCTCATCTTCCACGGCAACCTTGATGACCTTCTCCTTCGTCACCGTGATGCGAATGTGATCTTCCAACTCCTTGCGGGTTTCGACCATGGTCTTCTCTCGATAGCGATCCATCAGCTTGAATCGCCCGATGACCTCGTCCGCCATGACCCGCGATTTCAAAATCGACACGAACACATCCGTCGGGGTCGTCGGCATCGCAGGCAATCCCAGGCCGAGGTTTTGGGCCATGCCTCCGGCTGCCGGCGAGGCCAACAGCGTCGCCAGCGTTCCCATTTCTTTCGAATCCAACTGCGGCAGGATCGACGCGGTCGATTCGTACACATTCGGCAGCAGCAGACTGATGCCCAACGCCGCCAACATGCCTGCTAGACACAGACCACCGACCAACCGACGGTGCTTGGTCAGGACATCCCAATAGTCGAAGAGAGTGGCGCCGTCTGAGACAGAGGCCCGCTCCGCTTGGGAAGGCGGAGGATCCATGAGCGCTTGGGGCCTGTCTGACTGCCAATCCATATGCTTACACCGTCAATCGTGGAGCGTATCTCGTGTTTCGTCGTTCGTATCTCGTCGTTAGGGAAGCTCTGATTAATTCCCGATTTTGATCAGTCGGCATCTAAAACACAGGGAATCTAACTCATCGCTGTCTGGAACTTCGAATTAATCAGACCTTCCTTAGCGTGACTTCTTCACGCTTCACGCTTCACGCTTCACGCTTCACGCTTCACGCTTCACTTCTTCTTATCTTCCTACTACCGCGATTCCCGCCGCCGTCAGCGCGAGGCTTCCGATGATGCTGGCCACCGTCTGCCACAACGCCAACTGCGGCGGACGCGCTTCGACCTTCTGCGGAACCACGATCGTGTCGCCGGGACGCATCTCCTTCGCATAGAGATAGGCCGCATCAGTCGTCCCATTCGCGCGCATCACGTACATTTCGCGCTTGTTGGCATCTTCGGTGATGCCGCCGGCCTGCCGCAGATACTCGTCGAGTTCCAATCCGGGACGATAGACGACGGTGCTGGGGTTCTTCACGGAGCCGATGATGCCGACGGTTTGGGGAGGAGTCGGAATCGTGACCCGATCACGTGCCTCCAGTATGATGTCATCCACTGTACCTTCGAGTTGCTCGATGGAATCCAGGCGGACCACGACACGGCCCAACTCGACTCGCGACGCGATGGCTTCCAGTTGTTGCAGACGCAACGACAGTACCTGCTGTTCCGCAAGGGCTCCGCTGGTGGCAAAGGCAGCAGAAGCCGTCAGCCCGGCGGTTCCGGCGGCGATCCCGGCTGATTGAGCCGTCAACCGTTGCCGCTCGGAGGCGATGAAGCGGTCGAGTTCAGCCTGTTGCCTGACCTTGACCGATTCGCGCACGAGCATGATGCCGTTCGGGAACGCATTCCTCGTGAAGCCGCCGGCCCGCTTCAAGACGGAGCTGAGGCGCTCCCCCGTTTCAATCGTGAAGTACCCGGCGCGCCGCACCTCCCCTTCCACCAAGACCAGGGCCGGAGGCCGCAGTTGGCTCGCGACCACGACCTGATCCAGTCTGGTCAATGGGTGGTTGTCGGTCTCGCTTCCCTCGAAGGCCGCCTTGGGGCTGAACTGGATGACCTTGGTTTGATACGAGACCGAATCGGTCCGGATGATTTCGGCGCGATCGGCATAGGCATCGACGGTGAGCTGCTCGGGCGTCAGAATGTCCTTCACCCTCATGCCGGCACGATACTCATACGGGCCGGGGCTCTTGACCGCGCCGACCAGACTGACCACGTTCACCACCTGTGTCGGCAACGTCGCGATCCGCACGTAATCGCCGTCGAGCAGGATCGGGTCACCGCCTTCCACTCCGAGACGACTCTTCTCCTCTCCCTGCGAGGCGAAGGCCCGGACCAGATCGACGTCGATCATGATGCGCTCCTTCAACGCGGGATCCTGGCGAAACAGATGGCACCGCCGACGATCAGACAGGGGCGTCAGGCCGCCGGCCAACGCCAGCAGTTCCGTCAGGCGGGATCCAGGCTTCAGTTCATAGATGGCCGGCCGTTTGACCGACCCGCTGATCGCCACCACCGGGCCCAGCGGCGGAACCAGCACCACGTCACCGGCCTGGAGGCGAAGATCCTGCCGTCGATCCCCTTGCAGGAGAAACTCATAGAGGTCCAATTGCCCGATGGCTTTGCCCTCGCGCATGATCTTCACTTGCCGCAGCGAACCGGATCGGGATGGGCCGCAGGCCGCATAAATCGCATTCGACGCCGTGGCCAGCGCGCTGAGTTCGTAGGCACCGGGCCTGGCGACTTCCCCGACCACGTAGACCTTCATCGTGCGGATCCGGGCCATCGACACATGCAATTCAAACCGCTTCAGCAAGGTGCTGAGCCGGGCGTGAATGGTTCGTTCAGCCTGCGCGAAGGTCTGGCCTCCGACGGGAATGGCCCCCACCTGCGGGATGACCACCATCCCATCCCGTTCGACCGGTGCGATGTAGCTGCGATTGAAATTGTGGTCCGGCACATTCCAGATGTGCACGGCGAGGGAGTCCTGCGGCCCGATCACGTAGTCGGGCCCGACCGGGACATCCTGGAGGGAGGTAAAGCCGCCGGCATGGGCATCGAAAAAATCATACCCGTATTGTTTCAATCGGCTTCTGACCCCCTGCAACACCGAGAATTGCGCAAAGGCCTCCTCCACGGAAAAATCCTGGTGTCGAAGCAACTCCGCCGTAAAGGGCTTTTTCTCCACCTGCAGCTTCTGCTGGCCCTGCTGCGCGACACCAGGGCCGATGCCCTGCATGGTCGATTGCAGCGTCTGCAATTGTGACACGCCTTTTTTTTCACGCTCGACCTGGGTCTGGTGTTCCAACTCGCGTTTTTCCTTTTCCGCCTGCACCCGTTCGAGTTGGCGATCGCGCTCTTCTTCTTCCTGCTTCATCCGTTGCTCGACCGACGAGGGGAGCAGACTGTTGGCCGCCATGGGCCAATAGTCGTTGAGGTTCGGCACAGTGTTCTCGGGCGAGAGGTCCGGCGCCGTCGGAATCGGACAGGGAGTATGCTGCGGCACGATCGGCTGGGTGGCGGTCGGGTTGGTCACGATGGCTTGGCCGGGGGGAGTCGGTAACCCATAACTTCCAAATGGAAAGCCAGGCGGGATCTGGCTCCCGAGAGAGGGGCTGCCGGCTGAAGGGAGCGACGGAAGAGTGGGGCTCGCGTTGGGGTTGGTCAAGGTCTGCGCCAACAGGGACGGGGGCAGGAGCACGCTGACGATCAGCAGCCAGACCACCACCTGCATCCAGCACGCTGTCGGCCTTCGAGCATCGACAAGGAACAAACGCTGTGTGGACCGGTGCGACATAGGCCCTAGGCCAGGCTGACCCTGTGGATAACGGACTGTAGGTTCTAATCCAAAATCACCGAAACAGTCAAACGCTCCAGCCGGGGAAAGAGGGGAGGTGGCTCCCCCTCTCCCTTGCCCTCTCCCCCACCGGGGGAGAGGAGACGGTGAGGGGGCATCACACTAAAAGCTCACTGCCACGGCGGTCCATAGGAGATGGTTCTTGGCGGTCACCCCGGCGGCAAAGGTTTCGGTAAAGGGTGTGATCTCCGATATCTGGCCCGGGTTCGTCAAACGTTGAAAGGTGTACCCGGCCATGAACTGCACGTCTTTGGAGTACCACCAGGTCAGGTCGACCGCCGCTTCTCTTTTTTTCTCATGGACCGGCAGGCCGCGCTGCCGCTCCTGAAGATTGAAGTTCGCCCCCACCTGCAACGAGTCCGTCAGGTAGCGGGTGGTGCGCACGAAAAAATCGGTTGCATCGGTTCCCATATGGTGACCGAGGGGGAACCCCCGGAAACGCATCCCGCTGGTGTAGGTTCCATTGTCGTACCACACCTGCGTCAATTCGGGATGCCGCTGACGCCCCAAATCCGTGTCGGCATATTCGATGCGCAGGTCCATGGTATCACCCTGAAACACCTGCGGAATGTAGAGGCCTCCCAGAATCGCCGCTCGACTGGGGATGGGCAATTGCGACCATTTGTCCTCCGTCCCCAACTCCCCATAAATCTGGAGACCGGCAGGAAAGGGAATCAGGTACGGCACCTTGGGAACCTTCGCTCGAAAATCCACCATGGCCTGCTCATTGACATCTTGAGTCCCGGTCTGATTCGGCGGATTGAAGTAGGCATCGACGACCGTACCGGGAAACGATTGATCTCGCCCACGCCCGCCGAACTGGGTCAAACGGGTCAATCCGAGTTCCAACCAGGAGGCCGGCAGGTAGCTGAGGCGCAGGCCGAAGACCTTGGCACGGGCGAAATCCCGGTTCTCTTCGAACCGGCCCAGAAAGGAATTGATCTTCCACTGTCCCAGACCGCTGAGAAATCCTGGCAGGCGAAAGGGCTCTTCGCTGCCGAGCTTGATCATGTCCATGGGAAAGGAATGGTCCGTGAGAAGCAACGAGCCGTGGTACCCCGGTCCCCACCATTGGGTTCCACGCCCCGCTTCCAGCGAAATATTCCAATAGGTCAGCTTCAGGCTGAACTCCCGCAGATAGAAATTGTGGCTGTTGTTGGTGGCGCCGATGCCCAGCAGATGCCGATTGCTGATGAACTTGGGTTGCACCATGAGCGCGGCCCAATCATTCACCTCCAACCATCCGCGCACGTCGGTCTGGTTTTGAACGCCGTTGACGTAATATTCCCCGCCACGATTTTCGCGGAACCGGACCGTCTGGCCGCCGCCGATGGAGGAGGCATCGAATTCGGATTGGAGACGCCCCCCGATGCGCACCTGACCGACCTTGTCCCCGGCCGATCCTCGCACGACCCCGAGCCGGATGAGTTCAGGCCTAAATTCCGTCATCAGGCGACTCAGCAATGGTTCGGCAATCTCTTCCCTTCCGTCCATGGGAACCTGGTCGGCACGCACCAGCTCGACTGCGCGGGCGATATATTTCGCGGCCTGAAGACGGCTGTAGGGCTTCGCGACCACCATCGCGCGATCGATCAGGTCCAGGGCCACCAATCGCTCGATCGCGTCGTAACTCCAGTGGTGCAGCGGCACATTGCTGGACGCCGAGGCGATCCCGCCCCAGGCCATCCATAGAGCCAGACAGAGGCTGAGACAGCATGAACGACGACGGACGTTCACGAGCAATGCCGGGCTCTAGTAGGCGGACACATGGTGAGCATGGGGAGGCTGAGGCGACAACGCTGTTTCAGAGAGCAACGCCGGAACCTCGTCCCTGCCTGCGGGAACGGTCGGCGGATGTTCGGCGGCGATCACGGCATCGGCAGGAGAGGATGGAGACAAGCCGGACGGACGGTAAGCAGGAAGAATGGCACAGAGGGCGGCCGACAGATCCGGCACATTCCCCTCGGCCGCCGCCTCCTCCAACCGCGTGATGAGCGTATGCAGGCGAGCCGGATCGCGCGTTTGGCCCTGCCGCACGCAGAGCACCTTCGGCACGGCCGTCCGCTCCACCGTTTCATGGGGACTCACCAGTTCCTCGACCAACTTTTCTCCGGGACGGCGACCGAGATAGGTCAAGGCAATGTCCTTGTCGGGAACAAGGCCCGACAACCGAATCAGGTTTCGCGCCAGATCGACCACGCTGATTTGCTCGCCCATCTCCAGCACGAAGAGTTCCCCGCCCTGGGCCAATCGCGCCGCATGGAGCACCAAATGCACGGCCTCGCTGATCAACATGAAGTAGCGGCGCATGCCGGGGTCGGTGATCGTCACGGGGCCGCCCGCCCCGATCTGGTCCAGAAACAGCGGCACGACGCTGCCGTTGCTGCCCAGGACATTGCCGAATCGCACCGTCGCAAAAATGGTTCGTGATGATCGGCCCAGGTCCTGGAGGAGCAGTTCCGCGACGCCCTTGCTCGCGCCCATCACACTCACGGGGTTGACGGCCTTGTCGGTGGAGATGAAGATGAACCGGGCAACTTCATGCCGATGGGCCGCCTCGGCGACGATTCTGGTTCCTCCGACATTGTTCAGCACCGCTTCACAGGGATTCGCCTCCATCAGCGGCACATGTTTGTGCGCGGCGGCATGGAACACCAGCGTGGGCCGGTACTCGGCAAACAACCGGTTCATCTGGTCGACCTCGGTGATGTCCCCGATCAGCGGAACGACGAAGCCATGGCCCGCGGCGGCCAATTCGTTCGCGACGGCAAAGAGTCCGTTTTCATAACGATCGAGAAGGATCAGCGCCGCGGGAGACAATCCGGCCACTTGCCGGCACAATTCCGAACCGATCGACCCACCTGCCCCGGTCACCAGCACCCGTTCTCCCTGCACCAGCTTCCTGAGCGGCTCCGGGTCCAGGTCTACTGGAACGCGGTCCAGCAGGTCCTCGATGGAAAGATTGCGAATCTGGCTGACTTCGACCCGGCATTGCAGCAGGTCCCGCAGGTTCGGGAGGGTTTGAATGGGAAGATCGTACGGCTCCAGGGCCTTCACCACCGCCCGAACCGTGGCGGGAGCGGCGCTCGGCATGGCGACGAGCACGACGCCGGGAGCCTGTTCGGCGATGATGCGGCGCAAACTCTCCCTGCCTCCCAACACCCGTATGCCGTGAATGTGATGACCGATTTTCCCCGGATCGTCGTCGATGAAACCGATCGGACGGTAGCCGTATGAGGGACTGTTCCGCATTTCCCTCACGATCATGGCCCCGGCATCGCCGGCTCCGACGATCAACACCCGCTTCCGACCGGCCCCGATCCATCCCGATTCCCTGACCAGCCGAGGCAGCACCCGCAAGCCGGTCAACAGGCACAGGAGCAACAGGGCATCGATCACAAAGACGGAAGAGGGATAGGACCGGATCCCCATCCCAAACCGCACCAGTCCCGCAAACAGGAACGTACTCGTCGCGATACTGAGGGCCAGATCACGGACATCCCAGAGACTCGTGTATCGCCAGAGGCCGTCGTAGAGCCGGAAGGGGTAGAAGGCGAGCGCCCGGACCACCAACAGCAGCGGAAGCAGGGAGGCGAAGAGGTCCCACTGTTGGGAAGGAATGTCTTCGTCGAAACGGAGGAGGAAGGCCAGCCAATTCGACAGGGCGGCCAGCCCCAGGTGAGCCGCAAAGAGCAGCAGGCGCCGTTGTGCGACGGTAAACGATGGGGTGAACGGACGGGTCACGGCGTACCTCGGTCAAGCCAAACCCTGCAGACTCAGCCTGCGAATTCGGCGGCAAAGAATACCTGGTCTTCGCAGTCGAATCCAGCCCTCAGACCAGTCCAAGGTTTACCATGACACCTCTGCCCGGCTGGCCGCAGGGGAGCGGCTGAATCGGACAAAAGGATCAAGCAGGACGGCAAAGGGCGAACAGGATTTTGTAATCGGTGACGGGCCGGTCATGGGAAATCGGGAGGGGCGGGCAATAGGCAGCCAGTCCCTCCTCGACCGTGGCAGGGAAGGAGAGCAGTCTGCCGAGAAAGAGCCGCTTGAGCAGCCGCTTCCCCTCCATCGTAGAGGGAATCAGACGCAGGGCGACGGCGGCTCGTTTGATCCATGACACACAAGCGGCCCGGAGCGACCCCGTCGTGACGGGAAAGGCCCCGAAGACCTCCGCCTGAAACCCGGCTGTTTGCAGCAAGGTCGACAGTTGGCTTATCGAGTAGTAGCGATGACTGTGTGGGCTGGGATTAAAGTCCGGCCACTCCGGGTTCACGCTGCACAGGAGCAACAGGCCTTGCGGCACCAACACCCGACGGCACTCCTGCAAAAATCGTAAGGGCTGTTCGACATAGTAGATCGCTTCATAACAGACGATCACGTCCCTCGAAGCTGTGCGCAGCGGGAGCGCTTCGGCATTCAACCGCAGCAACGGAATCTTCCCCTGCAAGGCGCACCCTGCTCTCTTGAGCAATTCCTCCGTGACATCTCCCCCCACCGTGTGGGCAGCATGTCTCGCAAGGTACCCCAGTCCGACCCCCTGGCCGCAGGCCACTTCCAAGAGCCGCTTGCCTCGACAGAATTCCACCGCGTAACGATAACGCGTGTAGAGCATGGATAGCGCCTCCTGCGTCACCCAATCGCCGGCTTTTTCAGTCACGGATCTGTAGTCTGCTACGGTCACTGGTGCTTCGAGAAGAAGGCTTGCAGGCAGGCGACGGTCGTGGCGACGTGATCGTCCGTGGTCTCCGCGCTCATCGGCAGGGATAGCACTTCGCGGCAGAGCGAGAGGGTTTCCGGAACCTTCGGGATATCGAGCCCCAAGCCCTTATGTTCCCACATGGGCTTGGGCCAATGGACCAACGTTTCAACCCCCTGCTCCTTCAGGTAGGCGCGCAGCTGGTCACGGACGCTCGTGCGGACCACGTAGTTCTGGTAGATATCGTTATGGCGCGTCTGGTCGAAATGGGGTACGCGCAACTGCTTGATCCCGGAGAGTCCGCGGCGATAGAGCTCCGCGATCCGACGCCGGTGCGCAATCCATTCGGGCAGATATCGCAGCTTCACATCCAACACAGCAGCCTGCACGTTATCCAACAGCGCGGTCTGGCCATGGTAGTGGTACTCGCCTGTTTCGCGATCTTCGCCGTTGTAGCGGAGCAAGGTGGCCATGCGAGCGAGCTGCGGATCGTTCGTCGTGATCGCCCCTCCGTCGCCGAATCCACCGAGCACCTTGAAGGGATAAAAACTGAAACAGCCAGCCCGCCCTTGGCTCCCGGCGCAGGTTCCATCGAAGGTCGCACCGAGCGCCTGGGCCGCATCCTCGATCACGGCCAACCCGTACTTGTCCGCAAGCGCCAGGATTTTTTCCATGTCGCACAGCCGTCCGTTGAGGTGCACCGGCAGCAGCGCTTTCGTTCTCGGCGTGATGGCGGGCTCGATCAGCTCGACGTTCATATTGAAATCGGGCCCCACATCGATCAAGACCGGTCGCGCCCCGCAATGGACGATGGCCGAGACCGTGGCGACGAACGTATGGGCGACCGTAATCACCTCATCGCCCGGTCCGACGCCGGCTCCGAGGAGGGCGAAGTACAGGGCGTGGTACCCGCTGTTGACGCCGACGGCGTATTTCACGCCCACGAATTCTGCAAGATGTTGCTCGAAATCCTTGAGCTGGTGCCGATTCACCAGATCGCCGTTCGCCAGGCAGTCGGTGATGGCCCGGTCGATTTCCGGCTTGAGCTTCGCGTAGTGGCTGCGCGGATCGATGAAGGGAACCTTGAACGCCATTAATCTCTTTCCCCTGCCGCCCTACCGCAGAACCTTTTCCACCGCCACGACAATATCGTCCGCACCGATGTAGTAGGCCTGTTCGAGGAATGAACTGGATGGGGCGGGGGCATCGGGCAGGCAGACACGAATAATGGGAGCTTGCAAGGCATGGAAGAGTTCACCGACCACCGTGGCGGCAATCTCGGCTGCAATACCGCCGCTCAGCCATGCAGCATCCGCAATGACCAACCGGCCGGTTTTGCCGACGGACGAAAACACCGTATCCCGATCCCAAGGTTTGATGGTCCGCAGATCGATCACTTCGGCATCGACCCCCCGCGCCTCAAGCACTCGTGCGGCATCCAGCGATTCTGCCGCCATACAGGAGGTGGCCACGACGGTCACGTCCTTTCCCGACCGGCGGAGGGCGGCCTTTCCAAGAGGGACTTGGTACAGGGGTTCCGGGACGTATCCCCGCCGCTCATACAGCCAACGATCGTCCAGATATAGCACTGGGTTCCCGTCATTCACCGCGGCAATGAGCAATCCCTTGGCATCAGAGGGAGTAGCAGGCATCACCACTTTCAATCCCGGCACATGAGCAAACAACGCCTGTAACGCTTGTGAATGTTGCGCCCCCTGCTCGCCTCCCCGATTGATGACCGCTCGGATCACGACCGGCACCGAGACCTGCCCCGCGAACAGGTAGGACCAATTGGCCGCCTGGTTGATGATGGGGTCCACCGCCAACAGCATGAAATCCATCCGCGGGTGAAACACAATGGGGCGCATCCCTGTGATGGCCGCCCCGATCGCCGCGCCGGTGGTGGCATTTTCAGAGACGGGAGAATCCATCACGCGCGCTCGGCCGAATTCCTTGTCGAGATCCTGCAGGCTCGTTCCCGCATACCAGGGATTCCAGACACCCTGCCCGATCAGGAAGACCCGCGGGTCCTCTGCCAGGAGTTGCGCATGGGCCTCGCGGATGGCTTGCGCGTAGGTCAGTTCCCGCATGCGTTTAGGCTCCTCGTCGTGAGACATAGACGTGATGGAGCAAATCACTTTCGTCCGGGTAAGGCGACCGGCGCGCAAAGTTCACGGCCGCATCGACTTCATCAGCGATCCGTCGCTCGATTTCGCTGAAGTCCGCATCGGAGAGGCCTTCCTCCCGCAATCGTTCCCGCAGGCGCATGATCGGATCCTTCTGCATCCATTCCGCCAGATCCTGCTGTCGATTCTGTCCAACTTCAAGGTCCAGCGCTGGCCCCACATGTCCTCGCCAGCGATAGGTCCGGCATTCCAGCAATGTCGGGCCTTCTCCTGTTCTTGCTCGTTCCATCGCCTGGTAGGTGGCCTGATACACGGCGACTGCGTCATTCCCATCGACCACCAGGCCTGGAAACCCATGGAGCGCGGCACTCTCGACGATATTGTCCTTCACCCGTCGTTCGTTCAACATCATGTGAGTCGAGTAGAGGTTGTTCTCACAGACGAACAGGACCGGGAGGCGATAGAGTGCCGCCAGATTGAGCGATTCGTGAAAATGCCCCTCGTCCGTCGCACCGTCTCCGAAAAATGCCACGGCGACCTCATCCGTCCCACGCAACTTTGCCGAGAGGGCTGCGCCGACCGCCATGGGAATGGTGGCCGCAACGAGCGGGACGGTTCCGAAAATTCCCTGCGCCGGGGCCGCCAGATGCATGGACCCTCCTCGACCACCGGCGCAGCCGGTCGCTTTCCCGAAGACCTCCGCCATCATGGCATTCAGATCTCCGCCCTTCGCCAGGTAATGCCCGTGCGAGCGGTGGCCGCCCCAGACTGTATCGTCCTGACGCAACGCGGCACAGACACCAACCGGTATCGCTTCTTGGCCGATGGACAGATGACAGGGGGTCTTGATTTCCCGACTCTCGACGAGTTGCCCGATGCGTTCCTCGGTTGCGCGAATGCGGAGCATCTCGTAGAGGAACAGCGTCAATCGTTCTGACGACAACCGGCGCGTACCTCCGTCCTGCAGATGCATCAGGGGATCTCCAACGTTCCGGCCTCACGCGGCCTCACGCGAAATAGCACCGTAGCAATAGTGTGGAGCAGGATGCAAAAGTCCGTCCAAAAGCCGGCTTGACGCACATAGGCCAGTTGGAGTCGCAATTTCTTTGGACGTATCAATTCGCAATAGGTGTGATCGGGATCGGAACTGCCTTGCAGGATAGCGCCCTCATCAAAATTCCACAAACTGGCCCAGTCGGTGAGGCCGGGCCGAACAGACAGGATGGCCTTTTCCTCCTCCGTATAGAGATCCACAAACCGCTGCACTTCCGGCCTGGGTCCGACCAGACTCATCTCTCCGCATAACACATTCCAAAGTTGCGGCAACTCATCCAATTTGTAGCGGCGGAGAAGGGAGCCGATGCGGGTCACGCGAGAATCGTCGTTCGCCGTCGAGGTCACACCGGATCGCTCTGCGTCCGGCCGCATCGTACGGAACTTCAACATTCGGAATGGTCTACCGGACAACCCCACGCGCCACCCTCGATAGAACGGTGCTCCACCATCGTGCAGGGTGATCGTGAGCGCGATGACAACGAGCAGCGGACTTAGGAGGATCAGCCCCGCAACGGCGCATACGAAATCAAACGGTCGTTTCATAAGAAAAAAGACGCCATAAAAAACTGTCGCTCCAGCGCTGCAGTCCCTATCCTATCTTCTCAGTATCATCGTTAAAACGGTATCGCTTCAAGTGATTTTCTAAGCCGATGGCTTGGGTCTGAGTGGCTGTCCCAACACAAACACCGCCATCCATGATTGCCATCTGAGCCAGGGAAGACGGAGTAGAGCCGTATCAACGGTCTGAAGGGTTTTCAGAACAGGGGTAAACAGGGAAAGATTCCGAAAGGGGACAGCGCCAAGGGTGGCGAGGTGAAAGAACCGTTCGACGCGCACCTCTCCAAAGTACCGGGAGGCAGAAAAAATTTCCTCTCTTCCCAGGATATGTTCGGTCTCCCATTCGGAACGAAGATGGGGAGTCAGCTTCCGATACCAGTGAATGAGGGGATTATGACGCAGAGCCTCTGTCGCAATGATCAGTCCATTCGATTTGAGGATGCGTGCGAGTTCCTGGTACGCCCGGTCAAGATCAAGATGATGCAAGACGCCGTTGATCACTATCAGATCAAAGGTGTTGTCGGCAAAATCCGTGGCCTCCGCGTCCATGACCTGGAAGGTGGCCAGGTCCGACAACCCACGTCGCTCCGCTTCCCGCCGAGCATTGTCGATGGATATGGGGGAAATATCGATCCCACAGGCCACAGCACCGTGATCAGCCAGCCAAAGCGCTTGGTGGCCGTTTCCGCAGCAATAGTCGAGGACCTTTTTCGCGGCGCACCGTTGCACCAGCCATGATTGAACATGGTCTTCGTTGAGACGACTGATCGAATAGTATTTCTTGTTGGAATTGTAAGTCGGGTCGTCTTGCCCCACCCCGCGCAAGTGATCATGCAACGTGCGCTCGACCGCTTTTCTATCGTCCTGTTGCATGACTCAGTCCGCTATTTCTGAGTTTCTTCCAGAATTCTTGCATGCTCAGCAAACGGATGATGCCCCAAAGGGACCCTAATCCGTAGGCTGTATGCAAGATACCAAAGGCTGCCGGCATCACGAGACCGTACCGGGCCTGCCGCTGCCGCCAAGCGATCTGGAGGGAGACAGCCAGCGCGACTAATCCATATGTGCCAAGGATCGCAACAGCCATCCACAGGAAGGGGCGAATCCAAAGCCCCAGGATAAGGGAGCCAAGAGAAGCCCCCACGAAAGCGAGCGGAACAAGATGGCGGCCAGCAATAGGCACGATGTCGCTATAGGCAAACGGCAGAATCGCCCACACGCCGTTAACCCAATTGTGACACCAAAATGAACGGACATCGGAACGGGCATAGTAGTAGCTCACAACACTCGGCAGAAGGAGGGTGCGCCCACCCGCCTTCTTCAGGCGCAAACTGAATTCCATGTCTTGCCCGCGGGTGAGTTTCTCGTTGAACATCCCCACCTGACTGAGGCGCATTTGGAATTCCATGTCCTCGCCTCGAATCAGGCTCTCATTGAACAATCCCACCTCGCCCAACTTCCATTTCCTCATGCAGAAATAGGGCACCGTATCCACCCACTGAGGCTGCTCATCACCTTCCGCATACCGATACTGTGCGTTACCAACCCCAAATGGATGAGCGAGAGCTTGCGCGACAGCCTGCCCAAACAGGGTCTTGGTCCGAGGCACGATTTTCCAAATCCCCCCGACGTTATCGGCCTTGTACCTTCCCAGGGCTTCGACGCATCGAGAGATATAGCGCTTATCGTATCGGGCATGCGCATCCATTCGCATGACAATCGAGGCCTTGGCAAGACAGATTCCCAGGTTCAACGCAGCGGGAGTCGTTCTCGACTGATTATCCACAAGCTTGAGAAACGGATGGTTTCTGGCGTAGCCTTCCACAATCTGTCGCGTTCCATCCTCGCTCATCCCATCCAGAACCATGATCTCCAGTTGATCGTTCGGAAAATCATTGGCCAAAATGGAATCCAGGCATTGTCCGATGAACTGCCCTTCGTTGCGGCAGGGAATGAGGATCGAGACGAGAGGATAGCTATGCAAGACAGGACCGGGGACCGGAATTACGTGCTGGGATGGAGCGCCGATAGTCATACGGTGAGGCTCTTGGTCATCATCTGATTATCGTGCCGCCGCGGATGGAACCAACAACTTCCCTTCTGAAATGAGCATTTTTAGATGTTCCGCGAGGGCCTCTCCGACCACCCGGTGCCCCTCCTCATTCCAGTGGGCGCCGTCGGCATGAAACACATCTTCGCCACGCTGCGCAGCAGAGTCGAGCGACACCGCGATCTCCTCCAGAAACAAGATGTCGTGCTTCCGAGATATAGCTCTCAGAGCCGCATTATAAGGCTCCACCGCTTTGCAATTGAAGGCCACGATCGGTACAGCTCCAGTTCTAATACGAGCACGACCTATCAGTTCACCGGTGATACCTGCCGCCTTACTTAGACCACTGTGCGCCAGCCCTTGCCGTTCTATTTCTGACTCGAGAGACTCCCTGAGATACATGCCTGCAAACTTGTCGATCCGGCCCAAGAGAAAATTTAGAAAACGTAAGTGTGCAGCAGCAAATGAGCGAACCCAAGGTAACGAGTCTCGAGGAAACAGGTAAACCACCCGTCCGTCCTTCCAATATGGCCGAATCCGGGAGTTATTGTGAAAAACGCTTCGCTTCTCCAGATCCGGATCATTGTTTAGAAAGTCATTAAAACAGAATTGCCACACGACCAGATCTGGTTTTATAAGATCCAGGTGTCGGTCGAGCACAAGATATTCCTGTAGTGTCCCGTATCCTTCGACTCCGTAGGCAAATATCTCAGCATTCAACCGTTGTTTGACGTACTGATAGTACGTTTTCTCATTCGAGACTTCTCGTGCATGAGTGAATGAATCGCCTAAGAACAAGATCTTGGCCTTCAAGTTCCCCATCTGTCCAAATGCCCGGAACCCCTTTTCATCCTGCACAAGATCGACTTCGTAACTACGCCCTACCGCCGTTTTCTCAGATCGTTTCGAGTGATAATTCTCCGTAGCCCTCCAGCCAAGCGTTTCGTCGAGGGTGGTAGCGCCGAGAGTTCTCCCGCTAAAGCGGTACCACTGGTTTAGCGGGAGACCGTCTCTAACAAGTATCGCAATACGAATACCTATTTCTCCTAAAGTCATGACCAAGGCAATCGATCCAACGGCCAAACACAACAACAACCAATTGCTCTCGGAAAAGGGCCCGCTCCTAGCCATATCAAATAGTAACTGGACAGTTGTTACATGGCCTGAATTTTAATGGGAACGATCTCGCGGTGAAACGCAGCGAAGTACATAGCAAAAATGCCGAGGGCGATTACTGGAGTAACGTACATGAACAAACTTAGACTCAGGCTCGTAAAAATTCCGGCATATACTGCAATGAGAACTGGTAGATAGAGTGCTTGCTTGTTCAAGACGCGCTTGTATGCGACACCAGCCACCACTCCAAACAGCAGAATTACTAGGACCGCACCTATATGACCAAAATCATCGATAAGTCCTCTGAAGATGGTAAAAAAATTGGCCGATGTATTACCGACCTCATACTCCACACGGTAATAATAGTTCTCTGCGATGTGTAGGCCCAAGAGATCAAAAATCCGACCAAAAGTCATGTTGCCCAACGTGAGTTGCGAGAAGTTGAATCCGGACTCATAAAACCAGAGAGAAAAGACTGGAAAAAACACGAAAATGTCCACTGCATTGTCCAGAATATCCTGAAATGAGGTGATATCACTGACTTCGTATCGAGCAAGTATGACCAGTCCAGACATACCAGCAATTACAACCAGGGCAATGAGTAGCGCCTTAACGACCGACCATGCTTCCATCGACTGCGTACCGCGCTGGCGTAATACACGGACAGCCATATATGCCGAAATCCAGAAGCTTCCTCCGTACAATGCACCCATCCGAGACCCATACAAAAGTCCTACAAACGATGGCGCGAAGGCAGACGTAATCCCCAAAATTTTGGCCATCCTCGTGGATGCGCTAGCAAACAGCAGGCCGCCAAAGAGGGGAGCCGCGTAGGTCAATGCAAAGGCTATTCTCTCTAAAATTCCTTGGTTCTCAGGTCCATACCCATACATGGCTCTATTGGACATGACCAACTGGTTAACATAAGCGAATGACACGGCATCAATCAGTGAGGAGCTTGGAGCGAGTAACACTTTCCCCATTTCTGCGAGACCGACAAGGGTTAGTATCAGCGTAATTGTCTTAAGGTAAGGAAATTGGAAAAAGACATTGGACAGAATGTTTGACCGATCGATTGGATAACGTCCATACATACAGCCGCCATGTACTAATACACATGACAGCAACACCCACAGGACACCATAGGTTAGAACCTCGGGCGACAGACCATACTGAAGCCCCCAGAGAGCATAGCCGCCCCAAATCAGACAGAAAAATGAGCCTGGTGAAAGCCAACTATTCTCAACCCAACGCGCCAGAGCAACCATGCCTAGCACCGTTAGGCTAACTTCAATCAGTGCAACCACGATGTAACTCTCAACAAATTATTGTGTGGCTTGAACTCAGAACTCTGGATATGTTCTTAGCGATATCTTCACCTATGACGGATCGCATACACTCCTGATTAAAGGGGCACCTGCCATAGAGTGAAGTTTCGTAACATGGCATACAATCGAGTTGCTTTTCAGTCCGTACGACAAGGTGTTCGTTGCCCCACGGCCTGGTATGGCCGATATCTGTCGGTCCTGCCACTGTCACCACCGAAGTCCCTACGGCAGCAGCAATGTGTCCCAATCCGGTATCACCCGACAGAAACACATTGGTTCTTGCAATGATTGCCCCGACAGCGCGCACACTCAGGCCAGACAGCAAGATTACTCTATCAAAACCCCATTCATAGAGTGACATCCGCTCGATCTCGTCGGGGCCAAAAAACATCACCACTTTCCGACTGTTCGCACCCGCCAGGAATTCCTGTACAACTTCACGACACAATTCGACTGGAATTTGTTTGTCCGGGCATTCGTTTGCTGCACCGCCTGGATGTATGCCAAGTACGATGTACCCGTCCAGTTTGTGATCTGACCAGATCCGAGCCGCTTCCGTTCGGGCTTCTTCATCAATGTGAAAATACAGGTCCCCGATTCCGGCATGCGGCAGCTGTAACCTGAGGATTTCGACGTTTTCGATCACCTTGTGTTTGGTGACGTCGACCTGCCGCCAGCGGCTATATCCCCATCCCCTGTTTCCTGTACCATCGCCAACAACGACCTTGATGCCTGACAGAAATCGGAGGAACAACGCGACATATGGTGAGAGCCTGCTCGCAACAAAGGCCGCATCGAACCCCTTACCTCGCAGCTTTAGAAAAAACTGGATAATGGCGGTCATTGAGCTGCGACGAAATGACATGACCAGTACGTCGTCACAGAGCTTCGAGCCTCGAATTACGTCAGCCGCCTCGTTGGACCCCGCAACAACTGCCACGTGGGCAGTCGGTTGGGCAATCCGCAATCCCCACAGCATAGGTGTCGTCATCACCATGTCGCCGATGCCCCAGGTCTGGATAACCAGGATCTTTTCCATCGAGCTATCGTGCCGTTCCTAGCGACACAATCGATTTAACGGGCTGCACGAGGCTCCAGATCAACAACCCGTAGAGACCGATATACAACGCAGTGCCGACGAGAACAGCGGGGAAACCATTCACCGGCAATAAGAGGAACAGCGTGCCTGCCGACAATGCACATGCCGCACACTTTGCGAAAAATGAAGCGAGGTCCCTCCAAATGGGCGACTCCAGTCGCCGGCCGAGGCTGAACACCTGTAATCCGCTATCCACGGCAAGCGCCAAGGAGAGACTGAGTGCCACACCGCCCAAACCCAGCGCCGGCGTCAACACGATGAGCAATGGCAGGACCGAGGAGAGACTTCCGATTGTCGCCAGCAAGGGCCCTCGGGCATCCCCCGCTGCATACAGCGCTCGAGTCCCGACTGGTTCCCATGCTGCGAAGGTCAGGCCAAGAGCCAGAAATCCGAAGGCTGTCGCCGTCAGCACGAGTGCGGCGTCGTCGAACACCCCATGCTGATACAGCAACCTCAAGACAGGCTCGCGATACACCCAGGCTAGAGTGGAGAGGGGCAGAAACAGGAACAGGATCAGTTTCGCGAACCCCACCACCAACTGTCTGAACTCTTCCGTCCGTCCCCCGGAAGCAAGAGCAGCGAACGTCGGAAACGCCGCACGTGCGACGCTCAGAGTGATGAGCGTGACAACCGCCGCAAGGATGGTTTTTGCATAGCTGAATGCGGCGATACTGCCTTCTCCCAAGCCTGAGGCAAAATAATTGGCCAAGATGCTGGGAGATTGTGAAGCGAGATAATAGGCCACGACAGGCAAACAGATCACCAGGGGCCGCACAAGCTCTTGTAGTCGAAACGCTAGGAGTCGCGATGGCACCGCGCCTCGTAGGAGGACGATAGTCAACAAGAGAAAGCAGGCGACAATGCCGGTGAGATTGCCCATGACGAGGGCGCGTATCTCCCACTTGGCGGCCAGTGCCACAAGAAACCCGATTACGGTAATGTTGAAGACCAGATCGATTGCGGCCGGCAGGCGAAAGTGGTTGAACGAATGGAAGACTGCGGACAAGACATAGACAGAATTTTGAATTAACACGTAGAGTGCCAACCAGCCCATAAGCTCGACTGCGAGCCCCATTGTCTCTTCAGGCAACGACGGCGCCGCGAATCTCACTAAGCTCTGAGGCATAACCCACACCGGAATCAGCAACACCAGGGACCACACCAGGGAGGACAGGCACATGGTCGAGAGGTAACGGATGCCGGCTTCCTGCCCGCACTCCACGACCTTGTGGTGATAACCAGGAATGATAGTGGTGGAAAACGCATATCCGATCCCACCGCCCAGAAACAACGGAACCGCATAGGCCACGGCATAGGCGTCCACCTGCCCACTTGCGCCCAGGTAACTTGCGAGCAGCAGTTCCCGGAAGAGTCCAAGCCCTTTGCTGGCCCCGGTGACGCCCAACAAGATGGCCGAGGCCGATGCCCAGCCTTGCGCCGAAAGGGTCTTTTCGCCACCGTTACCCATACCGGCTCGTGTCGCGATCCGGAACGATCGAGGTGAGCATTTGAATTCCCTGACGGGCCTCGATCCACGTCGAAGTCATTGACGCCGCACCTTCGCAATTCTTATCATCGGCCCCCACGCGTGAAACCATCGTCCACTCATCGCTTCAGCTGCAGTCCGTTACCGGTAGGCCTTTTGGTCCTTGTCCTGCTGCTGTTTCATAGTCCGCTCTTGGCGGAAGAAACCGACGCGCCTCCTTCCCATCCGCTCGACATGCGTTTCTCCACCACCACCTTCCTGCTCAACCTGGAAAAGCAGGGGCTGGAAGACAACACCTTCACCAACGGATTGGGCCGCGACACGACGCTGATCGGCAACCTGGTCAATGCCACGCTCTACAAGCGCCTGCTCCCCTCGCTCGAAGCGGAGGTCGGCGTCTTTGCGAACATGCCGTTCGGCCACGACACCGAAGTCTCCCAGGTCCGCCCCATCATGCGATTGACCTATCAGCCGATCAAGGAGATGGCCGGCGTGATAGGAACGCTGCTGGTGCCCCATCGGGATTTTCACAACGCCGTCTTCTACAGCGGCAATCGCTTCCTCCGGCCGATCGAGCAGGGGGCTCAAATGCTAGTGGATTCCGCCTACTATCGGCAAGACCTGTTCATCAATTGGGAACAAGCCTTCCGCGGCTCGGCACCGAACCGCTTCGACGTGGGCTATGCCGGGCAACTGAAGTTCGGTCCCCTGCATTTCAACGGCCAGGCCCATTGGGTGCGCAACGGGCAGGCCCTGTTCAAGCTGGATCGCTCGTTCAACACGCGCGACAACCTGGTCGTGGCCGTCGGCCCTGAACTCGTCCTGGAGCCTGCTCGTTTTTTTCGATCGGCCGGCTGGTGGAATCAGATCGGCATTCGCTTCACGTACCTGTCGAGCTACAACCAGGCTGACGACGGCTCCGACCCCTCCCGCGGGCGCGGCTATGAACTGCAGGCCTGGCTCGACCTGGCCGGCTGGCGCCCGTACCTCGCCTTCTGGAAGGGCCGGAATTTTCTCAGCCAGCAGGGGGATCCGGAGTTCAAGGAGAGCAACTTCCCGGAAATCGGCCTGTCGAAAACGATCCGGCTGGGAGATCGCGCGTCCATCGAGTTCGGCGCGCAAGCGCGGCGCATTCGGGCCTTTTTCACCGAGGACGGGATCACCTACATGAACCGCGACACGTTCAAGTGGGTGAACCAGGAATATCTGGTCTTCAACTGGAACTGGGATACCAACCACGCGGACCTGGTCGGCGATGTGTGGGCCTCCCTGTCACGGCCGTTCGGCGACCGGCAGGAACCTCGATCGGAACGCCGGTTCAGCGCCAAACTCGATACCCTGACCTATGTCTACAACATCGCCTATCCCGGCGTGCGGCAGATCAATGGATTCCCGGTCTCGAGTCAAACCTTCGCCGGCCAATACCTCTCGCCGGTGCTGCGGTACGCGGCGACTCCCCGCCTCATGCTCGACGCCGGCTTCTTCGCGGGCCTGCCGGTTGCGGACACCCAGTCGTTCCACACGGTGCAACCGATTCTCTCCGCCGACTACGAAATGGTTCCCGACGTGCGGCTGGTGGCCGGTACCCTCCGCCGCAACCACCCCTTCGTAGATGCGCTCTTCAATGACGCGATGTTGTTCAGCCGTCCGATCGAGCAGGGGTTCCAGCTGCTCGTCGACCGGAAACATTACCAGCAAGACCTCTTCTTGAACTGGAACCAGCTGGAGACCTTTCAGAAGCCGGAGCGGTTCGATGTCGGCTATGCGGGGCGCGTGGCGGCGGGACACTTCTCATTCAATGGGCAAGTCTACTGGTCTCACTCGGGAGGGGCCCAGTACTCCGAATCCCGCACCTTCTTCGGGCCTGGTATTCCTCGCGATCGCCCGGCCGGCAACAATTTCCTGACTGCCTTCGGCCCTCAATTCACCTTCCAGCCCGGACAGTATTGGTCGCGGTTGTCCTGGTTCCGCGAGGTCGATGTGATGGCCCTCTACCTCACCAGCCAAAACGAGCCGACGCAAAGCGGCTCGCCGATCGTGCGCGGCCGCGGCTATCAATTGACGGCCGGGGTGAACCTCGACGGATGGCGACCCTATGTCACCCTGTGGCGCGGGGAGCATTTCGTGACGGAACGGGGCGATCCCGCCTACTATGCAGGCGATTTCACGGAATTCGGACTCTTGAGGGATTTTGGCCTGCCGGCGGGCTTCTCCCTCCGCATCGGCGGATTCGGTCGCACGATCGACCGGCATGTCACCCACACCGAATACGCCCTGTTGAACTGGTCTTGGGATCAGTCGCCCTGGCGGGGCTATTGCCTGAGGCCGACGTTGCTCCATCGTACCGAGCAGTCTTGCGGAGTCTTCTAGAATCCTGTCTCTGAAGTTCGTTGTTGCATTGATCTGCGAGGCAGCTTTCTCCTCTCCCTTGCCCTCTCCCCGCCGGGGGAGAGGAGACGGTGAGGGGGCCTTTTTCACCATCCTGCCAAGACACACTTCTCGCTTGCCACCTTGCATCAAGCCCGTTAGAGTAGCACCCGAATCGCTGTTCAGATGGTTTCCGCCGGTGAGAGGAGGGGGAATGGTTCGTTGGTCGGTCGGATTGTTATGCCTGGCTATTCTGTGTGGTCCTTCCTTTGCCTCCGCGGAAAACTATGTGGCCCTTGGGGTCGGTGTCAACGCTCCCACCTTCGACACCACGGATGCCGGAAAAGTCTCCCTCGAGAGGGACCTCTACTACGGCGGCAAGATCGGCCATTACTTCAACGACCGAGGATTCAATTGGTTCGGCCTTGAGATCGACGCCTACCGTTCCACCCCCAACATCAAGCAACAGACCTTGCCCACCAACAGCAATCCCCGCCTGTCCGGGACGATTCCCGGCGCCGACCTGCTCGTGCACTCGCTGGCGTTCAATGCGCTGGTTCGGGTGACCGGGTATCAATATAAGGTGGAGCCCTATGCGGGTCTGGGTCTCGGCCTCAATGTGGGCAACATTTCCAGCGGCAATTTCAGGCCGGAAGCCTCCTTTGCGCCGAGCTTCAACATCTTGGCCGGCATCAAATATTACGTAACGCCGGCCATCGCCCCCTTCATCGAATACAAATACAACTTCGCCCAGTTCTCCTTCACGCGCGACAACATCACCGCCGACTATCGTGCCAACCTGTTCATGTTCGGGATCGCCTTCCATTTCGGGCGGTAATCGGCATCCAGACTTGCGCTTCGTGCGTGAGGGCCTTCCCCCGGCGCAGGTCGGCAGGATAACGCCGGGAGTGAACCGGTGGTCTTTTTGGGAAGCCCGCCTTTGCCGGCGCTGCGGGATAGTCCTGTGTTCGGCGACTGACCCCATTTGCTTTTGCTTGATAGAGGGCGTACAGTCACAACCGGCTATCTCTCCACACTCCACTCTCAATTGCCCGCGGCCTGCCACCGCCGTCAATGTTCTGAAAGGCGGCCTCTCGTATGCCGACACTCCACAAGGAAGTCAGGGACTCCCTGCGCGTTCCAACAGTCATCCCTTCAGCCCCGTTCAGTGCAACCCCATTGGGCCAATCGGACGCGTAGAAGTGGGCGGCAGTCTGAGCCGTTCATCCGTTCGGTAGGGGGCCCTTCCTCTATTTCACTGGGTGAGGTCGTGCTGCGCACATTGGACGACGGCGTATACGCACAGGGTAACCGCGATCGCCCGACAAACCCGACCAGAGGTATCGACAGCTTTCGACCTGGTAACCCCAGGGGAGGTGTTCCATGAATTCAAGAATGTACGCAGAAGGGTTCCTGTGCCTGCTCCTCCTCACCGGCTTCTGGGGCTGCGGAGGTATGTCCGGCTCGTCCAAGACCTTGCCGAGCAGTGCCTATTTTGAGGCAGATTCCGAAGAACGAGAAGCGCTCCAGGCCGTGAGCCGGTTCCAGGAATCGCGCCGGAGCGATTGCCGGCAGCCCGCAACCTGCGAGGAGGTCTCCTACACCAGGGGCTTGGTCGCGTTGTTTGAAAACCGTGAGGATGCGATCACCGTGTTTCAAGAACTCCGCACGACCATGCCGAACGGCCGGTATGCCGCATCCAGCACTCGTTGGCTTTCGCTTCTGCAAGACAGTCAGCCAGCCTCGGCCCGTCGCAGTGCCCTGTTCATTCAATTGAGACAGGAAATTCTCCATGGCCTACTGGATTCGAACGACCTGACCGCAAGTCGCCGACTGAAAGAGCAGGAACGGCGGATTGCGGAATTGCGACCGTAATCTCTCCGCACCGAAGCCTTGAACGAGAAAATTGCCGGCGAGGCTTATCCGAATTCCAGCGGGTGGTAGGCGAATGAGAAGAAGTGGACCAACCATCGTCGAATCACTTGAACTGATATCCGATGCCTGCAAGAAGGAGATGTGCGTGGTAATGCACATCAATGTTACTGAAGCTTCGAACTTGATCGAAATGGGCTGTGGTCGACATGTACTTCCACTCGCCAAACAACACGACTGAAGCATCTGTCACATAACGCAGTCCGGCCTGACTGGCCCAACCGGGTGTGACACTGGAGGTGTCGATCGAAGGGCCTGGGCAGGTGTTATTGCAGGACAACCCGGTGCCGCTGGCATGACCCCAGAAAATGGCGGGACCGATACCCGCATAAGGTTGCCAACGGACGGCAGGGTAACGAACCAACAGGCTGAAGGCCCAGGTGGTAAATCGAAGATGGACTCCACTCTGGGCTTCCCGGAAGGTCCCGACGGTTGAAGAGTTGGTGTCAATCGCAATGGTCCCCGCCATCACATGAGGTGTCGTGGTAAACACATCCGTTTCCACTCCCAGCCACGGGAGTGAGTCAAAATAGTGCCCTACCTTCATGCCGTACGCCACTGACTCTTTCAGTCCGATTGTGGTGTTCGAATTTCGAAACAATTGACCGGGTCCGGGTGGGTTCGGATAGTTGATATTTTCGTCCGCCTCGACGGAAGCGGGAAGCGGCAGGGTCGCACCGATCGCACCGGCAATGTAGGTTTCGGCCGAGGCCTGAGAGAGAAAACCGAACGACATCCAGACCGCCACGAGAATCGTACCTATGCCCATGACGCAGCTGAAACCTCCCTGAATCGAACTACCCCAGGTTTCGGACAGGTGCGATGTGATCTGTTTTACGAACGGATATCCGCGCATGGATCGAATCAGAAACAGTTCCGCCCGGCAGTGGCTGCGGGAGTTGAACAAGGATCTGTATATCGCACTTGTGCCGAGCCGTCATGGGAAACGCGAGTTTCTACAACACCCTCAGTCGACGAACGGATGACTTTAGAAGTGTGGTTCTATGGTTACGCAAGGCGGGCTTCTAGCAGGCTGCGGGAAAACCCCGTCGAGACGCGAAAACTCCGGTGGTCCACATCGAACGGCACAGCAGAAGAACATCCCTCCAGGATGCTCAAAAAGGCCGTCCAGCAAGGCCGCAGCGAGGTCCGCGACGCGAAGAATAATGAGCGTCACGTGTGCGGACGCCGGCGAGACGGTGAGCCGGCCGTGTCTTGAAGCGAACCGTTACAGTCTTACCCGCCCACCCTGAGCCTGCCAGGACAGGCTCTGTGCCCATGGCCGTACGTGGAGCCTCTGAGCGAAGTGAGAACGCCGCTGGCGGACTTTTTCAGCATCCTGCTAGGCCTCCGAGAGGCGAGGAATGAGGCCGGGCAGGCTCCTGTTTGTGTCGT
The DNA here is from genome assembly GCA_030123565.1 of Nitrospira sp. NCBI lineage: Bacteria > Pseudomonadati > Nitrospirota > Nitrospiria > Nitrospirales > Nitrospiraceae > Nitrospira > Nitrospira sp. Next base: position 250 of record CP126122.1, on the reverse strand, counting down.
CGCTTAGACGAATTGAAACTGGAGCAAAATCTCTGGTGGGGCTTCCCCCGTCGCCAAGAACCATGGTACGGGCTCCGGGTCGAGCGAAAAAGAGCAGGAAAGACTGTAGGCGTCTCTCCGCCCGCATCATACACGATACTACGATGAAGAGCGGGCGGACCGCGCTAGCGAGGTTTGGAGGCGCCGGGCGGGTTCGAACCGCCGCATCGCAGTTTTGCAGCTTGCCCGAGGGCTCTACGACCGATGAAGA